>JAFDWC010000307.1 GCA_018268655.1 Actinomycetota bacterium
CGAGATCGAGATCTCGCCGCGGCGGGTGATGAAGATCATCGAGTCGATGAACGACCCGCGCTCGGAGTACTTCGACCTGATGCGGCGCGAGTCGATCCCAGCCGACGAGCTGATGGGCCGGCGGATGGAGGTCGGCGTCGTCGCCGTGCTCGGGCAGCTGCGGGCGAAACGGAACTGGCACCGAATCGCCCGCGAGTGGGTCTACGCCGACCCGCCGGCGACCGCGCTCGGGCAGCTCGAGTGGGACTACTTCGAGGAACGGGGGGTCAAGCGAACCCCCGGCCTTGCCGAAATGTCCTGAGATGAGGCGAATCAAGCGCGGCTGGGCGCTGACCAAGAAGAGCTGGGCGCTGCTGAGCGAGCACCGCGAACTGATCCGCTTCCCGCTCTACGGCGGCATCGCGACGATCCTGCTGGGGATCCTCCTGCTCGGGCCGGGGGTCTTCTTCCTCGACCAGCACAGCTACGGGGCCGGGATCCCCTTCATCGTGCTCGGGATCTACGTGCTGAGCGTGGTCGGGACCTACTTCAGCGTCGGCCTCGCCGCCGCGGCCGACCGGATCTTCCGCGGCCAGGGGGCGACGGTCGCCGACGGGCTCGCGGTGGCGCGGGCGAACTTCGTCGCGATCTGCGGCTGGGCGGCGCTGGCGACCGCGGTCGGGGTGATCATCGGCCTGCTCGAGGAGCAGGGCGGCGCCTTCGGCGACATCGCCGGCCGCCTGGTCGGGGCCGCCTGGTCGCTGGTCACCTTCCTCGCGGTGCCGGTGATCGCGATCGAGGGCACCGGCCCGATCGCGACCCTGAAGCGCTCCGCCTCGCTCTTCCGCGCCCGCTGGGGCCAGCAGATCACCGGCAACCTGGCGATTGGCGGCGCCGTCTTCCTGCTCGGCATGCTGCCGGCGCTGGCGCTGATCGTGGCCGGGATCGTGATCTGGCCCTCGGTCGGCTTCGCCGGCGCGCTGCTGATCGTGATCGGGGCGCTGGTCCTGGGCGTGGCGCTGCTGGTCTCGAAGGCGCTCGGCGGCATCTTCGGCGTCGCCCTCTACCGCTACGCGCTCGACGGCGACGTCGTCGGCGGCTTCAGTCAGGAGGACCTGGAGTCGGCGGTGCGGGTCAGGCGCGGTCGCCCCGGCACCACCCCCGGCACGATCTAGGAAAGATCGGGGTACCGATCTTTTCCCCACTGGGGTGGGGGAAAGATCGAAGTCGTGGATCAGAGGCGGTCGAAGAGGCGTGGGTCGTTGGAGACGATCCCGTCGACACCGAGCTCGACCAGCTTCCGCATCCGCTTCTCCTCGTCGACCGTCCAGGCGATCAGCTCGACCCCGGAGAGCTCGCAGATGCGGGCGAGGCGGGCGCTGACGAGCGGGTGGTAGACCCACATCGCGAAGACCCCGAACTGGGGCAGCTTCTGCGCCGCCAGGCCCGGCAGCTGGAAACGCATCCCGGCGAGCGCGAAGGGGAGGGCCGGGCGGGCCCAGGGGCGCTTGGTCCAGTCGCGGCTGGTTTTCGGGAAGGTCCAGCCCCGGCGCAGCCGCGGCTCCAGCTCGAGGATGCGCTTCAGCGTGTGCATCTCCATCGTCGAGACCATCGCCCGCTCGACCAGGTCGCGCTCGCGCAGCGCCTCCACCACCTCCTCCTCCCGGCC
>JAFDWC010000308.1 GCA_018268655.1 Actinomycetota bacterium
GCCGCTCGCGACCAGCTCGGTGAAGCGGCTGCTGAAGGTGCCGAGCGAGGAGCAGCCGACCTCGAAGCAGACCTCGGTGACGCTGAGGTCGCCGCGGCGCAGCAGCGCCATCGCCCGCTCGATCCGGCGGGTCATCAGGTAGCTGTAGGGGGACTCGCCGTAGGCGGCGCGGAACTGGCGGCTGAAATGCCCGGCCGACATGTGGGCGTCGCGGGCGAGGGCCTCGACGTCGAGCGGCTGCGCGTACTCGCGGTCGATCCGGTCGCGGACGCGCCGCAGCAGCGCCAGGTCGCGCAGGTGCTGGGCGGCGGCCGGGGTGCCGGTCATCCTGGCGATGATGCCAGGTCGGTCGGGCCCGGCTGGTCGGGGGACCGTGGTGGCGCCGGGCTACCCTGGGACCGATGGCAGCGACGAGCTCGACCGCAGGCGGGACGGACCACTGGGAGCGCCGCTACCGCGAGCGCCGGGCCGACGAGCTGAGCTGGACCGAGGCCGCTCCGACCGCCTCGCTCGAGCTGATCGCCGCCGCGCGGCTGCCCCGCCAGGCCGGGATCCTCGACGCCGGCGGCGGCGCCGCCGGCCTGGCGGCGGCGCTGAGCCAAGCCGGCTACACCGACCTCACCGTCGCCGACATCTCGGCCGCGGCACTGGCCCGGGCGCGGGCGGGGCTGGGAGAGCGGGCGGCCGCGATCATCTGGGTCGAGGCCGACCTCCGCGACCACGACTTCGGCCGCCGCTTCGAGCTCTGGCACGACCGGGCTGCATTCCACTTCATGGTCACCGAGGCCGATCGCGAGGGATACCTGCGGACCCTCGAGCGCTCGCTCGCGCCCGGCGGCCACCTCGTCCTCGCCGGCTTCGGCCCGGCCGGCCCGAGCGAATGCAGCGGCCTCCCGGTCGCCCGCCGCGACGCGGAGGAGATCGCGGCGCTGCTCGGCGATGGCTACGCGCTCGTCTCCTCGCACCCGCACCAGCACCGGACCCCGAGCGGCGCCGTGCAGGAGTTCGTCTACGCCCACTTCCAGCGCCGCCGCTGAGGCCCGCGGGCGCCCAGCCGCGAAAGCGCCGCCGGCCCAACCCCGATACTCGCTGTGATGGATCCAGACGAGGCCGAGGTCGAGGTCGAGGTCACCGAGGAGCGCCTGCTGCGGGTTCGCGGCGCCCTCTCCCACCGCGTCGGCGCCCTGATGCGCGCCTGGTGGCTGGGGATGGTGACGGCCCGCGACGAGGACGAGCAG
Organism: Actinomycetota bacterium; assembly: GCA_018268655.1. Classification (GTDB taxonomy): domain Bacteria; phylum Actinomycetota; class Thermoleophilia; order Solirubrobacterales; family 70-9; genus VAYN01. The sequence goes on from JAFDWC010000308.1 coordinate 1,239, forward strand.
GAGCTATACGACGAGCTCGTCTCCCTGGTCGGCGAGCCCGGCGCCCGCCGCCTCGAAGGCGACCTCACCCCGCTGGCGGTCCGGCTCGAGCCGCCGCTCGAGAGCGGCATCAGCGACGAGAGCGACCTCAGCAGAATCAGCGACGACGAGTACCTGTCCGTCTTCGACCAGCTGATGACCAGGCTCGAACTGCTGCGGCAGGCCTACGACCGCGGCATGATCGTCGCCAGCACGCCCGAGCAGGAGCAGCAGCTGGCGCGGATCCGGGAGCTGCTCGAGCGCTGAGGGCCGGCCGGCGCGTCAACCGCCCGGTGCTGGGCGCGCGGTCACCGGTCAAGATCATCGTTGTGTATTTGACGTCGCTATAGAGACGTCAATAATGCACAAATGGCGTTGA
>JAFDWC010000309.1 GCA_018268655.1 Actinomycetota bacterium
GCCTCGTCCATGTAGTGGGTGGTGAGGAAGATCGTCTTGCCGAGCTCGCGGAGGCCGGCGATCACGTCCCAGAACTGGCGCCGGGCGGAGGGGTCGAAGCCGGTGGTCGGCTCGTCGAGGAAGAGCAGCTCGGGGTCGCCGATCAGCGCCAGGGCGACGTCGAGCCGGCGCCGCTGCCCGCCCGAGAGGTCCATCGATTTCTGGCCCTCGGCGCCGCGCAGCCCGACCTGGGCGAGCGTTTCCTCGACCCCGCGCGGGGCGGTGTAGAGGCCGGCGTAGAACTCCATGCACTCCTGCACCGTCAGCTCGATCTCGCCGGGGGACTCCTGCAGCACGATCCCGACCCGCTCACGCCAGCCGCGCGGCGCCCGCGCCGGGTCGGCGCCGAGCACCGAGACGGCGCCGGCATCCGCCCGCTGGAAGCCCTCGAGGATCTCGACCGTGGTCGTCTTGCCGGCCCCGTTCGGCCCGAGGAAGGCGAAGATCTCGCCGTGGGGGACGTCGAGGTCGATGCCGCGCACGGCTTCGACCGCGCCGAACGATTTCTTCAGCCCTCTGACTGAGATCGCCGCCTCGGTGCGGGGCCGCTCCCCGAGGTCTGGCGCCGCCGTTTGGGGGCGGGTCCGCATGGTGGTGTCCATGGCGCCACCATAGGTCGCGACCGCCCTCCTCTTCATCGGCGCCAGCGCCGAACTTGCCCCTCAACCCGGGGGTTGAGACCGAGTCGCGGCGATCGGCCCGGGGGCCGATGAAGCCGGGCCCGCCAGCTCCTACGCTGTGGGCATGAGCGAAGCCACCCTGGCGCAGGCGAAGGGCCTGCTGCAGCGGATCTGGAGCGAGGAGCCGGCGCCGGAGGCGAACCTGATCCGGCGCGTCTCCAGCCGCGGCGGCAACCACGCCCGCTTCGCCCCGGCGCTCGGGATCTTCGCCCTGTCGGTGCTGCTCGCCGGCCTCGTCCTGCAGCTGCCGACCCCGTCCCTGCACGGCGACGGGCTGATCGCGATGCTCGGCCTGCTCACGGTCGTCGCCGTCCTCTTCGTCGAGTTCGCCTTCGACCCCGGCTCGATCCGCTGGGTGATGGTGCTCTCGTTCGGGATCTGCTTCGGCTCGGCGGCCGTGGCCGTCGTCCAGACCAGCGGCACCGCGGTGATCGGCTGTTACGTCGGGGTCGGCCTCGCCGCTCGCCGGCTGCCGCGGCTGAACGCGCTGGTGGTGACGATCCCGACCGTCCTGATCGTCGACTCGATGGTCGTCGCCAGCGGCAACAACGTCTTCGTCGCCCTCTGGATCGGGCTCGGCTTCGCCTTCACCTTCATGATCTCCAACCTGGCCCGGGTCAGCGAGGAGCAGAACTCGCGCGAACGGGTGCTGATCGAGGAGGAGAAGCGCTCGCTGGCGGCGCGGACCGAAGCGGCGGCGCTGGAGGAGCGGGGCCGGATCGCCCGCGAGATGCACGACGTCCTCGCCCACTCGCTCTCGGCGCTGGCGGTCGAGCTCGAAGGGGCGCGGCTGCTCGCCCGCCGCCACCAGGCGGTGCCGGAGCTGGAGTCGGCGATCGAGCGGGCGCACCAGCACGCGACCAGCGGCCTCGACGAGGCGCGGGCGGCGATCGAGG
>JAFDWC010000030.1 GCA_018268655.1 Actinomycetota bacterium
GCCGTCGCGGGAGCCGTCGTCGACGACCAGGACCTCGGTGCGGACGCCGCAGACCTCGGCCGGCATCTGGTCGAGGACGACGCCGATGTTCTCGGCCTCGTTGTAGGCGGGGACGAGGATCGCGATCCTGCCCTCGAAGCGCTCCGGCAGGTGCGCCTGGCGGAACTCCTCCCAGGCCAGGCCCTCGAGCGCGGCCGAGAGCTGGCGCGCGTTCCGCGCCCCGACCGCCAAGGCCCGCAGGATCAGCACGAAGAGGACGAAGATCGCGAACACGGCGAGCCCGAGGATGCGGCCGCCGTTGCCTTTTTCGAAGGAGAAGGCGGAGAGCAGGCCGTCGACGATTTCGGTCCCGGAGACGATCAGCAGGGCGAGGCCGGTGAGGCCGAGGAGGAGGACGTCGGCGTTGCGGAGGGAGCGGCGACGCCAGACCGCGTAGGCGATCAGGAGCAGGCCGATGACGATGCCGGCGCTGCGGAGCGCCGTCAGCTCGGCTGGGAAGATGCTGGCGACGGGGATTGCGGACGCGACCATTCGCGCCGAGAGGATAGGGCCGAGGCGGCGCTCGACAGGGCCACGGCGGCGAGCGGAAAGACGAGCGTCATCAGCACCTCGTTGCGGCGCGGGGCCGCCAGTGAGATCGCGCCGACCGCGGTGACGATCACGATCGGGGTCGCCAGGGCGACCAGCTCCCACCAGCGCCGACGCACCCCGAGCAGGACGAACCCGGCCAGGCCGCCGAAGACCAGCAGCAGCTGGACGATCCGGCCCGGGGTCGAGCTCATCGCTTCGCCGACCCCGCTCGACCAGATCCTGCCGATCTTGCGGGCGGTCATCCCCAGGTAGGCGAGCGGGTCTTCGCCGAAGTACTTCGAGAAGTTTTCCTTGCCGATCTTGCCCAGCGCGGCGTCGCGGGAGAGCGGCGGTTCGCCCCTGGCTTCCCGCGCTTCGTTGTATTCGCGGGCGACGCGGTTGAAGAGCGGGGTCGGGTCGACGTTGTTGAGCGCTTCCGAGTACGGCGAGAGGGTCCTGCCGGTGAAGCGGTGGTAAAGGGTCGCCTTGACCTTCTGGTATTCGCCGTCGGCGGGATAGAAGGTGCCGACGTAGAGGGCCTTGCCGCTGCCGGTCGAGATCGGCACCAGGCGTTCGAGCACGATCAGGTTGCGGACCGTCCACGGAACGATCGCGACCAGGACCGCGAGGAGGACGGCGCCGGCGCCGGCCAGCGCCGGGCGCGGGCCGCGCCCGGGCCAGATCCGGATCGCGGCGAGGACGACGAAGACGGCGGCGACGAACAGGTACTCGGGGCGGAACATCGCCGTCAGCCCGAAGAGGAGGCCGGGGACGAGCCAGGCCCACCAGCGCTCCTTCTCGCCCGCCCAGAGGAAAGCGAGGATGGCGGCGGGCAGGGTGAGGATCGCCGGCGGCTCGCTCATCAGCTCGCCGGTCGAGTGGATGAAGGCGGGGTAGACCGCCATCCCGAAGGCGGCGAGCAGGCCGGTCCAGCGACCGCGTCGGCTGCGGCGGCCGCCGAGCCGCTCGGCGAGGGCGAAGACGACGAGGATCGCGGCGACGCCGAGCAGCGCCTCGACGATCCGCGCCGTCCCTTCGCGGGCGCCGCCGGTGAGGTAGAAGCTGACCGCGTAGAGCAGCGGCGCCCCCGGCGACCAGTCGCTCGAGTCGTGGAATTCGGAGTTGCCGTAGCTGCCTTCTTCGTAGAGCGCCGCGGCGAGCCCATAGTAGGCGTGGGAGTCGTCGGCCGGGTTGGCGACCGGGTGGACCACGGCATAGGCGCGGAGGCCGAGGCCGAGCACCGCGATCAGCGCCAGCGCCACCAGGGTGCGGCGGCCGTAGCGCCCGGGCAGGGCGCGGATCCAGGCGGGGGCGGTCAAGGGCGTTTCAGGCTATCCGGGGGGCGGGCGGGAGCGGGCATGCGGGCGCAGGGCGGCGGGGCAAGGCGGCGAATCATCCCTCAGCAATCAACCGTCCCCAAGGAGGACAAAGTGAAGCGACTCGCTCTCCTCGCCGTGCTCGCGGCGCTCGGCGTGGTGGCGCTCGCCGCCAGCAGCGCCAGCGCGATGCCCACGGAAGGCGCCGAAAAGGTCTGCACGACCACTTCGCAAAACGTCACCACCAGGAACGTCAAGGGCTTCGTCACCGCCTGGAACCTCGACCCGCGCCAGGCCAGCTTCGCGACCTGCAAGACCGCGAAGAAGGTGATGAACAAGATGCTCAGCCTGCGGATCGAGAAGCCGAAGGTCTACGAAGGCTTCCGCTGCACGCCGACCGTCGTCCAGACCGAACCGGACGTGGTCAACTACAAGTGCGTGTTCAAAGGCGCTGACACGGCGACCTACATCAAGCTGGTCTTCACCGCGAAGTACAACATGGACTAGGGGCTCCGGCCCGGGCGATCTAAGAGTCCGGGGCGGGCTTCGGGTCGGTCTGGCCGGGCGGGCCGAGCCGCAGGCTCTGCGCGTCCAGCCAGACGACCCCGAAGCCGGCGCAGGCGGCGAGCAGTGGCAGCATCACCAGCACCCGCCGCGGCGAGGCGACGGTGACAGCGGTGACGAGGGTGATCGCGAGGAAGACGGCGGCGATCAGCGCCGCCTCCCAGCGGCGCCGGCGGAGGAGCACGGCGAGGCCGAGCAGGCCGAAGCCGAGCAGCGCCCAGTGCAGCGCTTCCCAGAGCTCCTCGCGCATCACGTCGCGGGGGCCGTGGGCCCAGACGCGGCCGATCTTGGCGGCGACGAAGCCGGCGTATTCGAGCGGCTTTTCGGTGATCCCGTTCCAGAGCTGTTCCTTGCCCATCTTCGACAGCGCTTCGTCGGCTTCGAGTTCTGGGTAGCGGTGGTGGGCGAGGCGGGCGAGGATCTGCTCCAGCCGCAGGTTCTGAACGGCCCGGGGGGCGAACAGTTCCGAGTGCCGTTCGACCACCTCGGCCCCGACCTTTTCCGGGTCGCCGCCGGAGGGCAGGTAGGTCCCGGCGAACAGCACCTGCCCGCCGCCGGTCGAGACCGGCACGAACCGGTGCAGCGCGACCGCGTTCCGCACCGTCCACGGCGCCAGCACGACGACGATCCCGACCAGTACGAGCGCCGCCGCCCCCAACGACCGCCGCCAGCTGAGCCCACCGCGCTCGGCGTGGTTGTCCTTCGTCAACCCAGCCGGGGCGTGGTTGTCCTTTGTCAACCTATGTGTGACAAAGGACAACCACACTCCGCGGGCGGCGACCAGGAGGGCGAGGAGGAGCGAGACGGCGAGGTACTCCGGGCGGACCAGGCTGAGGGCGCCGAGGAGGGCGCCGGCGAGGAGCCAGCGCCACCAGGTGCCGGTTCCCGACCCAGTGTCGCCGGGCTCGCCATCAACCCTCCGGCCATCCCCGGCCCAGAGCAGGGCCAGGACCCCCGCGGCGAGTAGGGTCGCCGCCAGCGGCTCGCTCATCAGCATCCCGCCGTACTCGAGCAGGGCTGGGTAGACCGCGACCGCGGCGGCGCCGATCAGGCCGGCGGCGACCCCTCCCAGCCGCCGTCCCAGCAGGTAGGTGAAGGGCACCGCCAGCGCCGCGATCAGCGCCAGCACGATCCGCGCCAGCTCGCCGTTGACGCCGCCGGTCACCGCGTAGATCCCCGCCACCAGCAGCGGCAGGCCGGGCGAGTAGTTGGTCGAGGGCTGGGTCGCCCTGCGCCCGGCCGTGAACCCGTCGCCGGCCTCGAGGTGGGCGGCGATCCGCGCGTAGGCCTTGGCGTCGAAGACGGGCGCCTGTCCCTCGATCGCGTAGTCGAGCCGCAGGCCCAGCCCCAGCAGCAGGATCGCGACCAGCGCCGCCAGTCCGAACCGGCCGCCGTTGCGCGCCGCGAGCGCGCTCAGCCGACCTCCGTTGGGCCCCGCGACCGAACTTGGCATCTGCGGGATTCAACTAAGCTGCGCCGTTCATGCGAATCCTGATCCTCGGGGGCGACGGTTACCTCGGCTGGCCGACCGCGCTGCGATTCTCCGCCGCCGGCCACGAGGTCGCGGTGGTCGACAACTTCAACCGCCGCCGCTGGCACTCCGAACACGGCAGCGCCTCGCTGACCCCGATCCGGCCGCTGGAGGAGCGGATCGAGGTCTGGCACGAGGTCTCCGGCGAGCGGGTCCGCTTCTACCAGGGCGGGATCGAGAACGGCGACTTCCTCGAAGAGGTCGTCGCCGAGACCCGGCCCGAGGCGGTCGTCCACTACGGCCAGCAGGCGTCGGCGCCCTACTCGATGCTCTCCCGCGAGCGCGCCGCCGAGACCCAGAGCGCCAACATCATCGGCAACCTCAACCTCCTCTTCGCCCTCCGCGACCACGTCCCCGACGCCCACCTGGTCAAGCTGGGGACGATGGGCGAGTACGGCCAGCCCAACATCGACATCGAGGAGGGCTACATCGAGATCGAGCACAAGGGCCGCCGGGACGTGCTCCCCTACCCGAAGCTGCCGGGCTCGCTCTACCACTGCTCGAAGGTCGCCGACTCGACCAACATCCACTTCGCCTGCCGCACCTGGGGCCTGCGCGCGACCGACCTCAACCAGGGGGTCGTCTACGGGATCGAGACCGAGGAGACCAACCGCGACGAGCGGCTGATCACCCGCTTCGACTACGACGAGCTGTTCGGCACCGTGCTCAACCGCTTCTGCCTGCAGGCGGTGGTCGGCCACCCGCTGACCGTCTACGGCGCCGGCCGCCAGACCCGCAGCTTCCTCAACATCCGCGACACCCTCGCCTGCGTCGAGCTGGCCGTCGCCAACCCGGCCGAGGCGGGCGAATTCCGCGTCTTCAACCAGTTCACCGAGCAGTTCTCGGTGCTGGAGCTGGCCGAGCTGGTCAAGGCCGCCGCCGCCCACCTCGGCTACGAGGTGACGATCGACCACGTCGACAACCCGCGGGTCGAGAAGGAAGAGCACTATTACAACGCGGTCAACACCAGCCTGCTCGACCTCGGCCTGGAGCCGAACTACCTCGGCGAGGAGCTGGTCGAGTCGCTGCTGGGGATCATCGAGCGCCACAAGGGCAACGCGATCGAGGGCTCGATCGACCCCCGCACCCGCTGGAACCCGGCCCGCTCGCCGGCCGCCCAGGCCTGAAGCCGGGGGCCGCCGCGGCGGGGGGCGCTAGCAGCGCCGCTGCTAGCATCGATTTTCCGATGAGAGCCGCCGACGCATTGATGGAGTCCCTGAAGGCCGAGGGTGTCACCGACGTCTTCGGCATTCCCGGCGGCGCCAACCTGCCGATCTACGACGCGGTCGTCGACGCCGACTTCCGCCACGTCCAGGTCCGCCACGAGCAGGGCGCCGGCCACGCCGCCGAGGGCTACGCCCGCGCCTCCGGCAAGGTCGGGGTCGCCTTCGCAACCTCCGGTCCCGGGGCCACGAACCTGATCACGGCGATCGCCGACGCGATGCTCGACTCGACCCCGACCGTGTTCATCACCGGCCAGGTCCGGACCGAGTTGATCGGCACCGACGGCTTCCAGGAGGCCGACATCCTCGGCGCCACCCTGCCCTTCGTCAAGCACTCCTTCCAGGCCACCGACCCGCGCCAGATTCCCGAGTACGTCCACGAGGCCTTCCACGTCGCCTCGACCGGGCGCCCGGGGCCGGTCCTGCTCGACATCCCGCAGGACCTCTCGCGCGCCGACATCGATTACGAGCCGCGGACCGAGCCGGTCGAGCTGCCGGGCTACAAGCCGAGCCTCGAGGGCAACATCAAACAGATCCGGATCGCCGCCAAAGCGATGGCCAACGCCCGCCGGCCGATCTTCTACACCGGCGGCGGCGTCATCAACGGCAACGCCGCCGAGGAGCTGCGCGAGCTCGCCGCCTCCGATCGCTTCCCGGTCACCTCGACTCTGATGGGGCTGGGCGGCTACCCGGCATCTGGCGAGCACTGGCTGGGGATGCTCGGCATGCACGGCACCTACACCGCCAACCACGCGATGGACAAGGCCGACCTGATCGTCGCGATCGGCGCCCGCTTCGACGACCGCATCACCGGCAAGCTCTCCGAGTTCGCCCCACACGCGAAAGTGATCCACATCGACGTCGACCCGGCCGAGATCTCCAAGAACGTCGGCGCCCACATCCCGATCGTCGGCGACGTCAAGCAGGTGCTGCCGAAACTGACGCGCGAGTACCGCGCACTGCAGACCGACTCCAGCCGGCTCGACGAGTGGTGGGCGACGCTGCGCGGCTGGCTGCGGGAGCACCCGCTCTACTACGAGCCCGCCAGCGACGGCGAGATCAAGCCGCAGGCGATGATCGAAGCCCTGCACCGGGTCGCCCCGGACGCGATCATCACCTCCGACGTCGGCCAGCACCAGATGTGGGCCGCGCAGTACTTCGGCTTCGAGCAGCCGCGGCACTGGATCAACTCGGGCGGGCTGGGGACGATGGGCTTCGGGCTGCCGGCGGCGGTCGGCGCCAAGGTCGCCTGCCCGGACCAGACCGTCGTCTGCGTCGCCGGAGACGGCAGCCTGATCATGAACGTCCAGGAGCTGGCGACCTGCGTCAGCGAGCAGATCCCGGTCAAGGTCTTCCTTATGAACAACGGCTACATGGGCATGGTCCGCCAGTGGCAGGAGCTGTTCTGGGACCGTCGCTACAGCTCGGTCGTGATGGGCTCCAGCCCCGACTGGGTGAAGCTGGCGGAGGCGTTCGGCGCCACCGGCCTGCGGGTCGACCGCGCCGAGGACCTGGAGGGGACGATGCGGCAGGCTCTCGAGACCGAGGGCCCGGTCCTGCTCGACGTCCGCGTCACCGCCGAGGAGAACTGCTTCCCGATGATCCCGCCGGGCGAAGCCGCCCGCGACCTGGTCGAGGCGCCGGGGCTGAAGGGGAGCGTGGGCGGATGATCGCCCCGACCAAGCAGGCCAAGGACGCAGGGAGCATGGCGTGCGCTGCACGCGAGCGACTGAGGACGCCGAAATGCGCCGTGTCGGGGTGGTCATGATGGAGGCCGGCACTCCGCAGCTGGTCAAGCTCGAGGACCTGCACGTCCCCGGCCAGCTCAGCGGCCGCAAGCACATCCTCTCGATCCTGGTCGAGAACAAGCCGGGTGTGCTGGCCCGCGTGGCCGGGCTCTTCTCGCGCCGCGGATTCAACATCGACACGCTCGCCGTCGGCCCGACCGACGACCCCAGCGTCTCCCGCATCACCCTCACCCTCGACGGCGCCGTCCACCCGATCGACCAGGTGACCAAGCAGCTCCACAAGCTCGTCAACGTGCTGAAAATCCGCGACATGGAGCCGGAGGAGACGGTGGCCCGGGAGATGGCGCTGTTCAAGGTCTCCTCGGCGGTCGAGAACCGGGCCGAGATCATCCAGTTCGCCGAGATCTTCCGAGCCAAAATCGTCGACGTCGCGCGCCGCACGATGACGATCGAGGTGACCGGCTCGGCCGACAAGATCGAGGCCTTCGAGCGGATGGTGCGCCCCCACGGCCTGGTCGAAATGGTCCGCACGGGCGAGATCGCCATCGGCCGTGGTCACGAGTAGCTCCCTTCTCGGGCCGCTTCGCAAGGGCATAGAGAGGGAACGGCGGACGCTGGTCAGCGTCACCGCCGAGGTCGACGTCGCCGACCCGGTCGCGGTCGCCTTCGCCTCCCGGCTGGCGAGCGAGCGCTGGTTCTGCTGGGAGCAGCCTGACCGCGACTTCGCCCTGGCCGGGATCGGCGTCGCCCACGAGGCCGCCTCGCGCGGGGTGGGCCGCTTCGGCGACGTCGCGGCCGAGTGCGCCCGGGTCGGGCAGGAGCAGGTGGTCGAGGAGCCGCCGGGGCTGGCGGCCGGGGCGGGGCCGGTTTGGGTCGGGGGCTTCGCCTTCACGCCGGCCGGCGGCGACTCGCCGACCTGGTCCTCGTTGCCGCCGGCCTCACTGGTGCTGCCGGAGATCTCGCTCTGCCGCAGCGGCGGTACGACCTGGCTAACGGTCAACGCGCTGGTCGGCCCCGGGGAAGACGCCGAGCAGCGGGCAGAGCGGCTCGGGGCGCGGCTGGGAGCCCTGCGGACGGCGACGCCGCTGCCGCTGATCGACCCCCACCCGACCGCGGCGACCGAGATCGTCGGCGCCCGCACCCCGGGCGAGTTCGAAGCGACCGTGCGGTCCGGGACAGAGCGGATCGGAGCCGGGGAGTTCGAGAAGGTCGTCCTCGCCCGCGAGGTGATCGTGCGGGCCCCGGCCGCCCACGACCCCGCCGCCCTCTTCGGTGCCCTCCGCGAGCAGTTCCCGGCCTGCTTCTGCTTCTGCGTCGGCACTCCGGAGGCGGCCTTCGTCGGCGCCAGCCCGGAGCTGCTCGTGCGTCGCTCCGGCGCCGGGATCTCGACCGTCGCCCTCGCCGGCTCGACCCGCCGCAGCTCCGACCCCGCCGTCGATGACCACCTCGGCGAGCAGCTGCTGCGCAACGAGAAGGACCGCCGCGAGCACGCGATCGTCGCCCAGCGGATCTCCCGCGCCCTGCGCCCGCACGCGGTCTGGGTCGAGGCCGCGCCCGAGCCGTCGATCGTCAAGGTCGCCAACATCCAGCACCTGGCGACCCCGGTGATCGCCCAGCTCGCCGACCCTCGCTCGGCGATCGAGCTCGCCGGCCTGCTCCACCCGACGCCCGCAGTCGGTGCCGAGCCCTGGTCCGATCACGCCGCGGCCGCGATCGCCGACCTCGAGCGGATGGACCGCGGCTGGTACGCCGGCCCAGTCGGCTGGATGGACGCGACCGAGGACGGCGAATTCTGCGTCGCCCTCCGCAGCGGCATCCTCCGCGACCGCGACGCCCACCTCTTCGCCGGCGTCGGCGTAGTCGCCGGCTCCGACCCCGCCGCCGAGCTGGCCGAGACCGAAATCAAGCTCGGCGCGCTGCTGCCGTTGCTGACGTAGAGGGGCTCGGGGCGGGGCGGGGGGATGAGGACCCTCCCCAGGCTGCTTCGCAGGAGTTCCTGGGGAGGGTCCCTCATCCCCCGCCCAGCAACCGGTGCTCAGGTCAGCTTTGACAGAGCTTTTGCTACAGCTTTGGTGATGTCGCGGTGGGCGGCGACGTTGGTGGTGCGGTCGGTGCGGACCTCGATCAGGCCGGTGCCGGCGGCGAGGGCGGCCGGGAGGTCGGCGAGGGAGTCGAGGCGGAGGTGGGGGAGGTCGAAGAGGGCGGCGGCCCTGGCGGCCTCGATGCCGCGCGGGGTGCCGAACAGGGCCTCGAACTCGTCCGGCTCGAGCGCCTCGTGCTGGGGGAGGAAGTGGAAGATGCCGCCGCCGCCGTTGTCGATGACGACGATTCGGACCGGGGTCGAGACGTCGCGGAGGGCGGCGAGGCCGCCGAGGTCGTGGAGCAGGCCGAGCTCGCCGGTGACGATCGTGGTCGGGCGCCCGCTGGCGTGGGCGGCGCCGATCCCGGACGACAGCAGCCCGTCGATCCCGTTGGCGCCGCGGTTGCAGAGGAAGGCGACGTCGGCCTCGCCGCAGGCGACGAACGCCTCCTGGTCGCGGATCGGCATGCTCGAGGCCGTGTAGACGAGGTCGCCGTCGGCGTGGACGCGGCCGAGCGCCCGGTGCAGGGCCGGCTCGCTGATCCGGCCCTCGCCGGCTTCGCCGGTGGAGCCGGCGAGGGTGGCGTTGATCACCGCCTGCGCCGCCCGCTCCGCCTCCAGCCAGCGCGCCGGCTCGCCGCGCTCCTCGTTCCCCAGCCGGCGCGCCCAGCCCGCCGCCAGCGCCGACGGCTCGGCGCGGACGATCGCCGCCGCCCGCCGGCTCGGCTCGTTCCAGCCGCCGCCGGGGTCGATCACGATCTCCTCGGCGCCGCTCGCCGCCAGCCAGGCGCGCAGCGGCTTCGAGGTCGGCATCTCGCCGAACCGCAGGACCAACTCGGGGACGACGGCGCGGGCGAAGTGCTCTTCCCGCAGCAGCTGGTCATAACCGGCGACGACCAGCGAACGGTCATGGGGGCCGAGGCGGAGCTGCGAGGTCGCGTCCGCGAGGATGGGGAAGCCGGCGGCCCGGGCCAGGTGGGCGAGCGGCTCGCGCAGCTCAGCGTCGACCTGGCGGCCGGCGATGATCACGCCGGAGATCGCGTCGCCGATGTGGGCGGCGATCTCGTCGAGCTCGAACTCGGTCGGCTCCTCATCGACGTGGGTGACCGCGGTCAGCGGCCGTCCCTCGCGGCCCGCCAGGGCAAGCGAGTCGGTCGCGGTGACCGCGCCGGGGACCGGCACCGGTGCCAGCGGCTCGCGCCAGGGGAGGTTGAGGTGGACGGGGCCCGGCCGGACTTCGCCCCGGGCCCGCGCCAGCGCCCGGCAGGCAACCGAGCGGTAGTGGAGGAGGCCGTCGTCGTCTGCGTCGTGGTTGCCGACTTCGCAGAACCAGCGCACCGCTTCGCCGAAGAGCTTGACCTGGTCGATCGTCTGGCCGGCGCCGATACCCCGCAGCTCGGCCGGCCGATCCGCGGTCAGGACCAGCAGCGGCAGGCCCGATTCGTCGGCCTCGCAGACCGCCGGGTGGTAGTTGGCGGCGGCGGTGCCGGAGGTGCAGAGCAGCGCCACCGGCTCGCCGCTCGCCTGGGCGGCGCCGAGGGCGAAGAAGGCCGCCGAGCGCTCGTCGACGATGACCTCGACAGCGATCCCCGGCGCCCGCCAGAGTGCGACCGCGAGCGGGGTCGAGCGCGAGCCGGGGGAGACGACCGCGCGCCGCAGCCCGCCCCGTTCGAGCTCCTCGACGAAGGCGGAGGCGAGGGCGGTGTTGGCGTTGGTGGGGTCCATGGCGACGGTTGGCGCTCTATCCCCCGTATGGGGTGCAAAAGGCGCCAATCAGAGGCGGTGCTTCTGCAGTGAATCCTCGTCGATCTCGATCCCGAGGCCGGGGCCGGGGGGGAGGTGAAGCAGATCGCCCTCCAGCCGTGGACCCACCGCGGCGATACTCGAGGCGAAGAGGCGCTCGGTGGCGAGGCCGTGGGCGCGGGGCTGCTCGTCGGGTGCGCCAAGCTCGGCAGCGAGGAGAGCCGCGGCGGCGATCCCGACCGGCCCGTCGAGGGCGCTCGAGAAGTAGCAGGGGAGCACCCGCATGATCGCCTCGGCCTCGGGGCGGCCGCCGACCTTGGAGAGCTTGATACCGGTCATGGCGCAGGCCCCGAGCTCCGCCGCCCGCCGTGCCTCCTCGGCGCTGGCGACGCTCTCGTCAGCGGCAAGCGGGATCGTGGTCCGCGCCGCCAGCGCGGCCATCCCCTGGAGGCTCGCCACCGGCTGCTCGACCAGCTCGATCTCGTATCGCTCGATCGACGCCAGCACCGACGCCGCCTCCTCGACGCTCCAGCTGGCGTTGGCGTCGACCCGGATCCTCGCCTCAGGCCCCAGTGCCTCGCGCACCGCTCGCACCTGGCCGACATCGTCGCCGGCCCCGAGCTTCAGCTTGAAGGTCCCGAACCCGTCCGCCGCCCACCGCTCCGCCGCCGCTGCCACCTCGGCGGGCGCCGCCGCCACGAGCGTCGCGTTGCACCGCACCACCCGCCGCTCGCCCCCGTCGAGGTTGCCTTTTGAGTCGCTATCCGGGTCATTCGGCAACCCCTCGTGCGCTCCCAGATCCCACAACGCCGTCTCGACCGCGCACCGGGCCGGCGCCGAGAGCGCGGCGGCACGGGCGTCGTCCGCGAACCCCGCCGGGTCGAGCAGTGCCAACTCGGCCAGCGCCTCGAGCTCGCGCACCACCGTCTCCAGGCCCGCTCCGCCGCGCAGCGCCAGCGGCACCGCTTCGCCCAGACCCACCCGGCCTTCCTCGTCGCCCAGCCGCAGCAGCACCATCTCGCGCCGCCGCAGCTCCCCCCGCGCGGTCACGTAGGGCTGGCGGAAGGGCAACGCGTAGGGGATCACCTCCGCCGCGGCGACCAGTGCCTTGTCAGGCAACGCTTGCCCTCTCTGGCTGGGCCTCGCCGCGCCTGGCTGCGTCCTCGGCCGCTCGACGTGGCTCCGCCACGCCTTCGGGCCTGCGTCCTTGCCAGCCACAGCGAGGCCGGCGCCAGAGCCGGGCAAGCCTCACCTTGCAAGGCACTCTCACACCCGTCAGCCCCTCAAGCCGCGATCACGAGGCCGATCGTCACCAGCAGCGAGAAGGCCCCGAGCACCGCGCCGGTCGCCGCCAGCGCCCCGTTCAGCGCCGGCCCGTCGGTCCGCGAGGAGACGATCCGCAGCGGTTTCAGCGCCAGCGGCGCCGCCAGCCAGCCGATCATCGGCCAGGGGCTCGCTCCCCCGGCCCAGAGCGCCAGCGGCAGGACCAGGAAGGCCCCGATCATCAGCAGCCGGTAGAGGTTGATCGCGTTCTGCCGCCCCATCCGAACCGCCAGCGTCATCTTCCCCGCCCGGCGGTCGGTCTCGAGGTCGCGGGTGTTGTTGACGACGAGGATCGCGGTGGCGAGGAAGCCGAGCGCTACCGAGAGGCCCAGCGGCAGCGCGTCGAGCTGCTCGACCTGGACGTAGTAGGAGCCGTTGACCGCGACCAGGCCGAAGAAGAGGAAGACGAAGACCTCGCCGAGGCCGGCGTAGCCGTAGGGCCGCGGGCCGCCGGTGTAGAGGACCCCGGCGACGATCGAGGCAGCCCCGATCAGCAGGATCACCACCCCCGCCACCGCCGCCAGGTAGATCCCGGCGGCGACCGCCACCGCGAACGCGATCCAGGTCGCCCGCAGCACCCGCGCCGGGGTGACCAGCCCGCTCGAGGTGACTCGCACCGGCCCCAGGCGGTCGGCGGTGTCGGCGCCGCGCTTCGCGTCCGAGTAGTCGTTGGCGAGGTTGGTGCCGATCTGGATGAAGATCGAGCCGATCAGCGCCGCCGCGAAGGCGCCCCAGCGCGGCAGGTGGCCGGCCCAGTAGTAGGCCGCCGCGGTCCCGACCAGTACCGGCGCGATCGCCGCCGGCAGCGTCCGCGGCCGCGCCGCCATCACCCAGATCCTCATCGGGCGGGCGCCAGGGGGTGGGTTCGCGCCCCCTGCCGGGGGTCGCGCCGGCGGTTCGGCATGATGCGGGACGATATGAAACTCGACGACTGGCTCGCGCAGCGCTCGGTCAGCGCCCCCGACCGGGTCGCGCTCGAGGCCGACGGGGCGACGATGACCTACGCCGAGCTGGAGGCCGAGGCGACCTGGGTCGCCCGCCGGCTCGCCGCCCACGGCGTCCGCCGCGGCTCGACCGCGGCGCTGACGATGCACCCACGGCGCGAGCAGGTGGTGATCGCCCACGCGTTGATGAAGGTGGGGGCGCGGATGCTGCCGCTGAGCCCGCGCCTGACCGCGGCAGAGCGGGCGGCGATCGTCGCCGCCGAGGAGCCGATCGTCGACCTCGACGACCCCGGCGAGCTGACCCAGACCGAAGCTGACCTGCCGCTGCTCGGCGAGCACGACATGGACCGCGTCTGCGCGTTGGTCCTCACCAGCGGCAGCTCGGGGCTGCCGAAGCCGATCGGCCTCACCTACGGCAACTTCCTCTGGAACGCGGTCGGCTCGGCCTTCAATATCGGCGTAGATCCGGCCGACCGCTGGCTCTGCTGCGTCCCGCTCAGCCACGTCGCTGGGCTGACGATCGTCATGCGCAGCGTCATCTACGGCACCACCGCGGTCGTCCACGACGGCTTCGACGTCGACCGGGTGGCGGCGGCGCTGGCCGAGGACCGGATCAGCGTCGTCTCGCTGGTGACGACGATGCTGACCAGGCTGCTCGACGCCGGCGCCGACCTCTCGGGGCCGCGGGCGATCCTGGTCGGCGGTGGCCCGGTCCCGCGCGAGCCGCTCGAAGAGGCGATCGCCAAGGGCGCCACCGTGGTCCAGACCTACGGCCTGACCGAGACCTGCTCGCAGGTGACGACGCTGGCCCCGGCCGACGCCAAGCGCAAGCTCGGCTCCGCCGGGCGGCCGCTGCTGACCACCCACCTGCGGATCCGCGACGGCGAGATCCTGATCCAGGGCCCGACCGTCGCCCCCGGCCGCGCCGATGAGGCGGGGTGGCTGCACACCGGCGATCTCGGCCACATCGACGAGGAAGGCTTCCTCTACGTCGAGGACCGGATCGACGACCTGATCGTCTCCGGCGGTGAGAACGTGGTCCCGGCCGAGGTCGAGGAGGTGCTGCTGCGCCACCCGGCGGTCGCCGACGCCGCCGTGGTCGGCCGCGAGGACCCCGAGTGGCAGCAGGCGGTGACCGCGGTGGTCGTGATCACGGACGGCTCCGAGACGACCCCGGAGGAGCTGCGACGCCACTGCGCCGAGCACCTCGCCGGGTTCAAAGTGCCGCGCCGCTTCGAGCTGGCGGCGGCGCTGCCGCGGACGCCCTCGGGCAAGCTGCTGCGCCGCACCCTCAGGTAGCCGCGGGCGGGCGCTCCGATAGCCTGCCGCTCCATGCGAACCGACGACATCTACTACGACAAAGACGCTGATCTCTCGAAGCTAGGCGGCAAGACCGTCGCCATCCTTGGCTACGGCTCCCAGGGCCACGCCCACGCTCTCAACCTCAAGGACTCGGGGGTCGGCGTCGTCGTCGGTCTCCGCGAGGGCTCCCCGAGCCGGGCCAAAGCCGAAGAGCACGGGCTCGAGGTGCTCGACGTGGCGGCCGCGGCGAAGCGCGGCGACATCGTCATGGTGCTGCTGCCCGACGAGCGTCAGGGCCAGATCTGGCGCGAGGAGATCGCCGCCGGGATCGAGCCCGGCAACCTGGTGCTGTTCGCCCACGGCTTCGCGATCCACTTCGGCGAGGTCGAGGCGCCCGAGGGCGTCGACGTCGGCATGGTCGCGCCCAAGGGCCCCGGCCACTTGGTCCGGCGCCAGTACGAGGAAGGCAACGGCGTCCCCTGCCTGATGGCGGTCCACCAGGATGCCTCCGGCGACGCCCACGCGGTCGTCCTCGCCTACGCCTCGGCGATCGGCGGCGGCCGCGCCGCGGTGATCGAGACCACCTTCAAGGACGAGTGCGAGACCGACCTCTTCGGCGAGCAGTCGGTTCTCTGCGGCGGCCTCTCGGAGATGGTCCAGGCCGGGTTCGAGACGCTGGTCGAGGCCGGCTACGACCCCCGCCTCGCCTACTTCGAGTGCCTGCACGAGGTCAAGCTGATCGCCGACCTGATGTACGAGAAGGGGATCCAGGGCATGCGCTACTCGATCTCCAACACCGCCGAGTACGGCGACATGACCCGCGGCAAGCGCGTGATCGGGCCGGAGTCGCGAGCGGCGATGAAGGAGATCCTCGCCGAGATCCAGTCCGGTCAGTTCGCCAAGGAGTGGATTGACGAGAACGCCTCCGGTGGCGAGAGCTTCGCCAAGATGCGCGAGGAGGCGCAGGGCAAGGAAATCGAGTCGGTGGGGCGGGATCTGCGATCGATGATGCCCTGGATCGACCAGTCGTTCAACGAGTAGCCGCCGCGATACGGGGCGGGGGCGAGGGGGGATCCTCGGGGTGTCCCTCCAAGACGCTCCGCCTTCGGCTCCGCTTGAGTGTTTTGGAGAGACACCCCGACGCTCCCCGACGATCGTGCACCGGCGACGCCACCGGCCCCCCTTCTTCAAAGCTGCGGGCCGTGGCGGAAGCCCCGGCCAGCTCCATCCCTAGAAGCAGGAAAAAAACAGTGGGGGGGTTGGCTCGCAGACCTTGGTCGCGTGTCGCTGGTCGGAACCTGTTGGGAGGGGTGATCGGGTGCGGCTCCCGAAAACACTCGAGCGGAGCCGCAGGCGGAGCGTTTTCGGGAGGGGTGCGCGAGCGCCCCATACCGCCGCGATCCGTCCTTGACGGGTCCCCGCCTTGCTACCGATGGCTCTCACCGGGCGCCAACTTCCCGTCCCGCCCGACGTACCCACCCTTGCCGCCGACCACCAGGTACACGGCCTCCTCGGTCTCACTCAAATTCCGCACTCGCCGATGCGTCGGCGCATCCACCCAGGCCATCCCGCCGGCCTCGACCTCCTGCACCGAGCCGTCGCCGAACTCAAACGCGACCCGGCCCCGGTGGACGAAGTAGAGCTCCTCCTGCTCTTCGTGGTAGTGGCTGCCGGTCGCGTACGCCGGGGGCAGGACGATCGCGTTGACCCCGAACGCGGTGACGCCGAGGGCCCCGCGGACCTTGCGGAACCCGGGGCCCTCCCCGAGGTCGTCGAGGTGGGCGACGGACCAGCCGTCGCCCTTCCTCGCACCGCTCCCGTCCGGCGTCTCGCTCATCGGCTCGCGCTCAGGCCGCCGGCGCCGCGGGGGGCTCGGCCGGTGGCGCCGTGTCGAGGGCGACCCCGGTGCCCGTCGCTTTCTCGAGCCCGATCGGCGGGTAGTCGTCGGTCAGCAGCACGTAGTAACCGCCGACCCGGGCGTTGAAGCCGTTGACGAAGGTCAGCGCCGAGTTGATCCCCTCCGGCTGGTAGCCGCGGAAGACGATCGCCAGCCAGGAGACGGCGGAGACGCCCAGCTGCATGTAGCCGATCCCGTAGGAGACGATCAGCATCGGCAGCACCAGGATGATCCGGAACAGCGCCTTCAGCCGGCTCTGCCGCGCCGCCGGCGGGGCGAAGTTGACCCGGATCGGGTAGGAGGGGTCGTCGGAGATGCCGAACGGGGGCCAGACGTCGGTCTGCAGGTAGAGCCAGGCCGAGAACCTGATCCCGAACCTGACCACACCCGCGTTGAAGTTGTAGAGCCCCTGTGGGTAGCGCCCGATGATGATCACCACCACCCAGGCGACGAGGTGGGTGATCGAGACGAGGATCCCCCAGAACAGCGCCACGATCATCCACGGGATCGCCAGGATGATCCGGAAGAACGTCGTCCAGCGGTTGGGCGTCGGGTTGAAATCCGCTTCGTAATCGATCGGATACATGACTCTGGTATTCCTCCCTTGGACGTGACTGGAACCAGACTCGAGCGAGCGTAACCCTCACTCCGGTCGCCAGCGAGGGAAATCGGTGAATCGTCCACCCGGTCCAGCCTCTAATCTGTCCGCCCCGCTTTGAGCACCCAGACCGACATCGCGACGATCCCGGCCGAGCTGAAGCCAGCAGACGGTCGCTTCGGCTGCGGTCCTTCCAAGGTCCGCCCCGAGCAGCTGCGGCACCTCGCCGAGCAGACCCAGCTGATGGGGACCTCGCACCGCCAGGCGCCGGTCCGCGACCTGGTCAAGCGGGTCCGCGACGGCCTCGGCGAGCTCTTCTCGCTGCCCCAGGGCTACGAGGTCGCGCTCGGCAACGGCGGCACCACCGCCTTCTGGGAGGCGGCGAGCGCCTGGCTGGTCCGTGAGCGCGCGCTCCACCTCACCTATGGCGAGTTCTCACAGAAGTTCGCCAAGGCGACGGCGGCCGCCCCCTTCCTCGCCGACCCGATCGTGGTCGAGGCCGAGCCTGGCGACGCCCCGGAGCCCCGCGGCGACGCCGCCGCCGACGTGATCGGCTGGGCCCACAACGAGACCTCGACCGGGGTGATGGTGCCGGTCGCCCGCCCGGCCGACGCCGGCGACGCCCTGGTCCTGATCGACGCCACCTCCGGCGCCGGCGGCCTCCCGGTCGACGCGGCCGAGGCCGACGTCTACTACTTCGCTCCGCAGAAGGGCTTCGCCGCCGACGGCGGTCTCTGGCTGGCGCTGCTGAGCCCGGCCGCGGTGGCGCGGATCGAGCAGCTCGACGGCGCCGAGGGGCGCTGGCAGCCGGCCTTCCTCTCGCTGCAGACCGCGCTCGAGAACTCGCGCAAGGAGCAGACCTACAACACGCCGGCGCTGGCGACCCTGCTGCTGCTCGAGGACCAGCTCCGCTGGATGCTCGACAACGGCGGCCTCGAGTGGTGCGTTGCCCGGACCGGCGACTCCTCTGGGCGGCTCTACGCCTGGGCCGAGGCGAGCGAGTACGCGACCCCGTTCGTCGTCGACCCGGCCAAGCGCTCGTTGGTCGTCGGCACGATCGACTTCGACCAGGGCAAGGTCGACGCGGCGGCGCTGGCCAAGGCGCTGCGGGCGAACGGGATCGTCGACGTCGAGCCCTACCGCAAGCTCGGCCGCAACCAGCTGCGGATCGGGATGTTCCCGGCGGTCGAGCCGGACGACGTCGAGGCGCTTACCGCCTGCGTCGACTGGGTCGTCGCCAACGTCGAGGGGGTCGCCAGGTGAGTGCCGCGGCGAGCGGCGACGGCGCCGCGCCGAAGGTCCTGGTCAAGGAGAAGATCGCCGAGTCCGGCGTCGAGCTGCTGCGCCAGAACTTCGAGGTCGACCTCGGGCTCGACTGGGACGAGGCCGAGCTGGCCGAGCGGCTGCCCGGCTACGACGCGATCCTGATCCGCTCGGCGACGACGATGACGCCGGAGCTGATCGAGGCCGGCAGGCGGCTGAAGGTGATCGGCCGCGCCGGCACCGGGGTTGACAACGTCGACATCCCGGCCGCGACGCGACGCGGGATCATCGTCGCCAACGCGCCGGAATCGAACTCGGTCGCCGCCGCCGAGCACACGCTTGCGCTTGCCTTGGCGCTGTTCCGCAACGTGCCCCAGGCCCAGGCCTCGCTGGTCGCCGGCCGCTGGGACCGCTCCAAGTACAAGGGCGCTGAGCTCTACGGGAAGACGATCGGCGTCGTCGGCTTCGGCCGCATCGGCCAGCTCGTCGCCAAGCGCGCCCAGAGCTTCGAGATGGAGGTCCTCGCCTTCGACAAGTTCGTCTCCGCCGAGCGCTTCCGCGAGCTCGGGGTCGAGGGGGTGGAGTCGCTCGAGGAGCTGCTCGGCCGCTCCGACCTCGTCACCCTGCACGTGCCGAAGACGCCGGAGACCGAGAACTTCATCAACGGCGAGACGATCGCGCAGATGAAGGACGGGGCGCGCCTCGTCAACTGCGCCCGCGGCCCGCTGGTCGACCTCGACGCGCTGACGGCGGCCCTCGAGTCCGGGAAGCTGGCCGGCGCCGCCCTCGACGTCTTCCCCTCCGAGCCCTTCACCGAGCATCCGATCTTCGCCCGCGAGGACGTCGTCGTCACCCCGCACCTCGGCGCCTCGACGGCGGAGGCGCAGGACCGCGCCGGCGTCGTCACCGCCGAGCAGGTGACCGCGGCGCTGACCGGCGGCGTCGTCACCAACGCGGTCAACATCGCCGCGGTGCGGCCCGAGGCAATGGAAGCGCTGGCCCCGTTCGTGCCGCTCTGCGAAAAGCTCGGCCGCCTCGCCCAGGGGCTGGGGGAGGGCTCGGTCGACCGGGTCAGCGCCGAATTCCGCGGCCGCATCGCCTCGCACGAGACGAGGTTGCTGGGGATCGCCGTCCTGGTCGGGATCCTCTCCGGCAACACCGAGGAGCCGGTAAACCTCGTCAACGCGCCGCAGATGGCCGAAGAGCGGGGGATCGAGCTGATCGAGACCAAGGACTCGAGCGCCGAGGACTTCACGGAGCTGGTCGTCGTCCGCGTCCACTCCGGCGGCGGCGAAGTCGAGGTCGCCGGGACCAGCGTCGGACCGCGCAGCGAGCCCTACCTCGTCTCCGCCTGGGGCGAGAGCTTCTATCTCCCGTTCGCCGATCACATCACCGTCTTCCGCTACGCCGACCAGCCGGGGATGATCGGCCGCGTCGGCACGCTGTTCGGCGAAGAGGGGGTCAACATCGTCTCCGCGGCGGTCGGCGCCGAGGCCGCCGGCGAGCGCGCGGTGATGGCGCTCACCACCGACGCCCCGGTCCGTCGCGAGGCGCTGGAGAAGATCCTCGCCCTCGACGGGTTCACCCTCGGCCGCTCGGTCGACCTTTAGGGACCCGTCCCGGTAGGTCCTGGGGACGGCGCCGCAACGTCGGCGTGATCGAGTTGTTCACGAAACTGTGAAGAGACTGATCCTGATCGCGGGGGCGGTTCTCGCGGGGGCGTTTGCGACGCTTGCGCACGCGACCGAAAAGCCGACCGAAAGATCGGTCAACGTCGTCCTCGCCGGCGACAACCTGGCCAACACGTTCTCGATCGGCGTCAGTCCAGACGGGCGCCAGTACACGATCGAATCGGCGGCGCCGCTCGAAGTCGGTGGCGAAATCTGCTGGCATCCCGAAGCCAACGAAGACAGGCTGCTCTGCGAAGCGGCGGCGATCGCTGGCTTCGAAGTCAACGGCAACGGCGGCAACGACACGATCACGGTCGCCGCCAACGTGCCGGTGCCGACGACCCTTCGCGGTGGCCCGGGCGACGACAAGCTGACCGGCGGTGCCGGCAACGACAAGCTCGTCGGCGGTCCCGGGAACGACACCCTCGTGGGGCGCGGTGGCAACGACTCGCTGTTCGGCGGCCCAGGCGACGACAAGCTCTACGGCGGCCCCGGCGACGACAAGCTCTTCGGAGGCCCCGGCGACGACCTCCTGGTCGGTGGCCCGGGCGTCAACGTGCTGGTTCAGTGAGCCACGTGCGCTACTCTGCCCAGAGCGAATGACCCGCCGGTTCGACACCCTCGCGCTTCTCCTTCTCCTCCCCCCTCGGGGGGAATAGCGCTGGGCGGCGCGATAGCCGCGAGAGACATAGAGGCCATTCGATTCGATTAGAGAAGGAGACGGTCCGATGGGACCAAGCACCACTGGAGCAACCGACGTGAGTGACGCCAACCGCGTCCACATCTTCGACACCACCCTGCGCGACGGCGAGCAGTCGCCGGGGATCTCGCTCAACACGGCTGAGAAGGTGGAGATCGCCCAGCAGCTGGCCCGGCTCGGGGTCGACGTAATCGAGGCCGGCTTCCCGATCGCCTCGCCGGGCGATTTCGAGGCGGTCGAGACGATTGCCAAGGGGGTCGAGGGCCCGGTGATCTGCGGCCTCGCCCGCACGCACAAGGCCGATATCGACGCCGCCTGGGGAGCGGTCAAGCATTCCGAACGACCGCGGATCCACACCTTCGTCTCGACCTCCGACATCCACATCGAGCATCAGCTGCGGACCGACCGCGAGGACGTCAAGGGACAGGCCCGCGCCGCTGTCGCCCTGGCCAAGAGCTACTGCGCGGACGTCGAGTTCTCGCCGATGGACGCGACCCGGGCCGACCTCGAGTACACGGCCGAAGTGATCGGGATCGCGGTCGAGGAGGGGGCGACGGTGATCAACGTCCCCGACACCGTTGGCTACACCACGCCGGAGGAGTACGCGGCGATGTGGCGGCGCTTCTACGAGCTGGTGCCGGGGCTCGACCGGGTCGAGACCTCGGTCCACTGCCACGACGACCTCGGGCTGGCGGTCGCCAACTCCTACGCCGGCGTCCAGGCCGGAGCGCGCCAGGTCGAGTGCGCGATCAACGGGCTGGGGGAGAGGGCGGGCAACTGCTCGCTGGAGGAGATCGCGATGCTGATCCGCGTCCGCGAGGACGTGCACGGCTTCGGCACCGGGATCAACACCCGCGAGATCGCCCGCACCAGCCGCCTGGTCTCGCGCCTGACCGGCTACCCGGTGCAGCCGAACAAGGCGATCGTCGGCCGCAACGCCTTTGCCCACGAGTCCGGGATCCACCAGGACGGGGTGCTGAAGGAGCGCACCACCTACGAGATCATGGAGGCGACCGAAGTCGGCCTCGAGTCGAACTCGATCGTGCTCGGCAAGCACTCCGGCCGCCACGCTCTGCGCGACGCCCTGGAGCAGCTGGGCTACCGGATCGAGGGGAACGCGCTCAACGCCGCCTTCAAGGCCTTCAAGGAGGTCGCCGACCGCAAGAAGCAGGTGACCGCGCTCGACCTCGAGGCGATCGTCTCCGACGAGATCCGCGACCGCGGCGACGCCCACGAGCTGACCTCCTTCGAGGTCACCGCCGGCTCCGGCCGCGATCCCTGGGCGAAGGTCTCCGTGACCCTGCCCTCGGGCGAGGTGGTGACGGGTGAATCGACCGGTGACGGCCCGATCGACGCCGCCTTCCGGGCGATCCAGCAGGCGACCGGAACCGAGTCGGAGCTGGCCGAGTACAAGGTCGACGCCGTCACCGGCGGCGAGGACGCGCTCGGCGAGGTGACGGTGATGCTGCGGACCGACGGCTTCCTCGCCAGCGGCTCCGGCGTCGCCACGGACATCTTCGAGGCCTCGGCCCGCGCCTACCTGCGGGCGCTGTCGAACTCCCTCGAAGGCGCCGCGACGCGCGAGGCGGAGGCGGCCACCGCCGACGCCGCCGGCGAACGCACCCCGGGCCCCTAGCGCGGGCGCCGTCGCCACGAATTGCGCCTTCCGGCGCAATTCGTGGCGAAAGCCGGCGCAGAGTGCGCGCCACGGGCGCGTTCCCGCGGCGGACCATGTGGCGCATGCCACCCGCGCCGCCTCCCCGTCCAAGGTCCGGTTCCGTCGCAAGGGCCCCCTCCAACCTCTCGGGGTGGATGCTGGGATTGCTGCGTTGGTTGCGGATCAGCACGGCGTCGTGTCACGGCGGCAGTTGGAAGTGCTGGGGCTCGAGGAAGGCGCGATCAACCGGCGCCTTCGGGCGGGCCGCTTGCACCGCGTCCACGCGGGCGTGTTCGTGGTGGGGCACCGGCTGCTCTCGCGGCAGGGATGGTGGATGGCGGCGGTACTGGCGATGGGGGAGGGCGCCGTTCTCAGCCACGGCTCCGCCGCGGCACTCTGGGGCCTCCGGGGTCACACCGAAGGCCCGATCCATGTGACCCTTCCCAGCAAATCCCGGCATGTCCGTGGAATCTGTCGCCACTCCTCGCGAGTCCTGCCCGCCGACGAGCTGACGATCGACCCGCTCGCCCGCTACCCGCGCCGACGAGGATGCCGGGTGGTGCGACTGGCCTTGGCCCGGATCGAGGAATCGCCGTCGGGGCCGCCGCCAGCCCGCTCGAGGAACGCTTCCTGCCGTTCCTCCGCGCCCATGGCCTGCCGATTCCCCGCCTCAACGAGTGGATCGAGCTCGGCGACCGCCGCCACAAGGTCGATTGCCGCTGGCCCGGCACCAGGGAGATCGTCGAGCTCGACGGTTGGGAAGCGCACGGCACTCCCAGCGCCTTCCGCAAGGACCGCGAGCGCGACCGGCGGCTTCGTGTCGCCGGCTACGGTCTCACCCACATCTCCTGGGCACAGCTGGACGATGAACGGCCGCACTGGCCGCTGACCTCCGATCCCTTCTCAACATACGCTCGTCCGTGATAACGTACAGCGGACGATGACGACGGTTGCCCCAACCGCCCCCAAGGCCGACCCCTCGAGTGCGGTCGGCCTCCGCATCCGCGCTCTGCGCGAGGCGATGGGTCTGAGCCTGCGCGACCTCGCCCAGCGCACCGGCGTCAGCGCGCCGATGCTCTCGCAGGTCGAGCGCGGCGAGACCAGCCCGACCCTGGCCTCGGCCGCCAAGATCGCCGCCGGCCTCGAGCTCACCCTGAGCCAGCTGCTGCGGCTCGACGAGGGCCACCACGTCGCCGTCAGCCGCGCCGGCGCCCACCGTCGCTTCGCCCGCGGCGGCCACCGGATCGAGGAGCTGACCCCGCCGCTGCCGGGCCAGCGCGCCGACGTCTCGCTCCACGAGCTGGCGCCGGGCGCGACCACCGGCGGCCGCGCCGATCCGCCGATGCACGAGCCGGGCAGCCGCGAGACCGCCGTCGTCCTCGGAGGCGCCCTGGCGCTGGTCGTCGACGGCGGCCGCCATGAGCTTCGCGAGGGTGACGCGGTCACCTTCGACGCCGATCTGCCCCACCATTTCGAGAACGAGGGCGAGGAGCCGACTCGGTTCATCGCCGTGATCACCGCCGGCCTGAGGAGGAGCTGAAGCAAATGCCGAAAACGATGTTCGACAAGATCTGGGAAGCCCACGAGGTATCCGACGGGTTGATCTACATCGACCTGCACCTGGTCCACGAGGTCACCTCGCCACAGGCCTTCGACGGGCTCCGGCTGGCCGGCCGCCAAGTCCGCCGCCCCGACAAGACCCTGGCCACGGCCGACCACAACACGCCCACCGACGGCACCATGGTCGCCCGGCTGATCGCCGACGAGCTCTCCCGCGTCCAGGTCGAAACCCTGGAGCGCAACTGCGAGGAATTCGGGATCCCGCTCTACTCGCTGGGCTCCGAGCGGCAGGGGATCGTCCACGTGATCGGCCCCGAGCTGGGGGTGTCCCAGCCGGGGATGACGATCGTCTGCGGCGACAGCCACACCGCCACCCACGGCGCCTTCGGCGCGCTCGCCTTCGGCATCGGCACCTCCGAGGTCGAGCACGTGCTCGCCACCCAGTGCATGGTCCAGAAGCGCCCGCGGACGATGCGGGTCAACTACGCCGGCCAGCTCGGCGCCGGCGTCACCCCCAAGGACCTGATCCTGGCGACGATCGGCCGCCTCGGGACCGGCGGCTTCACCGGCTACGCGGTCGAGTTCGCCGGCCCGGCGATAGAGGCGCTCTCGATGCCCGGCCGGATGACGATCTGCAACATGACGATCGAGGGCGGCGGCCGCGCCGGCATGGTCGCCCCCGACCAGACCACCTTCGACTGGGTCGAGGGCCGTCCCGGCGCGCCGGAGGGCTTCGCCGCCGCGGTCGAGCGCTGGCGACAGCTGCCGACGGAGCCGGGCGCGAGCTTCGACTCCGAGGTCGACATCGACGCCGCGGCGATCTCGCCGATGGTCACCTGGGGGACCACGCCCGGGATGGTCGTCCAGGTCACCGACAGCGTCCCCGACCCGGCCCAGATGGACTCGCCGGCTGATCGCGAGGCGGCCGAACGAGCACTCACCTACATGGGCCTGACGGCGGGCACTCCGATGACCGAGGTCGCCCCCGAAAGGGTCTTCATCGGCTCCTGCACCAACAGCCGGATCGAGGACCTGCGTGAGGCGGCGCTGATCGTCGACGGCCGCAAGATCGCCAGCGGCGTCCGCGGCATGGTCGTCCCCGGCTCCCAGCAGGTGAAGAAGGCGGCCGAAGCCGAGGGCCTCGACGAGGTCTTCCGCAGCGCCGGCTTCGAATGGCGTGAGGCGGGCTGCTCGATGTGCCTGGGGATGAACCCGGACACCCTCGCCGAGGGCGAGCGCTGCGCCTCGACCTCGAACCGCAACTTCGAGGGCCGCCAGGGCAAGGGCGGCCGCACCCACCTGGTGAGCCCGAAGATGGCCGCGGCGGCGGCGATCGAAGGCCACTTCGTCGACATCAGAGATTGGAGCTGAGCATGCGACCGCTGGACGTAA
Organism: Actinomycetota bacterium; assembly: GCA_018268655.1. Lineage (GTDB taxonomy): Bacteria > Actinomycetota > Thermoleophilia > Solirubrobacterales > 70-9 > VAYN01. Next base: position 25,082 of record JAFDWC010000030.1, read on the forward strand.
TCGAGGGCAAGGTCTCGGTCCTGGACCGGGCCGACGTCGACACCGACCAGATCATCCCCAAGCAGTTCCTGAAGCGGGTCGAGCG
>JAFDWC010000310.1 GCA_018268655.1 Actinomycetota bacterium
CTGACGGGCTCTCTCAGTGAACCGCTCGAACAAATGAAACCTCTTCTTGATCGAAACCCGGGTGGCCCGAGTCGCTGCCTGCTGGCACCCAATCGGTATCGGAAGGCGCCTATCTGTCCCTTAACTCTACCGACCCTTGCAGTCCGGCTCCGGCCCCCGGATGCTCGCTAAGAGCGGCGTTTCTAGGGTAGCTCCGGACGTCCTGGGGAACAAACGGTCGTCGAGGCCTCCGCTTGCGCGATTAGGATCGCGCTCGTGGCCGTCCCCGGCGGCGCCGACACGCTCGCAAGCTTCGCCGAGGCCCATCGCCTCGGCCACTCCGCGCATGCCGACCTGCCGGCACAGGGCGCGACCCTGACCCGCTCCACGGGCCACGTCGAGGGCGCCGCGACGGGGATCCTGCCGGGCGGAGCCGAGGGCACCCTCGCCCACTTCGTCTACACCTATACCTACACCGACGCCGACGACCACACCCACACCGAGACCCGCCGCCTGACCCTGGTCGTCACCGAGATCCCGGTCAGCATCGGCTTCGTCCCCTACCTCGGCTTCTCGCGCGGCTCCAGCCACTTCGTGGCCACCGCCAGCGGAACCAAGATGCGACGGATCGACCTCAGCGGCAGCCCCGAGCTCAAGCACGCCGCCTGCTTCATCTACGCCGGCACCAACGAGCGCTGGCAGGCTCAGCTGTTCTCGCCGGCGCTGCTCGATTGGCTGGCCCGAAGCGAGGACGACTTCGGCTTCGAACTCGCCAACGGCGTCCTCGTCGCCGGCCGCAGCAGCTACCTGAACAAGGAGAGCGAGCTGACCGCGCTCTGCGAAGACGCCTCCCACCTGGCGGCGGCGATCGGGGAAGAGGCGCAGGAGACGGTCGACACCGGCGGCGCCGAGGCCAACGCGGCCAAGGACACGAGCGCCGGAGACCCGCGAATGGAGAAGGCGCTCGCGACCGCGGGGGTGGCGGCACCGCAGAACCTCGGCGGCGCCGCCAAGGAGTACCGCGGCTACGTCGCGCGGTCGCCGCAGACGCTCTTCCGCGCCGTCTGGACCGCGGCGCTCCTGACCCTCGTCCTCAACGTGCCGGGGGCGGCGATCCCGATCGTCCTCGCCGTCCAGGGCGCCTATGCGCTGCTGGCGATCATCGAGGGTGTGGTCTTCCTCGTCTGCTTCTACTTCCTCTACCGCAGCAACGTGAAGGGCAACGGCCGCAAGTACGCCGAGGAGGCCTTCTTCCGCGGCTACGCCTCCTCGCGCGGGCTGACCCTCGAGGAGCCGCTGCGCTTCGCCGCCACCCACGCCGACGCCAAGCTCCCGTTCAAGCCCGACCGGGTGATGACCGGGCCGCTGCCGGGCGGCGGCGAAGGCTCGCTGGTCCTGACCGGCGACGGCAGCAAGCGCTCGGACCGGATCGCAGTGGTCGGCGGGCCGGCGGGACCGGTGGCGGAATCGGAGCTGCAGGCGGAAGCGCCGGGGCTGTCGACGAAGGACCTCGATACCTATCTGGGGCAGTTGGCGGGGGAGGTGCGGGAAGCGCAGCAGGCTGCGGGTGGGGCGGCGGCACAGGCTGCTGCTGCGGGTTC
>JAFDWC010000311.1 GCA_018268655.1 Actinomycetota bacterium
CTTCGGCTTGAAGCTTCCGAAGGACCATGGGGGAAGAAGCTCCGCCCGAGAAGCTCCGTCGAAGTGGAGAGACGGTGCCGTTGGCGGTGCTAGGGGGTCCCTCTCCCGCAGCGGCGTCCTCTTGCTCGCACAGGCGCTCGTCATCGGACGGCCGTAGTTCGATCCAGGCGAGCAACCCAGCAAGGGAGAGGGACCCCCTAGCACCGCTCCGAATCCACCCTTCCCTCCGCTACTCGACCAGTTTCACGTTGCTGATCTCCACCTGGTACCGCCCTTCCTGGTCCCGCGCCGGTGACGCCTTCGTGAACCAGATCAGGAAGTGCTGGGCTGGTTTCTTCACCGACAGGGTGATTTCTTCGACCTTCTTTGCGTCCTTCACTTCGGCGATCGGGCTGCCCCATTCTTCGATGCCTTCCGGTGGGGTGCCGGCGGTGGCGAAGATCTGGGCGTTCCAGCCGGGGGTCGGGGAGCGGATCACCATGGTCGTCGGCTTCGCCGGCTCGGTGGTGACGTAGAGGCCGACGCCGGGGTCGGGCCCGGTCTTGGTCCCGGCGAAGTCGGGGCTGTCGTAGTGTTCGGTCGACCAGGCGGTGGTGGTCGGGTTGCCGTCGATCGCGTAGCCGACGGTTTCGTTGTTCTCGTGGCCGTCGCCCTCGGGGTCGTAGGCGGTGGCTTCGATGATTTCCACCGGCGTCCCCTTGTCGTTGACTTCGCTGCCCCCGCCGCCGCCGACCGGGCTGTTGCCGGAACCGATCAGCTGGGTCGCGACGAGGGCGCCGCCGCCGACGAGGGCGATCAGGGCGATCGCCGCCCACGACCAGCGGGCCCGGCTCGAGAGCTTGCGTTTCGCCGGCGGCACCGCCTGCAGGACGCTGGTCGCCTCACCGGTGGTCGAGCCGGCGCGTGCGGCCTCGACCTCGAGCGCGGTCGAGAGGTCGTCGATCATCTCGCCGATGTCCTGGTAGCGCTGGTTCGGGTCCTTGGCGGTCGCCCGCTCGACCACCAGCGCCGCCGCGGCGGAGAGCTCAGGACGGCGCTGCTGGACGTCGGGCATCTCCTCGTTGACGTGTTTCATCGCCACCCCGACCTGGCTGTCGGCGTGGTAGGGAACCTGCCCGGTCAGCATCTCGTAGAGGAGGACGCCGAGCGAGTAGAGGTCCGAGCGCTGGTCGACCCCGTGGCCCATCGCCTGCTCCGGCGAGACGTAGTCGGTGGTGCCGAGGACGCGGCCGGTGGCGGTGAGGCCGTCGCGCTCGAGCTGGCGCGAGATCCCGAAGTCGGTCAGCTTCACGGTCATCTCGCCGCCGCCGACCGGGCCGCCGCTGATCATCAGGTTCCCCGGCTTGACGTCGCGGTGGATGATCCCGCGCCGGTGCGCGTAGTCGAGCCCGGCGCAGGCCTCGATCCCGATCTCGGCCGCGATCTCCGCCTCGACCGGCCCCTGGCGGCTGAGGATCTGTGCCCCCGAGCGCCCTTCGACGTACTCCATGACGATGTAGTGGCGGCCCTCGTCGACCCCGGTGTCGTAGACCTGGACGATGTTGGGGTGGATCAG
>JAFDWC010000312.1 GCA_018268655.1 Actinomycetota bacterium
TCGCCGGCGCAGTGGCTCGCCGGGTGGACCCAGGCGTCGCGGGTGCTGTCGAAGGTGACCCGGATCGCGTGGTCGAGGTGGCCGGCAGCGACTTCGTCGTAGCGGACGAGGCCGGGGAAGATCGGCAGGCCGCCGGCGTCGGCGGAGGTCCAGCCGTCGAGGCGAAGCGCGGCCGAGCGGAGGTCCCAGGCGACGCCGGCGTCGGCGTTCCAGTGCGGTTTCGGCCGCGGCTGGAAGAAGGCCCGGTAGAGCTCGTAGAGCTTGCATTCGCCGCGGTCGACGACGAGCAGGTGGCGGTCGCCGTCGCTGCGGTTGCCGCCCTCGACCGGCGCCTTCGCCGGCACCGGGAAGGGGCCGGGGCTCGATTCCGAGCCGTAGGCGGTGTAGTGGATCGGCAGCTTCGGCTGGCCCGGGCTGACCACCGCGTACGGGAAGCCGTAGGCGCGCGGCGAGCCGAAGTCGGGGTGGAGGCGCTCGCCGCCGTGGCTGTCGATGTAGGCGATGATCGCGGCCGAGTTCTTCGCCCGCGGCGCTCGCGAGATGTCCTGGTTCCAGGCGGCCTCGGTCGGCAGCGACTTGGCGGTGGGGGAGAGGTTCGCGGGCGGCTGCGGGAAGACGGGGCAGGAGCCGAGGTCTGGGTAGGGGCCGAGCGCTCGGGTCGGGGCCGCGCCGAGCGCCCCGGCGAGCAGCGCCGCCGCCAGCCCCGCGAGCACGGCCGCGAGCCCGAGCAACCGCCGCTGTGGACTTTTTGGGGGCCCTGGCCCCCCAAAAGTCCAACGCGTCAAGGTCGGGTCCCGGGCTCGGCCGAGGTGGGCGAGCCGTCGCGGATCGTCAGCCGGCCGATCTCGAGCTCCTCGACCTCGAGCCGCTTGATCGCGAGGCGGCCGATCGCCGCCCGGCCGATCGCCAGCCGCCCGACCGAAAGGCGGCCGATCGCGAAGCCGCCGATGGCGGCGGCGCCGACCGCGAGGGCGCCGACCGCGACCGCGCCGGTGGCGGTTGCCGGGCGCGCCTCGGGCTTGAAGACGGCGACGGGAATCCTGGCGGAAAGCTCGGCCAGCTTCGGCATCGAGTTGAGCCTAGTGGTCCATCCGGCAAATTCCGACCCCCATCTGGCGGCTGCAAACCGTCGCCCGCCTTTGTCCTCGGGAGGCCGAATAGTCACCACTATTCGGCCTCCCTGCGTCCGCGGCGCGCTCGGTTTTCGCTCGCCATATGGGTCCCGGACTCACCGGATGGACCACTAGCGCGGCGCCAGGCGCTCGATCCCGTCGAGCAGCCACTCGAGGCCCGCCTCGAAGTCGGGCTCCGGCGGGACGCCGGCGAGCTTGCGGTTGCGGCGGCGCTCGAGCATGCGCCCGACCCCGGCCAGCTCGCCGGACTCGATCGCCGCCGCCACCTCGGGGTCGAGCTCGGCCCGCTCCTCCTTGCCGGCCGCGGCGGCGCTGCGGATCGCCCGGATCGTCCGCTGCCGCGAGCGCTGCCGCAGGCAGTGGCCGATCACGTAGTCGTCGACCGCGGCGAGCACCGCGGCGCCGAGCCGG
>JAFDWC010000313.1 GCA_018268655.1 Actinomycetota bacterium
GTCAGCGCGTGCTGCTCGGCCAGGGTCTCGGTCGGCGCCATCAGCGCCGCCTGGTAGCCGGCTTCGAGCGCCCGCAGCATCGCGTAGACGGCGACCACGGTCTTGCCGGAGCCGACCTCGCCCATCAGCAGCCGCGCCATCGGCTCCCCGGACACGAGGTCGGCGTCGATCTCGGCGAAGGCGGCGCGCTGGTCGGCGGTCGGCGCGAACGGCAGCGACTCGAGCCAGGCGGCGACGCGCGCGCCGGGCGAGCCGAAGCGCGGGCCCGGCCGGGCCGCCCGCCGGCTCCGTTTGCGCGAGGCCAGGAGCGCCTGGTGCAGGAACAGCTCCTCGAAGGCGAGCCGCTGCCGCGCCGCCGCCAGATCCTCCTCGGACTCGGGGAAGTGGGCGGCCTTGATCGCGTCGCCGACCGCGGCCAGCTGCCGCCGGGCCCGCAGCTCGGCCGGCAGCCCCTCGACCGCGTTCGGCGCCAGCTCGACCGCCTGCTCGGCCCACTCGCGGATCCGCTGCGGCCGCAGCGCCTCGGTCGCCGCGTGCACCGGGACGAAGGAGGAGCCCTCGACCTCACCCCCCGCGCCCGCCTCCCCCGCCGCCGCGACCAGCTCCCACTCGTTGACGGTGAAGCCCTTGCCGCTCAATTTGCCGGTCAGCAGCAGCCGCGCGCCCGGTTCCAGCTTCTCCGCCACCCAGGGCTGGTTGAACCAGGTCGCCCGTACCTGGCCGCTCTCGTCGCCGACCTTGACCCCGACGATCGTCAGCCGCCGTTTGCGGAAGGGCCGCGGCTTCGCCCCCAGCACCTCGACCAGGACCGTCCCCGTCTCGCCCGTGCTCAGCGAGCCCAGCGGCCGCAGCTGGCGGCTGCGGTGGCGGTGCGGGAAGCGCAGCAGCAGGTCCCAGATGGTCTCGATCCCGGCCTCGCTCGCCGCCTCGGCCAGCTTCGGCCCGACCCCGGGGAGGGCGCGGATCGAGACGTCGAGGGCGCTCGGCCGCGGCCACCGCAGCGGCGCCGCGCGCAGCTCCTTCCCGGTCCAGGCGCGCGCCGAGGCGAAGGGGCGCTCGCCGGAGAGCGGACGTGCGGACCGGTCCGCCGCTACTGCGCCGCGAGCAGCCACCACCAGCTCGGCTGCCCCCCCTCGTGCTTCTCGATCTCGACGCCGTCGGGGGCGTGGGTGTCGACGTCCTCGAGCGCGATCGGCGCCCCCTCGCCGGCGATCACGGTGACGATCTCCGCCCCCTCGGCGAGGTGCTGGATCGTCTCGGTCAGGGTCGAGCCGGCACCGCCCCAGGCGACGATCTCACCGCCGACGAAGCCGACCGCGTCGCCCTGCTTGAAGCGGCCCTGGGCGTCGTCGCGGGCGGCCGGGGCGACGCCGCCGGTGGCGAGCGCGCCGAGCGCCGCCTCGAGCCGCTCGGCGTTGGCGTCGACGTCGGCCTCGGGGTCGAGCTCGACCAGCGCCAGCAGGCTCGCCTGCTGCGAGGTCGCCGGCACCACCCGGGCCGGCTTGTCGGAGAGCTCGCAGGC
>JAFDWC010000314.1 GCA_018268655.1 Actinomycetota bacterium
GACTTCGACCTCACCCAGCACGCCAAGTTCAGCGGCGAGAAGCTCGAGTACTTCGACCAGCAGACCAAAGAGCGCTACGTGCCGCACGTGATCGAGCCGGCGGCCGGTGCCGACCGGGCGACGCTCGCCTTCCTCGTCGACTCCTACGAGGTCGAGGAGGTCGAGGGGCGCCAGCGCACGGTGCTGCGGCTGCACCCACGGCTGGCCCCGGTCAAGGTCGCGGTGCTGCCGCTGGTCTCCAAGGACGGGCTGCCGGAGAAAGCACGCGCACTCCACGGCCAGCTGCGACCGAGGTTGATGGCCGAGTACGACGAGGGCGGCTCGATCGGCAAGCGCTACCGGCGCCAGGACGAGATCGGCACCCCCTGGGGGATCACCGTCGACCACCAGACGATGGCGGACGACACCGTCACCCTGCGCGACCGCGACTCGCTGGAGCAGGTCCGGGTCCCGATCGAGGGGCTCGGCGACGAGCTGGTGGCCCGCCTCGAGCGCGCCTGGCACAGCCCGAAGTTAGGCTGAGTTCGCGCGAATAGTCGGTAGCGGGCTCAAGCGGGACGGGGCGGTGGTCGATATGCCGCCGACAGGCGTGTCCGGAAAAACGCCCGCTCGCAACCCTCAGGAACGGAGAAGCAATGGCCTACGAGATGAAGATCCGCGGCAGCGAGGCGGAGGTGAAGGTTCGCAGCCTCTGGGCCGTCGCCCTGCTGCCGATCATCACCCTCGGTATCTACCACCTGGTCTGGTGGTACCGGATCAACAAGGAGCTGAAGGCCTACGGCGAGGCGAAGGGCTTCGACCTCGGCCAGAACCCGACCAACTCGCTGCTGGCGCTGTTCCCGGGCGGGCTCATCATCGTCCCGGCGCTGATCACCTACTGGCGCGGCACCAAGCGGGTGATGGGCGCGGCGAAGGTCGCCGGGCGCGAGCCGGTCAGCGGTTGGATCACGCTGATCCTCTACCTGCTGCTCTCGCCCGCGATGTGGGCCTACCTGCAGTCCTCGCTCAACCGCATCTGGGAGCAGGAGGCCGAGCCGCTCGCCGGCCAGGCGCCGCCGCCACACGCGGACGAGATGCCGCCGCCGCTCCCCAGCGACGAGTAGGCAGCATCGCTTTGCTACCTCGAGCGAGGTAGGAACAACGAAGCGGTCCGCGGTTCAGCGTTCGAGGTAGGCGAGCACCGCCCGCGCGTCTGCCTCGAGCGCGGCCGCCGCCTTTTTCGTCACCCGGTCGAGGTGATCGATCTCGAGCTTGGCGCCGGCGAGGCGCCAGGTCGCGACCGCGCGGCCATTGACCAGGGCGAAGGGACGGAAGATGCCGTTGTTGGTGACCAGCAGCCGGTGCGGACCGACAACTTCCTCGCGCGAGACCCAGCCGAGCAGCAGCGGCTCGAAGGAGCCGAGCAGGCGCGGTGGCGGCAGCTCCGCGGCGGCGGGCCGGCCGGCGAGGTCGAGGCGGCCGTCGGGGCGCTGCTCGAGCCGCGGGGCGATCGCCTCGAGCCCGGCGCGGGCGTCGCGCA
>JAFDWC010000315.1 GCA_018268655.1 Actinomycetota bacterium
ACGGCGACGACGTCGAACTCGAGCCCCTTGGCGTTGTGGACGGTCATGATCCGGACCCCGTCGTGGCCCTCGGCGGCGGTTGCCGCCTGCGCCTCGGTGTCGCCCTCGGCCCGCGCCGCGAGGAAGTCGAGAAAGCCGCGCAGGTCGCGGCCCTCGCGCTCCTCGTACTCCTCTCCGAGCCGGGTCAGCTTGCGGACGTTGGCGAAGCGGGCCTCGCCGGCCGGCCGCATCAGCACCGCGAGGTCGTAGCCGGTGACCGTGATCGCCTCCTCGATCAGCGCCGCCAGGGCGAGGCGGGGGCCCCGCTCGCGCAGGCCGGTGAGGCGGGCGGCGAAGGTCGCGAGCAGGGCGAGCTCCTCATCGCCGATCGCCTCCAGCCGCTCTGGCTCGGTCAGGTCGGCCTCGCCGAGCCCGACCGCGCGCTCGAGCGCCGGCCAGACGTGGCGCTTGCGGCCCGCCGCCATCCGCAGCAGCCAGAGGGTGTCGGGGGCGGCGCCGACCGCCGGCGAGGCGAGGGCTCCGAACAGCGCCTCGTCGTCGAGCGGGTTGGCGATCGTGCGGAGCAGGGCGGTGACGTCCGCCACCTGCTGCTGGGACCAGTAGCCGCGGCCGCCGACCACGTAGGGCCGGAGGCCGGCGCGCTCGAGCGAGTCCTCGTAGGCGTCGAGGTGCGTGTAGGCGCGCAGCAGCACGACCATGCGGCCGCGCCCGATCCCGGCCGCGGCGAGCTCGCGCAGCCGTGCCGCGACCGCTCGCGCCTCGGCCAGGCAGTTGAGCGGGGTCGAGGCGTCGATCGCCGGCTCGAGCTCGATCCCCTCCTCGTCCCAGCCGTCGCGGGCGGTGAGCAGCAGCTCGACCGCCGGGTCGGGGCCGGGCGGCGGCTCTGCGGGGGCTGCGGCGCCGGCCCGCAGCGGGCGGTAGCGGGAGCCGAGCAGCGCCGCGCCGAGGAGGTTGACGGCGCCGACCAGCTCCGGCCGCGAGCGGAAGTTGCCGGAGAGCTCCATCAGCTCGGCATCGGCGCGGAGCTCGACCTCGTCGCGCTGGGCGCGGAAGACGTCGAGGTCGGCGTGGCGGAAGCCGTAGATCGACTGCAGCTCGTCGCCGACCACGACCAGCTGCGAGCGCGGGCCGTGCAGCGCCTCGATCAGCCGCAGCTGCAGCCGGTTGGTGTCCTGGAACTCGTCGACCAGCAGGTGGCGGAAGCGGCTGCGGTAGGCCTCGCCGATCTCGGCCCGCTCGAGCAGCCTCGCGGCGAGGATCTGGAGGTCCTCGAAGTCGATCCCGCCGCGCCGTTCCTTGGCCGCCTCGAAGCGGCCCGAGTAGAGCTCGAGCAGGGTGGCGACGTGGCGGTAGGCCTCGCCGCCCTCGCCCAGCTCGGCGCAGCGCGAGACCGCCGCCTCGACCGCCTCGCGGTAGGCGGCGAGCGGTTTGGCGCGGCTTTCGGTCCGAAGCGCGCGCATCTCGTCGAGGGTCGGCGGCGGCCCCGGCTCGGCGCCGAGCCG
>JAFDWC010000316.1 GCA_018268655.1 Actinomycetota bacterium
CGGTGCGGTCGAGGATCAGGACCCCGTCGAGGTGGTCGATCTCGTGCTGGAGCACGCGCGCCTCGAGCCCGGCCGCCTCGATCGCGATCGGCTCGCCCTCGGCGTCGCGGCCGCTGACCCGGACGAAGAGCGGCCGCTCGACGTCCACGGTCACCCGCGGCAGGCTGAGGCAGCCCTCCTCGGCCAGCGCCAGCTCAGCGGAGGCCCACTCGATCTCCGGGTTGACCAGCGCCGTCGGCTCGCTGTCGGGGCCGGCCTGGAAGACGAGCAGGCGCCGCAGCACCCCGAGCTGGGTGGCGGCGAGGCCGACGCCGAGGCCGTCCTGCATGATCAGGACCATCCGTTCGACCTCCGCCCGCAGCTCGGGGCCGAAGTTGGCGACCGGCGAGGCCTTGCTCTTCAGCACCGGGTCTCCCCACTTGACGACGTGGGCGAGCGCCGCTTCGCGCCTCTCCAGCAGCTGCGCCTCGACCTCGCGGTCGCGCTGCTCGTCGCGATCGGCGGCGTCGGTGACGGATTCGTCGCTCATTCCCCGATTGTATGCGGCGGGATTGCGCGCTCGTCCCCGCTATGCGGGGACAACGTCGCCGGAGTCGCTACTGGGGGTCGACGTCGACGCCGATCGCGACCGCGCGCAGGCTGCGGTCGGCGGCCCGGCGCTCGACCACGCGGCGGACCGCCTCGATCGTCGCCTCACGAGCGTTCGCCTTGATCATGATCCGGCGCCGGTGGCGGTTGCGAACGCGGAACATCGGCGCCGGGCCGAGCAGCTCCGCGCCGCCCGGAAGCGCCCCGCGCAGCTCGCGGGCGACCCCGGTCGCCGCCTCCTCCAGCCGCCGCTCCTCCTCGCTCGCGAAGTTGATCCGGACCAGTTGCGAGAAGGGCGGGTAGTGGAGCGCCCGGCGGCGCTCGAGCTCGCCGGCGAGGAAGCCGGCGGCGTCGTGGCGGGCGGCGTGCTCGATGCTGGCGGCGGTCGGAGCCAGAGTCTGGACGATCACCTCTCCCCCGGCCGCGCCGCGGCCGGAGCGGCCGGCGAGCTGGGCGACCATCGCGAAGGTCCGCTCCTCGGCCCGGAAGTCGGGGAAGCGCAGGGTGGCGTCGGCATCGAGGATCGCGCTCAGAGTCACCTCGGGGAAGTCGTGGCCCTTGGCGACCATCTGGGTGCCGACCAGAACCGCGCTCGGGGCCTCGCCGAACTGGGCGAGGATGCGAGCGTGGGCGCCGCGGGCGGCGGCGGTGTCGGAGTCGAGCCGGAAGACCGGCATCGGCTCGAGCTGCTCGCGCAGCAGCGCCTCGACCCGCTCGGTGCCGGCGCCGGCCTGGCTCAGCGTGGTCGATCCGCACTCCGGGCAGGCTTCCGGCGCTCGCTCGACGTGGGCGCAGTGGTGGCAGACGAGGCGGCGGCTGCCGCGGTGGACGATCAGCGAGACGTCGCAGTTGGGGCAGCCCCAGTGGTGGCCGCAGGAGCGGCA
>JAFDWC010000317.1 GCA_018268655.1 Actinomycetota bacterium
TTTTCGACTAAGCTGCCGACCTCGTGGCAGCGAAAGCTGGGCAGAGGAAAGGGACGCCGCCACCGCGGCGGGGCATGGGCGGTAAGCCCGTGTGGCTGGTCGTGTTCGGGGCGATCTTCGTCGCGATCTTCGTGATCTTCGCCGTCGCCGAGGGGATCGGCGCCCCGAGCGTGCCGTCGGGCGACGCGGCGATCGTCGAGGGCGGCCCCAGCGGTACCGCCACCGTCAGCGAAGCCGAAGTGAAACGCGGCACCGCGCAGCAGGTGGCCGCCGTCGTCAGCGAAGGCAAATCGAAAGCACCGAAACCGGGCTCGAAAAAATTCGAAGAACTGCAGAGCGCAGCCTTCGGCGAACTCATCGACCGCATCTGGATCAGCGGCCAGGCCGAAGAAATGAACATCTCGGCGACGCCGAAACAGCTCGCGGAAAAACTCGCCGAAATCAAAAAACAGAACTTCAGCGCGCCGAACTCATACGCCGAATTCCTGAAGAAATCTCACCTCACCCAGGAAGACGTGGACAAACAGGTCGAACTCCAGGTCTTCATCACCGAAATCCAGGAACGGGTCCAGGCGAAAAGCCCCCCGGTCGATGCGGCGGAAATCCAGGCCTACTACGAAGAAAACACTGCGAGTCAGTTCACGACCCCCGCCAGCCGCGACGTGCGGGTGATCGTCAACGAAGACAAGGCCAAGGTCGAAGCGGCGAAGAAGGCGCTTGAAGCCGACCAGTCGGAAGCGAACTGGAAAAAGGTGGCGCCGAAATACTCCTCCGACCCGACCACCAAAACGACCGGCGGCCTGCAGAAAGGGATCACCGAAGAATTCGTCAAAGGCGACCTGAAGAAGGCGATCTTCGACAGCGCCACCGGCGAACTCGTCGGCCCGGTCAAGTACGAAAAAAACTACCTCCTGATCGAACCGGTGAAGCTGAACCCGGCGAAAGTCAAATCGCTGCCGGAAGTCAAATCGCAGATCAGCCAGACGCTGACCCAGCAGAAGCAGGAAGCGTTCTTCTCCGAATTCGTCTCCGAGTACCAGTCGAAGTGGACCGCGCGCACCTTCTGCGGGTCGGGCTTCGACAGCAACCAACGCTGCTCGAACTTCAAGGGCACCGGCCACCCGAGCACCGCCGCGCCGGCCTGCTACGAAGCCAACCCGAAAGCGCCGGCGAAAGAATGCCCGGCGCCGGTCACGATGAACACCCCGGCGATCCCCGGCTCGGTCTCGGTGACCAACCCGAAAGGCGAACGCCTGGTCCAGCGGCCACGGCCGGCGGGGCTGGGAGCGCCGGAAGGCGAAGGCTCGTCGGCTGTCGAATCGGTCAGTCCGGAAACGGGCAAATAGTTCGGATTCGGGGGACGAACCGCCTCCGCTGCGGATTCGAGGGCGGGGATCGGGGGTCCCTCCCCGGACGGAAACGACAGCCTTCGGCTGGTTTCCTGAGTGTCAAGG
>JAFDWC010000318.1 GCA_018268655.1 Actinomycetota bacterium
TCGCTTCGTCGCCCTCGATCAGCGCCCAGTCGTGTTCCTCGTGGTAGCGCAGCCCGTCGGGGTAGGTCGGCTCGGCCAAGGTCAGCTCCTCTGGTTGGGGTTGTAGAGAGGTTTGGTGGCGATGCGGGCGGTGCGGCGCTTGCCGCGGACGTCGATCTCGACCGCCGTCCCGGGCGCCGCGAGGTCAGTGCGGAGGTAGGCCATCCCGGCGCCCCGCTCGAGCGAGGGCGCGAAGGTACCGCTGGTGACGGCACCGACCTCCTCGCCGCCGGCGAGGACCGGGTTGCCGGCGCGGGGGATCCCGGCGCCCTCGATCAGGAACGGCGCCAGCTTCTGGGAGGTGCCCTCGGCCCGGGCGCGGGCGATTGCCTCGGCGCCGAGGAACCCTGTCTCCTCCTTGCAGGCCCAGCCGAGACCGGCCTCGATCGGGTTGCGGGCCGGCGTCAGCTCGTTGCCGTGGAGCGGGAAGCAGACCTCGAGCCGCAACGTGTCGCGGGCGCCGAGCCCGCAGGGGACGACCCCGGCCTCGAGCAGCTCGGCCCAGATCGGCGCCGCCACCTCGGGGTCGATCAGCAGCTCGACCCCGTCCTCGCCGGTGTAACCGGTGCCGCAGGCCAGCGCCGGCCGGCGGCCGACGTGAACCGCCGCCACGTGCATCCGCGGCGGCAGCGCGATGCCGAGGGTCTTTTCGACCACGTCTCGCGCGTGGGGCCCCTGCACCGCCAGCATCGCGTAGCGATCGGCGACGTCCCGTACCGCCACGTCGAACTCGCGTGAAAGCGCCCCCAACTGCGCCAAATCCGTCTCGTGATTGGCGGCGTTCGTCACCACCAGATACCGATCGTGCCCAAGCCTGTAAAGGAAGAGATCGTCGATCACGCCGCCGTCCTCGTTGCAGAGCAGCTGGTACTGGGCGCCGCCGATCTCGACCTTGCCGACGTCGTTGGAGACGGCGCGCTGGAGAAACCTCAGCGCCCCCGGCCCCTCGACCTCGACCTCGCCCATGTGGGAGACGTCGAACACCCCCGCGTGCGTCCGCACCGCCGTGTGCTCCTCCCTGACGCCCTCGAACTGCACCGGCATGTCCCATCCGGCAAACGGCACCAGCTTCGCCCCGAGGTCAACGCAAGCCTGGTGCAAAGGGGTCTCCCGCAACGCGGTCGCAGCCTCCGTCATCCTGCGCAGCGTATCCGTCGGGGCCGAGGCATTGGCACCCCGGGCAGGGCGAGGGCGTTGGAGGGATTCGAGGGACCGCCGCGCTGCGGATTCGAGGGCGGCGCTCGGGGGTCCCTCCCCGGACGGAAACGACAGCCTTCGGCTGGGGGACGAACAGCCGGCGCTGCGGATTCGAGGGCGGCGCTCGGGGGTCCCTCCCCGGACGGAAACGACAGCCTTCGGCTGGTTTCCTGAGTGTCCGGGGAGGGACCCCCGATCCC
>JAFDWC010000319.1 GCA_018268655.1 Actinomycetota bacterium
GACCATCCGCTTCAGCAGCGGCGGCGGCGCGTACTCGGTCCGCTTGAACTCCTCGTAGAGCGAGTCGCCGATCGCGTAGAGGACGTCGAGGCCGATGAAGTCGGAGAGGGTCAGCGGCCCCATCGGGTGCCCGCAGCCCTGCTTCATCCCCTCGTCGATGTCCTCGGCGGTCGCGAAGCCTTCTTCGTACATCCGCACCGCCGCCATCAGGTACGGGACGAGCAGCATGTTGACGATGAAGCCGGAGCGGTCCTTGGTCACGATCGCCCGCTTGCCGATCGTCTCGGCGAAATCGCGGGCGGTAGTCAGGGTCTCCTCGCTGGTGTCGAGCGCGACCACCACCTCGATCAGCTTCATCACCGGGACCGGACTGAAGAAGTGGAGGCCGAGGACCCGTTCGGGCCGCGACACTCCCGCCGCCAGCTGGGCGATCGGGATCGAGGAGGTGTTGGAGGAGATCAGCGCTTCTTCGGAGACGATCCCGGCCACCTGGGAGAGCAGCGCCGCCTTCAGCTCGGCGTTCTCGGGAACCGCCTCGATCACCAGGTCGACCCCGGCGATTTCGCTGAGGTCGGCGGTGTAGTCGATGCGGCCGTGGATCTCCGCCGCCTCGGCCTCGCTGACTTTGCCGCGCTCGACGGCGTGGCCGAGCGACTTCGCGATCCGCTTGTGGGCGGCGCCGATCGCGGCGCCATCGACGTCGCGGACGACCACCGGCAGCCCGGCCCGCGCAACCGACTCGGCGATTCCCGAGCCCATCAAGCCGCCGCCGAGAATGGCGACCCGCTGGATCGCCATCAGCAGCCGCTCGCCTGGTCGAGTAGGAGCCTCACGGATAGTAGGAATAGCACGCAAAGGCGCCGCCCACAAGCCGGACCGCCCTGCAAGCGACGATCGGGGGGTCCCGGCTAAGCCCTGAAGGGCCGCCCTCAGCCCGGAAAGTCCCCCGCCGCCACCCGCAGCGTCCTCAGCAGCTCGGAGATCTGCTCGAGCTGCTGTGGCGAGAGGGGAGCGGTGGCAAAGCCGGCGGCGTTCAGGGTCTCGGTCGCCTCTCCTGCCACCGCTCGTCCCTTGGGGAGGATCTCGGCGAGGACGGCGCGGCGATCTGATTCGTGGGGGATGCGGTGGACCAGGCCGAGCTTCTCGAGGCCGTCGATCGTGTTGGTGATCGAGGTGCGGTGGACCTGTAAGCGCTCGCCGATCTTTCCCAGGGGGAGTGAGCCGCGGCTCGAGAGGTGCAGGAGCATCAACGCCTCATAGCGGGGGAAGGTGAGCTGGTAGGGCTCGAGCGCTTCGTTTAGGCGGGCGATCAGGATCTGGTGGACGCGCATGATCGAGGTCACCGCGACCATCTCGGTGGCGGCCTGCTGATCCCAGCGCTCCTGCCAGTGGCGGGCGGCCTCGGCGATCGGGTCGAAGGGGAGGGACG
>JAFDWC010000031.1 GCA_018268655.1 Actinomycetota bacterium
TGAGTCCTGCGTCGTACATATGGCCCCCGGTGCTTCCCACACCAGGCGCCCACGACTCAACTGGGCTCACCTACCTCCCACAGATCCACATATATAGAGATACATATCTCTCCTCCCTGTAGTAACCCCAGAAGCGCCCCGCCCTCCCAGGCGGGGCGTTTTCTGTTGTGCGGGCACGAAGAGACGCGTGGGGGCCTCCGCTATCCGTCCGACGGTCGGCCGCTCGGACTCAGGCTCGGCCGGCACGGCGCCGAAAGACCCGGTGAGTCCTTTCGAAGAGGGAGAAACGTTGAACGCTCGCAATTTCAGGACGCTTGCCGCGGTCGCGGCGGCGCTGCTCGGGGCCCTTGCCCTGGCCGCACCCGCCAGCGCCGCGCCGGCCAACGATCAGATCGCCGGCGCCCAGGTGCTGCCGGAAGCGCTGCCGGTCTCGGTGCCGGGGACGACCGTCGGCGCCACCGGTGAAGCCGGCGAGAAGGTCTACAGCAACGAAGCCAAAGACTCTGTCTGGTTCAGCTGGAAAGCCTCGGTGACGGGGACGGTCGTCGTCGACCTCTGCGGCCCGATCAGCGCCGGCAGCAGCGCCCTCAGCGCGATCGGGGTCTATACCGGCAGCGGCACGACCTGGGCCAGCCTGACCAAGGTCACCGACACGGCCGGGCCCTGCAAGCTCAGCTTCGCCGCCACCAGCGGGACCACGTACAAGATCCAGGTCGACTTCCTCGGCACCGAAAGCGAATTCGTCCTCGGCCTCCACCTCCCCCAGCCTCCCGCCAACGACAACTTCGCCGCGGCCAAAGTCATTTCGGGGCTGCCGTTCTCCGTCTCCGGCAGCACGATCGAAGCGACCTACGAGGCCGGCGAGCCGGGCGCCCTCGGCGGCAGCGGCGGCTCGCGTTCGGTCTGGTACTCGTGGACCGCCCCGAGCAGCGGCCAGGTCCAGCTCGAAGGGTGCCCGTTCGAAACCCAGCGCGGCTCCGCCGCCAACATGGTGATGGCCGTCTACACCGGCGCCACCCTGGCGGGCCTGAGCAACGTGGTCGAAACCAACAACTGCAAGGTCCAGTTCAACGTCGTCGCCGGGACCAACTACAAGATCGCCTTCAGCGGGCAATTCTCCGGCGAAGGAACGTTCACGCTGGCGATGCGCTCGGCGACGCCGCCGAGCAACGACAACTTCGCCGCCGCGCAGACGATCGGGCCGCTGCTGCCGCTCGCGGTCAGCGGCGACAACAGCTTCGCCACGACCGAGGTCGGCGAGAGCGCGATCCCGATCGGCGGCTTCACCGGCTCGACCCACTCAGTCTGGTACCAGTGGACGCCGACCGTCACCGAGCTGGTCAAGCTCAACGCCTGTGGGAACAACGCCGTGCCGCGGCTCGGGGTCTACGAAGGCGCGACGCTGGCGACCCTGAAAGTGGCGAACCTGCCGCTCGGCTATGCCCCGTTCTGCGCGGCCGAACTGCAGGCCAAAGCCGGCACCACCTACCGGATAGCGATCGCGGGGAGCAGCTTCGAAGGCAGCACCGGTCCGTTCGAACTCGAGATCCATGCGGTCAGCCGGCCCCCGAACGACGCCTTCGCGGCGGCGCAGACGATCGGGCCCGACCTGCCGATCGCCGTCGACGGCAGCAACGCCGACGCCACGATCGAGGCCGGCGAGGTCAGCCCGGCCTACGGCGCGAGCCCGATCGCGACCGTCTGGTACCGCTGGCAGCCCTCCTTCACCGGCCCGGTCGTGATCAGCACCTGCGGCTCGGCCACCGACGACTTCGCCGCGGTCCACACCAACACCGGACCCACGACGCTGACCCGCCTCGTCCCAAGCGGCGAAGACAGCCCCGGCGCCTGCCCGGACCGGAGCCAGAAGGGCGCGCAGGATCGCTTCGCGGCCGTCGCCGGGACGATCTACTGGATCCAGGTCAGCAGCCCCGACAACGGGATCGAGGGGCCGTTCCAGCTGACGATCACCGACCCCAACGCGAAGCCGCCGACCAGCGCCGCCTCGCCGCCTCCGGCCGCGCCGAGGGTCGCGCCGCGCAAGCCGCTCACCCTCGCCGGCGCGATCGCCCAATGCCGCAAGCGATTCGCCGGCAAGGGGAAGCGGGCAAAGGCGAAGCGCGCCGCCTGCATCACCGGGGCGAAGCGCAGGTTCGCCCTCGCGCGCTGCCACCGGCTCGGCGGCAAGGCCAGCCAGGAGAGGTGCGTCAAGGCGGTGCGGAAGAGGTTCCGCTGAGCGGCGGCGCCGCTCAGCGCGCCGGCACTCTGAAGATCGGCAGACCGTCGTCGGCGGGCTCGCAGAGAGCGGCCGGAGCTTCGTTGCGCAGGAGGGTGCGGCGCAGCTGCAGGAAGGCGACCGAGCCGAGGATCGCCGGCAGGCCGAGCTGGACGACGCGGTAGGCGAGCACGGCCGCGGTGGCCAGGGCCAGCGGGGTGCCGTAGATGGCGAGGGCGCCGATCAAACCGCCTTCGATCCCGCCGATCCCGCCGGGCAGCGGAACCAGGCCGCCGAGCTGGCCGATCACGTAGGCGAAGACGAAGGCGGCGAACGGCGGGGCGACCCCGAAGGCCGCGAAGGAAGCGGCGAGGGCGGCGAGGTCGAAGGCCATGTAGCCGATCGCGCCGAGGATGGCCTCGGGCTGGCGGCGGCGCAGCAGCAGGCCGGTGTCCTCGACCCCGGCGGCGAGGGCGCCGGCGGCGCGGCGCGCAAGGCGGCGGAGGCGGACGCCGAGGGCGTCATCGCGCAGGGGGCCGTCGTGGTCGGGGTCGACCCGTCGCAGGCCCCGCGGCAGCACCACGACGACGATCACCACCGCCGTCGCCAGGGCACCGAAGATCAGAGCCAGCAGCCGCGGCCCCGGGCTCGCCACCACGCCGCTGCCGAGCAGGATCCCGAAGACGACGGCGCAGAGGAAGTTGGGGATGCTGGTGAGGAGGAAGAAAGAGACGCTGCGGCGGGCGATCCGCTCCGGCGCCATGCCGCCCTGGCGCAGGACCCAGGCGCCGAGCGCGAGGCCGCCGAGGCCGCCTGCGGGGACCAGCACGTTCGTCCCCTGCTCGGCCATCCCCACCTCGTAGCTGAAGCGCCAGTCGAGCCGGGCGCAGAAGACGCCCTTGAAGGCGGCGACGTAGGAGAGGCAGGAGCAGAGCTCGAGCAGGCCGAGGGCGACCAGCCAGCCGGGCCGGGCGTCGCCGAACAGTTCCCGGACTTCGCCGATCCCGGGCAGGGTCGCGATCAGCAGCGCGGCGATCGCGAAGAGGAGGGCGAGCAGGCCGGCGCGCCGGGCCATGCCGCCGAGCCCGAGCTGGCGCGGGAGAGCTTCGGGGGTCCGGGGGGTCGTTGCCACCTCCGGCAGCGTAGGGTCTCGGCAATGGGACGCCCCTGGTTCTCCTGCGAACCGGTCGATGCGAGCTTCTTCGAGACGGCGCCGGTGCGGCTGGTCGGCCGCTTCCGGGTGCCGCGCCCGGCAGCCGACGTCTGGGCCGAGCTGACCGGCGAGCGGCCGCTCTCCTGGTGTCGGATCCTGGACGAGGTGCGCTGGACCTCGCCGCGGCCGTTCGGGGTCGGGACGACGCGGGAGGTGAACGCCGTCCGCGGCACCAACGTCCTCCGCGAGCACTACTTCCGCTGGGAGGAGGGGCGGCAGCACTCCTTCTACGTGGCCGAGGCGAGCACGCCGCTCGCCAGGCGTTTCGCCGAGGACTACCTGGTCGAGCCGACCGGCGAGGGCTCCTGCCTCTTCACCTGGAGGATCTGCTTCGAGCCGCGGCTGCTGGCGGCCCCGGCGGTCCCGCTCAACAGGCTGCTGCTGCGGACGCTCTTCACCGACACCCGCGACCACTACGGGCTGCGGTAGGGCTCAGTCGGCGATCCGGCCGAGCAGGTTCCGGTAGTAGGGCTCGAAGCCGGCGTGCCGGTAGAGAGCGACCGCGCCCGAGTTGGCCTCGACCACGGCGACGCTCCACCACTCGAGGCCTTCGCCGCGGAAGCGCTCGCGGCCGGCGTCGAGCAGGGCGCTGCCGACTCCCCGGCCGCGTGCCGCCGGCAGGACCGCGAGCGTCTCGATCTCCCCCACCAGCTCGCCGACGTCCCAGCTGGGGCCGGCGGGGTGCGAACGCAGCACCGCGTAGCCGAGCAGCGCGGCCTCCGGGTCGCCGGCCGGGACGGCGGCCAGCATCGTGCCCTCGCCGGAGCCGAGCCAGTCCACATACTGGGCCCGCCGCCGCCGCCAGGCCTCCTCCGGGCCCCGGACCGGGAAGGTGCCGGCGACGACCTCGCGGTGGTGGGCGACCAGCGACCGCCAGAGCGGCTCGACGCGGTCGACTTCGGCCGCGGTGAGCGCGACGATCTCGAAGCGGCTCAGGATTCCCTGCTCGTGTCCTCGCCCGGCCAGGCGCCGGTGGCGCCGGCGAAGGCGCGGCGGGCGCCGTAATCGGTCATCCCCTTGACGACCCGGAAGATCGCCCCCTCGATCGCCAGGGCGACGACGAGTTTCACGGTCGGCGCCCCGCGCTGATCGGGCTTCGGCGGGTCCTCGTCGTCGACCGCCGCCCAGAGGCGTTCGAAGGCCTTCTTGCCGAGCATCCCGGCGACCAGGCCGGCGCCGATTCCCACGGGTGCGAAGAGGAGCTTCACCCCCGGCAGCCTACCGGGATCTCGGCTTTCCATAACCGACCTGTTACGATATATCGCGTTAGTTCACGATAGAAAGGCTTACGAGATGCAATGCAGACACCGACACGGAGATCACCGGTTCGGACCAGACCCGCGCTTCCAGCGCCGCAGCGAGTTCGGCCGTGGCCCCTGGGGCGGCCGCGGCGGCGGTAGGCGCGCCCGCCGGGGCGACATCCGCGCCGCCGTCCTCGCCCTCCTGGCGGAGCGGCCGATGCACGGCTACGAGATGATCAAGGAGCTCGAGGAGCGCACCCAGGGGGCCTGGACCCCGAGCGCCGGCTCGATCTACCCCACCCTGCAGATGCTCGAGGACGAGGGCCTTATCCGCGGCGAGGAGTCGGACGGCAAGCGCCGCTTCACCCTGACCGAGGCCGGCCGCGGCGAGCAGCAGGAGAAGGCCGGCGAGGAGGCGCCGTGGGACACGGTTCGCGGCGGCGTCGCCCCCGAGAACCTGGCCCTCGGCCACTCACTGCGCAAGCTCATGCACGCCGTCCGCCAGGTCTTCAGCGCCGACGCCGAGCAGCAGCGGCAGGTGACCGAGCTGCTCGACGAGACCCGGCGCAAGGTCTACGCGGTCCTCGCCGAGCAGGACTGAGCCACCCGTCTGCGATTTACCGGCCCAGCGGCGGCGAATCGCAGACGCGCGCCCTTCGGGCGCGCCTCGCGGCCCGCTCCGCCGAAGCGGGGGGCCGCGAGAGGCCCGTTCCCCTAACGGACCCACATATAGAGATACGCATCTCTCCTCCCTGTGGTGATTCCCCAGAAGCGCGGTCCAAGAGCCGTCGCTTCTCCCATTCACCGGAGAGACAGCGGCAGGCTAGTGGATTGCGCCAATTGAGGCAATCCCAAAGATCGATCACAGACGATCTGGCTGCAACGGGCGACGTTTTCCGCGGCCCTGACGCCGGGCGGCTGGGCTGGATCAGCCCAGCACCGGCTGCCGGAAGGGCTGGGCCGCGAGCACCCGCTCGGCGACCGCCTCGCCGGTGAGGCCGGCCTCGGCCCGCAACAGCGCCGGCTTGCCGTGGGTGACGAAGCGGTCCGGTAGGCCCACGCGCAGCACCCGCGCCCGCTCCGACGGGGCCTCGGCGAAGGCGTCCTCGAGGTGCTCCAGCACCGCCGAGCCGAAGCCGCCCGGGAGGACGTTCTCCTCGATCGTCACCAGCAGCTCGTGCTCGCGCGCCAGGCGCTCGCAGAGCGGGCCGTCGAGCGGCTTGGCGAAGCGGGCGTCGGCGACGGTCGCCTGCAGGCCGTGGTCGGCGAGGATCGCCGCCGCCTCCAGCGCCACCGCGACCCCGTAGCCATAGCCGAGGAGGGCGACGCCCTTGCCCTCGGTCAGGACCTCGCCCTCGCCGATCGGGATCAGCTCCGGCGCCGCCGGCAGCGCGGCCCCCTCCGCCGCCCCGCGCGGATAGCGCAGCGCCACCGGCCCGTCGTGGGCGATCGCGGTGTGGAGCAGGTGGACCAGCATCGCCTCGTCGCGCGGCGCCATCACCACCACGTTCGGCACGGGCCGGAAGTAGGAGACGTCGAAGGCGCCGTGGTGGGTCGGGCCGTCGTCGCCGACGAGGCCGGCCCGGTCCATCGCGAAGGTGACGTCGAGCTGCTGCAGGCAGACGTCGTGGATGATCTGGTCGTAGGCGCGCTGGAGGAAGGTCGAGTAGATCGCGCAGACCGGCTTCGCCCCCTGCAGCGCCAGCCCGGAGGCGAGCAGGACCGCGTTCTGCTCGGCGATGCCGACGTCGTAGTACTGCTCGGGGCGCTGGTCGGCGAGCTTCTGCAGCCCGGTCCCCCCCGCCATCGCCGCGGTGATCCCGATCACCCGGTGGTCGCGCCCGGCCTCGGCGACGATGGCGTCGGCGAAGACCTTCGTGTACTGGGGCGGGGAGCCCGCCGGCTGCGGCTTCTCGAGCCGCTCGATCCCCTCCGGCGAGTCGGTTTCGGTGACCGGCACCGGCTTCGCCGCCGCCGGCTTGCCGTTGACGATCGAGTGCGGCTTCGCCGCGTGCCACTCCTCCATCGAGGCGAGGCCGCCGTCTTCGGCCGGGGCGAAGCCCTTGCCCTTGACCGTGTGGATGTGGACGACGACCGGGCGGCCGGCCTCGAAGGCCTCGGTCAGCGCCACCCGCAGGGCGTGCACGTCGTGGCCGTCGATCACCCCCATGTAGGCGAGGTCGAGCTCCTCGAAGAAGAGGCCGGGCGCCCAGTAGGCCTTGATCGCCGCCTTGATCTCCGGCCCCAGCCGCTCGATCCGCCGCCCCATCCCCAGCGGCAGCCTGGTCAGCCGGTCCTCGACCCCCTCGCGGGCGTGGTACAGGCGCGGGTTGAGGCGAAGGCGGTTGAAGGAGCGCGAGAGCGCGCCGACGTTCGGCGAGATCGACATCCCGTTGTCGTTGAGGACGATCACGATCGGCGTCTGCAGGCCGCCGGCGGCGTGCAGGGCCTCGTAGGCGACGCCGCCGGTGAGGGCGCCGTCGCCGATCACCGCCGCCACCTTGCCGTCGGCGCCGATCCCCTTCCGCATCGCCTCCTTCAGCCCTACCGCGTAGCCGATCGAGGTCGAGGCGTGGCCGGCGCCCATGATGTCGTGCTCGGACTCGGGGATAGAGCAGAACGGGGCGAGGCCGCCGTACTGGCGGATCGTCGGCAGCCGGTCGCGGCGGCCGGTGAGGATCTTGTGGGGGTAGGCCTGGTGGCCGACGTCCCAGAGCACCTTGTCGCGGGGGGAGTCGAGCAGGCTGTGGAGGGCGACGGCGAGCTCGCAGGTGCCGAGGTTGGCGCCGAAGTGGCCGCCGATCTCGCCGATCGTGTCGATCACGTAGGTCCGCATCTCCTCGGCCACCTGCTGCAGCTCGGCGTCGTCGAGCTCGTGCAGGTCCTGCGGGCCTTCGATGCGGTTCAGCAGCGGTTCCGTGCGCTTCTCTTCCTCGCTGCCCTGGGTCGGGGGCTCTTCGCTCATGAGTGCCTCGTGAAGATGTAGTCGGCCACGCGCCTCAGGTCCCCCGTCTCGCCGCTGGCCTGCGAGAGCGCCACGGTTGCCTTGCGGTGCGACTCGGCGGCCAGCTCGCGCGCCCGCTCGAGCCCGAAGAGGCTGACGTAGGTGAGTTTGCCGTGTCGCTCGTCGCTTCCATGTGGCTTGCCGAGCCGCTCGTCGCTCTCGGTGACGTCGAGGATGTCGTCGATGATCTGGAACAGGACACCGAGCTCGTCGGCGAAGCGCCGGTACGGCATTGTCTCAGGTTCCGTGGTCCCTTCGAGGATCAGGACGACGTTGACGCTGGCGGCGATCAGGCGGCCCGTCTTCAGCGCGTGCAGGGCGCGGAGGCCCGCGGCGTCGTGCTCGGAGCCGACGACATCGACGTACTGGCCGCCGACCATGCCGTCGACGCCGGTCGCGGCGGCGAGCTCGCGCAGCGCGGCAAGCACCCGCTCCGCCGGCCCGGGCTGGGTCGCGAACAGCCGCACCGCCTCGGCGAAGAGGCCGTCGCCGGCGAGGATCGCGACGTCCTCGCCGAACTTGACGTGGGAGGTCGGCTTGCCGCGGCGGAGGTCGTCGTCGTCCATCGCGGGCAGGTCGTCGTGGATCAGCGAGTAGGTGTGGATCAGCTCGATCGCGCAGGCGACCGGGAGGAAGCGCTCGGGCTCGGCGCCGAGGGCGCGGGCGGTGGCGAGGGCGAGGACCGGCCGCACCCGCTTGCCGCCGGCGAGCAGCGAGTAGCGCATCGCCTCCTCGAGGCCGGCGGTATTGGCGGCGGCGGCAAAGCGCAGCCGCTCCAGCTCCGCCTCGACCAGCGCTCGTAGGTCGTCCGGGTACATCGGCGTCGAGGTGCGGCGCGGGACCTGCCGCTCAGCCGGCGCTCGCCGCTTCACGGGCCTCGCGGTTGGCCTCCTCGACCGCCTCGCCGGCGAGCTCGGCGGCTTCCGCGGCGAGCTGGGCGGCGCGGGCGTCGGCCAGCTCCTCACCGCCCTCGAGCTCGGCCGAGATCTCGCGCAGGCGAGCGGCGATCTCCCGCAGGCGCTCGGTCACCGGGCCGCCTCGCGCTCGCGGGCGATCGCCCCGAGGACGCCATTGACGAAGCCCGGCGCGTCGGCGCCGCAGTACTCCTTGGCCAGCTCGACCGCCTCGGAGATCGCCACCTCGACCGGGGTCCCGGCATGCTCGATCTCATAGAGGGCGACCCGCATCAGGTTGAGGTCGAGCGGCGCGATCCGGTCGACCGACCAGCCCTTGGCGTGGGCTTCGATCTCGTCGTCGAGCTCTTCGCGGTACTCGTCGACGCCCTCGGCCAGCTCGCGGGTCAACGGCCGGGCGCCGACGATCAGCTCGTCGAGCGGGCGGCCGGTGACGTCGCGCTGGTAGGAGGCGAAGACGGCGTCGCGGCGTTGGTCGGATCGGCGCATCGCGTCATTCTCTCAGCTGAACCCGGCGGCGGCGGCTGCCGTAAGCAGCGGTGTGAGACGCGGACGGAAGCTTTGGGCGGGGCTGGCGGCGGCGGTCGCCGCGGGTGCGGTCAGCCTGGGCGCCGCGACCGGGCTGCCGGTGACAGCCGGGGCGGCCGGCGCGAGCGCCGAGGCGCCGCCGGCGCAGACGGCTCGGGCCCAGGCGCCCGGCGCCTTCGCCTGGGTGCGTCCGGAGCTGCCGGCGCCGGGATGGACCGAGCTCCGGCTCCCCGGCTCCCCGGCGCGGCTCCCGGTGCCGCCGGGATGGCGGCGGGCCCACGGCGACCGCGGGACCAGAACGGCCGAGCTGATCGGCCCCGGCGGGGCGATCGTCGGCTACCTGAACGCGACCCCCCGGCAGGGGCGCGAGACGCTTGCCGACTGGGCCTCCTTCCGGGTCGAGCACAACCGCGACGAGGGCGACCGCGAGGTGCTACTGCTGGCGGCGGCGCGGGGCCTCGACTTCACCGGCGCCACCGGCTCCTGCGTCCTCGACTCCTACCGGACCGTCAGCGGCCACCGCTACCGCGAGATCGCCTGCATCGTCGCCGGCCGCTCGGCGACGACGGTGCTCGTCGCCGCCGCGGCGCCGCGGCGCTGGGCCGCCGAGCGCACGGAGCTGCGCCGCGCAGTCGAGAGCTTCACCACCTAGTCAACGAAACACGCGAAAGGAGCACCAAATGCTCGCCATCAGAGCACGGCTGGCGGCTGCCGCGATTGCGGTCGTCGCCCTGACCGCCGGCACCGCCGCCCCGGCGGCACTGGCCTCGCACCACCGGCACCACCACCTCAGCCACGCCGGTATCCCGCAGCACAACGGCGGCGATCACGACGCCGACAACAACGGCGGTCCCAGCGACGGCGACGGCAACATCTGAGCCGCGGCACTCTGGTCGTCCCGGAGTTGAGGTTGCCCTTTCCGCCTATGTCGCGGGAAACGGCAACCTCGTCGTCGGCCGCTCCCGGGCTAGGCCCGGGAGAGGTACTCGCCGGAGCGGGTGTCGACGCGGATCGTCTCGCCCTCCTCGATGAACAGCGGCACCTGGACGATGGCGCCGGACTCGAGGGTCGCCGGCTTGTTGCCGCCGCCGGAGGCGGTGTCGCCTTTCAGCCCCGGGTCGGTCTGCGCGACCTTCAGCTCGACCGCGCTGGCGACCTGGACGTCGCTGGGCTGCTCGTCGACGAACAGCACCTCGACCTCGCTGTTCGGCAGCACCCATTTCATCGCGTCGCCGAGCGCCGCCGCGGGGATCTCGATCTGGTCGTAGTCGCGACTGTCCATGAAGACCGCCGCGTCGCCGGAGTCGTAGAGGTACTGCATCTTCTTCGATTCGGTGCGGACCGAGCGGAACTTCTCGCCGGCGCGGAAGGTTTTGTCGATCACGGCGCCGTCCTCGAGCCGCCGCAGCTTGGTCCGCACGAAGGCGCCACCCTTGCCCGGCTTGACGTGCTGGAACTCGATGATCTTCCAGACCTTGCCGTCGATCTCGATATGGGAGCCGTTCTTGAACTGGTTGGTTGAGACAGTCATGTCGGCCGGACTCTAGTAAGTCGTCGGCCGCGGGCTCGGCTGGCGTTCCGAGCCGATCAGCGGTGGTCGGGCGTGCTCGTGGTCAGCGAGCTGGCGGCGCCGGCGCCGAGGACGCGACGGACGAGGGCCGGGGAGAGGATGCGGAGCGCAGCGGCGATCGCGTAGGGGCGCGGCACGTAGCGCTCGGCGCGACCGCCGGGGCCGGCCTGGTGAATCGCCTCGGCGACCTTCTCGGGGCTCGAGAGGAGCAGGCGGGTGAGCGCCTTCTCGCGCAGCTCGGTGGACGGGAAGCCCTCGGTGGGGACGAACCCCGGCAGCACCATGCCGACGTGGACCCCGTGGGCGGCCTCCTCCAGCTGCAGCGCCTCGGTCCAGCCGATCAGGGCGAACTTGCTGGCCGAGTAGGAGCCGGAGCGGGCGCGGGCGACACGACCGGCGGTGCTGGCGACGTTGACGATCGCGCTCGGCGCCGAGCGTCGCAGGAGCGGCAGCAGCGCCTCGGTGAGGCGCACGACCGCGTCGAAGTTGAGCTCCATGTGGCGGCGGACGTTGGCGTAGCCGGTCTCGGCGAAGGAGCCGCGCCAGGCGGCGCCGGCGTTGTTGACGAGGAGGTCGAGGCGGCGGTGCCGCTCCTCGACGTGGGCGAGCACCCGCTGCGGAGCGTCGGCGGCGGTGAGGTCGACCGCGAGGTGGGAGGCCGGGCAGGGCAAGGCCGCGACGAGCTTGCGCAACAGCTCCTCGCGGCGGGCGACGAGGACCAGCTCGGTGCCGGGATCGCGGGCGAGCCGTTCGGCCGTCGCCCTGCCGATCCCGGTCGAGGCGCCGGTGACCACCGCCACTCCCCCGGTCTTCATGTCGCAACGCTAGCCCACCGCCGCCGCCGAGCCGTTCCCTTGTGTGCCATTCGACAACAGGAGCAGCTGGGCGTCGGGGCGCGGGCTAGGTCGAAGGTGCGCAGTCGTAGAGGGTGCCTGCGCTCGATTCGAGTGACGAATTCGAGACGGCTTCGCACCTTTCCGTGACCTTGGTCAGGGCTGATTCGCTGCCGGTACGGGTGTCGCCGCCAGAGGCGCCGGCGGCGGCGCCAAGGCCGGCATTGGGAGCGCCGCCGAACGCGGACGAGCCGCTGTTGAGGATCCAGCGGATCTCACCGGCGGCGATCCGTTCTTCCAGCCAGGCGGCGCTGACCGAGCTCTCTTTGCCGGAGAAGCCGCCGATGCCGGCCACTTCTGCTCCGGATTCGATGATCGCGCCGGCGGCCTCGGACTGGCTCTCGACTGCGAGGGTGCCGCCGCCGTGGGCCTCGGTGTAGGCGAGCGCCGAGGACAGGTCCTGGCCGCCGAAGGTGCCGCCTGCGACGGCGCCGGGACCGGCGTGGGCGCCGCCCCGGCCGGAGGCACCGCCTTCGGCGCCGCCCTGGGCTTCGAACAGACCTTCGACCATCGGGCTGGCACCTGCGGATGCGCCGCCTTCACCGCTGATCCCCGGCGTCGAGCCGGCTTCCGCGCCGAGTCCCGGCGGTTGCGCCCGTTCACCGCCGGGCAAGGCGCCGGGGCCGGGGAAGGCGCCGCCGCTGGGGACGCCACGGCCGCCGGAGCCGCTGGGGAAGCCGCCGCCGGGACCGCCGGATCCGCCGCCGCCGGGCCCGCCCATCATCGATGCAGATTCGGGGCCGCCGGCCGGGAAGGTGCCGCTTGTCGGGTGTCCCAGGGTGTCGACCGACCAGATCGCCGGGCCGATCAGGAGGACGCCGATCGCGCCGGCGAGGGCGACCGCGCCCCACCGCGGCGCCAGGCGGTCCGAAGCCAGCACCAGCGCGGCCCCGGCTGCGGCCAGCACGATCGGCGCCACCAGCCAGCCCAGTTCGCCGGCGCTGCTGCCGATCACGGCGATCTCGGTGACGGCGCCGGCGCCGATCGCCAGCACCCCGAGCGCCCGCCCGGGGCGATCGGCGGCGCGTGCCTGGGCGAAGGTCGCCCCGACCAGCGCCGCCGCGAACGGGGCCAGCAGGGAGACGTAGTAGGGGTGGAAGATCCCGCTGGCGAAGCTGAAGGCGACGGCGACCACGGCGAGGGAGCCGCCGACCGCGATGATCCAGCCGGTGCGCGGATCCTGGCGCCGGAGCCGGCTCAGCAGCGCGATCCCGAGGCCGCCGACCAGCGCCGTCCCCAGCAGCCACCCGGCCTGGCCCCCGAGCGCTTCGTTCAGCAGCCGCAGGGGGCCGGTTTCGCCTCCGAACGGGCCGCCGCCGCCGAAGCTGCCGGGGCCACCGGTCTGGCCGTCGAGGCGGCCGAGGCCGTTGTATTCGAGGATCAGCGAGAAGACGCTGTTGTCGCTAGTGCCCGAGATCCAGGGCCGGCTCGAGGCCGGCGTCAGTTCGACCATCAGCGGCCAGGCGAGGGCGACCGCGACGAGGGCGGCGCCGGCGAGAAGGAGCTGGCGGAGCGCGACGATCCGTCCCCGCGGCGCCACCCAGAGCCAGGCCAGGGCCATGCCGGGGACGACCATCAGCGCCACCCCCATCTTCGTCTCGAAGCCGAGGCCGACGAGGACGCCGGCGGCGACGAGCCAACGGGTCGAGCCGTGCTCGAGCGCCCGCACGAATGCCCAGAGGGCGCCGACGCAGCAGAGGACGAGCAGCGCGTCCGGGTTGTTGTGGCGGGAGATCGCGACCGTGATCGGGGTCAGCGCCAGGCAGAGCCCCGCGAGGCCACCGGCCGGGCGGCCCCAGCGGCGCCGGACCAGGTCGTAGAGGAGGCCGATGCTGGCGGCGCCCATCAGCGCCTGCGGGACCAGGATCGCCCAGGAGCTGAAGCCGAACGCTTTCACCGAGAGCGCCTGCACCCAAAGCGCCGCCGGCGGCTTGTCGACGGTCATCAGGCCCTTCGCGTCGAAGGAGCCGAAGAGGAAGTCGTGCCAGCTGCCGGCCATCGAGCGGACGGCGGCGCTGTAGTACTCGTTCGCCCAGCCGTTCTGGCCCAGCGCCCAGAGGTCGAGCACGAGGGCGAGGACGAGCAGCGCCGCCAGCTCGGGCCGCGGCAGCGACAGCGATCGCAGTTTGTCCCGCAGCCGGGGCCGGCTCCAGGTCGGGCTCTGGGGATGGCTGATGGTCTCCATGCGGCCACGGTGGCGGCCGACCCTGGGCGAAAGCTGTGAGCCCGCTGGGACTCGGGCGAGGGTGGAGAGATCGGTACACCGATTTTTCACCCCCAAGGGTGGGGGAAAGATCGGTGTCCCAACTAGAGCGAAGGGGGTGGCCGGTCAGGCCAGGGGGAGGCGGACGGTGAAGACGGCGCCGCCGCCGGGGGCGTTGGCGGCCTCGGCGCGACCGCCGTGGGCGGCGGCGACGGCGGCGACGATCGCCAGGCCGAGGCCGGAGCCGCCATCGTCGCGGCCGCGGGAGGCGCTGCTGCGCCAGAAGCGCTCGAAGACCGCCTCCGGGTCGTCGCCGGGAAGGCCGGTCCCGTGGTCGCGGACCCGGGCCGCCGCCTCGCCTCCCTCCCGCTGAAGCGAGACCTCGACCGCGGTCCCCTCGGGGGTGTGGACGACGGCGTTCCGCAGCAGGTTGGCGAAGACCCGGCGCAGCCTGTCGGCATCGCCGAGCACCTCGATCCCCTCCTCCTCGCTCAGCTCGAAGCGCCGCTCGGGCGCCGCGGCGCGGGCGTCGTCAACGGCGTCGGCGAGCAGCGGGCCGAGCGCCACCGGCTCCCGCACGGGCTCGCGCACCTCGTCGATCCGGGCAAGCGTGAGGAGGTCGTCGACGAGCCCGCCCATCCGGGTCGACTCGGCCTCGATCCGCTCCATCGCCCGCGTCACCTGCGCCGGCTCGGTCTGGGCCCCCATCCGGTAGAGCTCGGCGTAGCCGCGGATCGAGGCGAGTGGGGTCCGCAGCTCGTGCGAGGCGTCGGCGAGGAACTGGCGCAGCCGCCTCTCCCCCGCCTCTCGCTCGGCGAATGCGGTCTCGATCTGTCCCAGCATCGCGTTCAGCGCCAGCCCGAGCCGCCCGACCTCGGTCTTCGAGTTGGCCGGCTCGACCCGCCGCGAGAGGTCTCCGGCGGCGATCTCACCCGCTGCTTCCTCCATCCGCCGCAGCGGCTGCAGGCCAACCCGGACCAGCCACCAGGCGAGAATCGCCAGGGCGATCAGGATCGCGGCGCTGACGACGATCTCGATCAGCGCTAGCCGGTCGAGGGTCGATTGCACTTCGCCGAGCGGGACCGCGGCGACCGTGACCAGGCCGCCGCGGCCGCGGACGGCGACGGCGCGGAAGGTTTCCGAGCCGCCGCCACGCTCGCCGACGGTAACCGGGTGCGCCGACTGGGCGCTGGGGGCGACCGCGAGCCCGCCGGAGAGGTCGGGGCGGGCCACTTCGGAGCCGTCGAAGAAGACGAACGACCTCTGCGCCAGAACCCGGCCGGACGGGGTGCGCAGCTGGCCGAAGGTGCCGGGCGGGACCAGCAGGCCGGGACCGCCGCCGTCGGGTCCACCACCGCCGTTGGAGCCGTCTGAGCCGTCCCCGCCGTCCGGCGGCAGCCGGTGCCCTCCCGGCAGTTCGCCGGGTTCGAGCGGTCTCGCCAGCGCGAAGGTGACAGGCCCGACGGCTTCCGTCACCTGCTGGTCGACGCGGCCGGTCAGGTAGGAGTCGAGGGCGCGGTAGGAGACGACGTCGAGCGCCGCCAGCCCGACCGCCGCCAACAGAACCAGCAGCAGGACGAGCCGCGTCCGCAGCGTCGGGTCAATGCGGCGGAAGGCGGAGCGCATAGCCGACCCCTCGCACCGTGTAGATCAGGCGCGGGCCATTCGCCTCGAGCTTCTTGCGCAGGTAGCTGACGTAGGTCTCGAGCACCCGTGCGTCGCCGGCGAAGTCGTACTCCCAGACGTGGTCGAGGATCTGCGCCCTGGTCAGCACCCGGCGGGGGTTCGTCATCAGGTAGCGGAGCAGCCGGTATTCGGTGTCGGTCAGCTCGAGGGCGACGCCGTCGCGGTGGACCTCGCGGGTTTCGTCGTCGAGCTCGACGTCGGCGAAGCGGAGGACCGCCTCGTCGCCGCCGGCGCGGCCGAACCGTCGCAGGATCGTGGCGATTCGTGCCAGGAGCTCCTCGACCGAGAACGGCTTCGTCACGTAATCGTCACCGCCGAGGGTGAGGCCGCGGACCTTGTCCTCGGTGGTGTCGCGGGCGGTGAGGAAGAGGATCGGGGTGTCGTCGGCGCGCTCGCGCAGCCGCTTCGCCACCTCGAATCCGTCGAAGTCGGGCAGCATCACGTCGAGGACGATCAGCTGCGGGCGGAACGCGGCGGCGGCCTCGAGCGCCGCCTGGCCGCTGGCGGCGGTCTCGACCTCGTAGCTGCTGTAGCGCAGGGCGATCGAGACGACGTCGGCGATGTTCGCCTCGTCGTCGACGACGAGAACGCGCCCCTTGCCGTTCTCGACGGATCCCTTGCCGTTCGCGGCGGAAGTCATACCGGCATGATCGTCGCCGATCCTGGGAGTTTCCTGGGAGAGCTCCATGTCCACCCGGCCCCGGGAGCGCCGCGCCCCCAGGGTGTGGTTGTCCTTAGTCAACCTATGCATGACAAAGGACAACCACGGTTCTCAGGGAACTCCGAGGCGGGGCCCAGGGCGCTCACACGGCCGCCCAGCATCGTTGCCCTCGATGCAGCAGCCGACCGTCGAGATCGCGATCCCCGTCTACAACGAGCAGGCGGCGCTGGCGGGCAGCGTGCGCAAGCTGCGCGCCTTCCTCGACGAATCGTTCCCGTACCGGGCGCAGATAGTCATCGCCGACAACGCCAGCGACGACGCGACCCCGGAGATCGGCGCCAGGCTGGCCGCCGAGCTCGCCGGCGTCACCTACCTGCGGCTGGCCGAGAAAGGGCGCGGCCGCGCCCTGCGCCACGTCTGGGGCCGCAGCGAGGCCGACGTCGTCGCCTACATGGACGTCGACCTCTCGACCGGGCTCGAGGCGCTGCTGCCGTTGGTCGCGCCGCTCGTCTCCGGCCATTCCGACCTCGCGATCGGGACCCGGCTCGCGAGCGGATCGAGGGTCGTCCGCGGCCCCAAGCGGGAGCTGATCTCGCGCGCCTACAACCGCCTCCTCCACCTCGCCCTGCGCACTCGCTTCAGCGACGCCCAGTGCGGCTTCAAGGCCGGCCTGCGGGAGACGGTCGCGGCGCTTCTGCCGGCGGTCGAGGACGAGGCATGGTTCTTCGATACCGAGCTGCTGGTCCTCGCCGAGCACCGCGGCCTCCGCATCCACGAGGTCCCGGTCGACTGGGTCGACGACCCCGACTCGCGGGTGGCGATCGTCCGCACCGCCCGCGACGACCTGCTCGGGGTGCTGCGGCTCTACGGCGAGCTGATGCGCTTCGCCCTGGTCGGGATCGCCAGCACCGCCCTCTACCTGCTGCTCTTCCTCGGCCTCCACACCGCTCTCGCCGCCCAGGCGGCGAACGCGATCGCCCTCGCCCTCAGCGCGATCGCCAACACCGCCGCCAACCGCCACTTCACCTTCGGCCGCCGGGGCCGCGCCGGCCTCCTCTCCCACCACCTGCGGGGGCTCCTCGTCTTCGGCCTCTGCCTCGGCCTCACCAGCGGCGCCCTGGCGCTGCTCAGGGCACTCGCGCCCGGCGCCCCGGCCTCGGTCGAGCTGGCGGTCCTGATCGCGGCCAACCTGCTCGCCACCGCGCTCCGCTACGGCGCGATGCGGCTCTGGGTCTTCGGCCCACCGCTGGAGCTCGCGGCCGGCGAGTTGCAAGGATTGCGGGCGTGGAGGGCTCCTCGTCCGAACCCCACGTCTCGCGGCTGAGCGCCACCCGGCGCCAGGGCGAGCGGGTGACCCCGCTGGAGCTCTTCTTCGACCTCGTCTTCGTCCTCGCGATCACCCAGTGCACGGCGCTGATGTCCAGCCACCCGACCTGGGCCGGGCTCGCGCAGGGCCTGCTCGTGCTCGGCGTCCTCTGGTGGGCCTGGGTCGGCTACGCCTGGCTGACCAGCGTGATCGACCCCGAGCAGGGGGCGATCCGGCTGCTCTTCTTCGGGGCGATGGCGGCGATGCTGATCGCCGCCCTCTGCGTCCCCGGCGCCTTCGAGAGCCTGGCGCTCGCCTTCGCCCTCGCGATCGGCGCCTTCCGCCTCCTTCACATCGCCCTCTTCGTCCTCGCCAGCCCCGACGACCCCGACCTCCGCCGCAGCGTCGCCGGGCTCGCCGTCAGCACCTCGATCGCGGTCGGGCTGCTCGCTCTCGCCTCGCTCTTCGACGGCCTCGCCCAGGCGGCGATCTGGGTGCTGGCGCTGGTCCTCGACATGGGCGTCCCCTACTTCGTCGGCACCGCCGGCTGGCGCCTCGTCCCCGGCCACTTCGCCGAGCGCCACGGGCTGATCGTGCTGATCGCGCTCGGCGAGTCGATCGTCGCGATCGGGGCCGGCGCCTCCGGCCACCTCGATCTCGGGATCGGCGTCGCCGCGGTGCTCGGGGTCGGCCTCGCCGCCGGCCTCTGGTGGGTCTACTTCGACCTCGTCGCCCTGATCTCGGCCCGGCGGCTGACCGCGGCCGAGCAGGGCCGGGTCCAAAACGCCCTCGCCCGCGACTCCTACTCCTACATCCACCTGCTGCTGGTGGCGGGGATCGTGCTCGCCGCCTACGGGCTGGAGACGGCCCTGCACCACACCGACGAGCGCCTCCACACGGTCGAATCGTTCGCCCTCTTCGGCGGCGTCGCGCTCTACCTGCTCGGGCTCGTCTGCTTCCGCCTGCGCCACGTCCGCACCCTCAACCGCCAGCGCCTCGCCCTCGCCGTCCTCCTGCTGCTGCTGGCACCGCTCGGAACCAGGGTGCCGGCGCTGATCCCGGTCGCGGTGGTCGATGCGTTGCTCTGGGCGATGGTTGCCTATGAGATGCACGGATACGACGAGCGCCGCACCCGGCTGCGCGACGAATTCTCCGTCGCCCATGGCGACTGACTCCCGGGAAGCACCGACTTCGTAATACTTCCCTGCCCTTGGACACGCCCGCCCTCCTCGACGAACTGCTCCGCGCCGGTGCCCCCTCGGGCTATGAGGGGCCCGCGGCCGCGGTCTGGCGCAAGGCTGCCGCCTTCGCCGACGAGCAGACGAGCGACGCGCTCGGCTCCTCGATCGCCCAGGTCGGCAGCGCCGCGCCGCTGCTGGCGATCGTCGGTCACATCGACGAGATCGGCCTCGCCGTCACCCACATCGACGAGAAGGGCTTCCTCTGGTTCACCTCGATCGGCGGCTGGGACCCGCAGATCCTGGTCGGCCAGCGGGTCACCGTCCTGACCAAGGACGGTCCGGTCCCCGGCGTCGCCGGCCGCAAGCCGATCCACCTGCTCGACCCCGACCAGCGCAAGAAGGTCGTCGAGCTGAAGGGGATGCACATCGACATCGGCGCCGCCGACGGCGAGGAGGCCTCCGCGCTGGTCCGGATCGGCGACCCGGTGGTGATCGCCGCCGAGCCGCAGCCGGTGCTCGGCGACCGCCTCGTCTCGAAGTCGATGGACAACCGCCTCGGCGCCTACATCGCCCTCGAGAGCCTGCGCCGCTGCGCCGAGGGCAAGGGCCCGGGTGGCTCGATGGCCGCGGTCGCCGCGGTCCAGGAGGAGATCGGCCTCTTCGGCGCCCGCACCTCCGCCTTCCAGCTCCGCCCCGACGTCGCGATCGCGGTCGACGTCACCCACGCCACCGACGCCCCCGGGGTCGACGAGAAGGAGCTGGGCTCGAGCCCGCTCGGCTCCGGGCCGGTGATCGGCCGCGGCTCGACCCTCTCGCCGCACGTCTTCGAGCTGCTGGTCGAGACCGCCGAGGCGGAGGGGATCGAGTACTCGATCAGCGCCAGCGGGCGCGGCACCTCGACCGACGCCGACGTCCTCCAGATCTCGCGCGCCGGTATCCCCACCGGGCTCGTCTCGATCCCGCTCCGCTACATGCACTCGCCGGTCGAGATGTGCGACCTCGGCGACGTCGAGGCGGTCATCAACCTGCTCGCCGCGGTCGGCTCGCGCCTCGACGCCGACTTCGACCTCAGCCGCTGAGCGGCGGCGCCCGGTGACCACCGCCGCCGACGGGAGCCCGCCGGCGATCCGCATGCGCGGCGTCCAGGTCTGGCGCTGGGTGGCGGTGGAGGAACGCCGAGCGGTGCTGCTCGACGAGATCGAGTGGACGGTCGAGCGCGGTGAGCACTGGGTCGTGCTCGGGCCCAACGGCGCCGGCAAGACGACCCTGCTCAACCTCGCCGCGGCGATCTCGCACCCCTCCGAGGGCGAGGTCGAGGTGCTCGGCGCCCGCCTCGGCCAGGTCGACATGCGGGCGCTGCGTGAGCGGATCGGCACCGTCGAGGCCAAGCTCGGGCGGGCGATCCGCGGCCGCGCGCCGGGGATCGAGGTCGTCCTCACCGGCGCCTACGGCTCGATCGCCCTCCAGCACCGCCGGATCGAGCCGGCCGACGAAGCGCGGGCCGAGCGCCTGCTGGCGGAGATCGGCGCCGGACCGCTCCACGACCGGCTCTACGAGCAGTGCTCCCAGGGTGAGCGCCAGCGCCTGATGCTGGCGCGGGCGCTGATGGACGAGCCGGAGCTGCTACTGCTCGACGAGCCGACCGCCGGCCTCGACCTGCCCTCGCGCGAGCGGCTGATCGCCTCGCTCGACGCGATGGCGGCCCGCGACCCAGACCTGCCGACCGTCACCGTCACCCACCACCTCGAGGAGATCCCGTCCTCCTCGACCCACGCGCTGCTGCTCGCCGAGGGCCGGGTCGTCGCCCAGGGCCCGATCGCGGCGACCCTGACCGCCGCAAACGTCTCGCGCTGCTTCGAGATCGGGGTCGAGGTGGCGCGGCACGGCGACCGCTGGGCCGCTCGGCTGAGCGACGACGGTGATGGCGCCTTACTCCCCTACGCGGGGGACTAAAGCGCCAAGCACGTCTCTCAGTCGACGAGCGTCAGGTCCTTGGAGAGGGTGGAGAGGTTCTCGAAGCCGTCCTCGCGGACGATGACGAAGTCCTCGATCCGCACCCCGAGCTCGCCGGCCAGGTAGATCCCCGGCTCGACCGTGACGACTTCGCCGGGCGCCAGCACGTCGTCGGATTTCTGCGCCAGCCGCGGGCCCTCGTGGACCTCGAGCCCGACCCCGTGGCCGAGCGCATGGCCGAAGGCCTCGCCGTAGCCGGCCTCGCCGATCAGCTCGCGGGCGATCGTGTCGAGCTCCTCCCCGGTCCTGCCGGCGGTGATCGCCTCCAGCGCCGCCAGCTGGGCCTGGAGGACGACGTCGTAGACCTCGCGGCCCTTCTCGCCGACCTCGCCGATCGCGAAGGTGCGGGTGCCGTCGGAGCAGTAGCCGTCGAGCTTCGCCCCCATGTCGAAGACGACCAGCTCGCCGGTGGCGATCACCCGCTCGCCCGGCTCGGCGTGCGGGAGGGCCCCGTTGGGGCCGGTGGCGACGATCGCCGGAAAGGAGGGCTCGCCGCCGAGCTCGCGGATCTTCGCTTCGGTGGCGAGGGCGACGTCGCGCTCGCTGCGTCCGAGGAAGCCGCGCTCGAGCGCCCAGCGCCAGGCCTCCTCGCCGAGCTTCGAGGCCTCGGCGATCGCCCGCAGCTCCTCGGAGTCCTTGACCCGGCGCAGCTTCTCGACCTCGCCGCCCGCGGCCACCAGCTCGGTCCCCTCCGCCAGCTTCTCCTTCAGCTTCTCGGCCATCCGCACCGACATCTGGTCGTCCTCGAAGCCGACCCTGCCTCCGAGGCGGGCGGCGATCCCGCCCAGCCAGTCGGCGGAGATCGTCACCGTCTCCCACTCGGCGACCTCGGCTTCGGCCCGCTCGGTGTAGCGGAAATCGGTCAGGAAGAGGCGCGTCTCCGGCCCGCAGATGACCGCACCGTTGGTGCCGGTGAAGCCGGTCAGGTAGCGGACGTTGGTGAGGTCGGTGACCAGCATCCGGTCGAGCTCGCGGGCGGCGACCGCCGCCTCGAGCTTCTCCCCACGGCCGCGCATCAGCCGGCCCCCAGCTCTTTCGCCAGCAGCGCCAGCGCCTCGCGGTAGCCGGCGGCGCCCTGGCCGGAGATCTTCGCCAGGACGAGGCCGTCGAAGACCGAGATCCGCCGCCAGTCGTCGCGGTTCTCGACGTCGGAGAGGTGGACCTCGACGGTCGGCAGGCCGGTGATCGCGAGCGCGTCGGCGATCGCCCGACTGTAGTGGGTCCAGGCGCCGGCGTTCAGCACCGCCGCGTCGGCCAGCTCCGGCAGCTGGTGTAGCTGCTCGACGAACTCGCCCTCGTGGTTGGTCTGGAAGAAGATCGGTTCGAGCCCGAGCTCGTGCGCCCAGCCGCCGATCTGGGTTTCGAGCTGGCTCAGCGAGCCGCCGCCGTAGAAGCTCGGGTCGCGGCGCTCGAGCACGTCGAAGTTGACCCCGTGCAGGACGGCGACGCGGTTGCGGGTGATCGGGCTCACCCGTACAACTCTTCCACCGCGGCGCGGAGTTCGTCGGCTGGGACGAGCTGGCCGGTCCGGGGCTGGCCCGGCTCGGCGAGGAGGACGAAGCCGACTCCGGCGGCGGTGCGCTTCTTGTCCCGGCCCAGGGCATCGAGGGTGCGCCCGAGGTCGATCGCCGGGTCGAGCTCGAGCGGGAGGCCGAGGCGGCCGAGGATCGCCGCGACCTCGGCCCGCAGCTCGGGAGCCCCGGAGAGGCGCAGCGCCGCCAGCAGGCCGAGCCCGATCGCCTCGCCGTGGCGGTAGCGGCGGTACTCGCTGGCCGCCTCGATCGCGTGGCCGACCGTGTGGCCGAGGTTGAGGACGTTGCGGAGGCCGGAGTCGCGCTCGTCGGCGGCGACGATCGCGCACTTGTACCGGGCGCAGGCGAAGACGACGTCGTCGAGGCCGGCCGGGTCGAGCGACTCGACCGCCCGCACCCGCTCCCAGAGCGGGCCGCCCGTCAGCAGGCCGGTCTTCAACGCCTCGACGAAGCCGGCGGCGAGCTCGGCCGGCGGCAGCGAGGCGAGGGCCCCGGTGTCGGCGATGACGGCGGCGGGGAGCTGGTAGGCGCCGGCGTAGTTCTTGCCCTCCGGGAGGTCGACGCCGGTCTTGCCGCCGTAGGCGGAATCGACCTGGGCGACCAGCGTCGTCGGCACCTGGACGACCGGGACGCCGCGCTGGTACAGGTGGGCGCAGAAGCCGGCGAGGTCGCCGACGACGCCGCCGCCGAGGGCGACCACGTGGTCGCCGCGGGTGGCCCCGGCCGCGGCCAGCTCGCGGAGGACGCGCTCGGCCTCGGCCATCGTCTTCGCCCCCTCCCCGGGCTCGACCTCGACCGTCGCCGCCAGCGGTCCGAGCCGGTCCCCGTAGAGGGCGGCGACATCGCGGTCGGAGACGAGCAAGCGCCGGCTCTCGAGAGGCCACCAGCCACACCCGAGGAGGCCGCGGCCGACCAGCGCCGGATACTCCCCGGAGCTGCTCGACGCCCACAGCAGCCTGGTTCCGGCCGGCAGCTCGGCGAGCGCCCGGATCGCCGGCAGGGCGCGGGCGACGATGCCACGGTCGCCGGGCGGGACGACCACGTCGGCCAACCCTTCGTAGAGCGGCAGCCGCGCCGCCAGCAGCCGCTCGACGTCCTCGGCGCTGGTCGCCAGGGGACGGTCGGAGCCGGCGATCCGGCGCCAGGCCTCGGCCGGCTCGACCTGGAGCCAGACGACGGTGTGACGATCGAGCGCGGCGCGAATCCGCGGCGAGAGGATGCTGCCGCCGCCGAGCGCGATCGCGCCGCCCGCGCTCCGCTCCAGCAGCCCGCCGACGACCTCGGCCTCGCGCTCGCGGAATCCCTCCTCGCCGAGGCGCTCGAAGGCGACCGGGATCGACATCCCCAGCGCGCGCTCCATCAGCTGGTCGATCTCGGTCGTCTCGAGCCCAGCCCGGCGGGCGGCGGCCAGCGCCGTCGACTTGCCGGCGCCCATGAAGCCGATGAAGACGATCGCGGGGGCGGCCGCTCGCTCCGCGCTCACCGGGCTAGCGCCGCCAGTCGATGCGGGCCTTGTAGGCCGCGATCGCGCCGCGCACGTCGTCGATGTGGTCGCCGCCGAACTTCTCGCGGTAGGCCCGGGCGAGGGCGAGGCAGACCATCGCCTCGGCGACGACGCCGGCGGCGGGGACGACGGCCGAGTCGGTGCGCTCGCGCAGCGCCTGGGCCGGCTCGTGGGTCGCGGTGTCGACCGAGCGCAGCGGCTTGGTCAGGGTCGAGATCGGCTTGATCGCGGCGCGGACTCGAAGTGGCTCGCCGGTCGTCATCCCGCCCTCGAGGCCGCCGGCGCGGTTGGTCTCGCGGTAGTAGCCGCGCTCCTCGCTCCAGAAGATCTCGTCGTGGGCCTCCGAGCCGGGGCGCCCGGCGACGTCCCAGGCTTCGCCGATCGCGACACCCTTGACCGCCTGGATCGAGGCGACGGCGCCGGCGAGGCGGCCGTCGAGCCGGTCTTCCCAGGAGATGTGGGAGCCGAGGCCGGGGACGAGGCCGAAGGCGATCACCTCGAAGCTGCCGCCGAGGCTCTCGTTGGCCTTCCGCAGGCGGTTGATCTCGGCGACCATCGCCTTGCTGGCCTCGGGGTCGAGGCAGCGGACCGGGTCCTCGTCAACCCCGTCGAAGTCGGCCGGCTCCAGGTCCTCGCGCTCTGGCGCCCGCACCGAGGCGATCTGCAGGACGTGGCTGCGGACGTCGACCCCGAGCGCGGTGAGGAAGCCGCGAGCGACAGCGCCGGCGGCGACGCGGGCGGCGGTCTCGCGGGCGCTGGCCCGCTCGAGCACGTTGCGGATGTCCGTGTGGCCGTATTTCCAGGAGCCGACCAGGTCGGCGTGCCCCGGCCGCGGCAGGTGGACCTCGTCGGGCTCGAAGCCCTCGACCGGCCACGGGTTCATCCGCTCCTCCCAGTTGGCGTAGTCGCGGTTGGCGACGAGCATCGCGATCGGGCTGCCGAGGGTGCGCCCATGACGGACCCCGGAGCGGACCTCGGCGGAATCGGTCTCGATCCGCATCCGCCCGCCGCGACCGTGGCCGAGCTGGCGCCGCGCCATGTCGCGGTTGAGCGCCTCCTGCTCGAGCTCGAGCCCGGCCGGCATACCCTCGACGATCGCGACGAGCCCCGGCCCGTGCGACTCCCCCGCGGTGGTGAAGCGGAAAGCGGTCATGAGCGGACTAGGCTATATGGGTGGGTCAGCCACGCGCCGCGGCGCGCATGACGGCGAGCGGCGCCTTGCGTCCGGTCCACAGCTCCAGCGAGAGGGCGCCCTGCTGAACGAGGATCTCGAGGCCGTCGACGGTGCTCGCGCCGGCCGCCTCCGCGGCGGCCAGGAGGATGCTCGGCCGCTCGCCGTAGACCATGTCGACCACCACCTGCTCGGACTCGAAGGCGTCCGCCCGCAACGGCAGGTGCTCGAAGGGGTCCTCGCCGCGGAGGCCGGCGGCGCTGGTGTTGACGATCAGCTCGTAGTCGAGCTGGTCCGGCGAGGCCACCGCCTCGCCGCCGAGCTCGGCGGC
>JAFDWC010000320.1 GCA_018268655.1 Actinomycetota bacterium
GTCCACTTGCCCTTGTAGGTGCCGTCCATCTCGTTGGCGTAGAAGATCCCGTGCGGGTGCATCGTCACCGGCGCCCCGGTCCTGTTGCGGAAGTGGACGACGACGGTGTCGCCGACTTCGGCTTCGAGCAGCGGCCCCGGCACCCGCGCCGGCGCCAGCGGCGACTTGAAGCCGGGGCTGTAGGGGCGGTACCCGTACGCCTTGAACTTCGTCTTCCCCTCCTTCACCCGCTCGGCCATCATCTGGTCGCGGTGGGTGGGGACGATGTTCCAGTCCATCGGCTCGGCGGCGATCCAGTATTCGCGCACCGCCGACGAGCTGGTCGCGAACGCCGCCAGCTGCCGTCGCGCCGGCTCGTCGCCGCGCCATTCGGCCGCCGCCACCTTTGGCGGCACCGGCACCTCGCGGGCCAGCTTCTCGACGTTGACCTGACCGTCGTCGGCGGAGATCTGGTGGCCGGCGATCGTGCAGATCAGGCCGGCGCCGCCGAGGGCGAGGAACCCGCGGCGGTCGAGCGGCTCCATACCCACCTACTTCTTCACCACGACGGTCAGGTGCATTTCCGTCGGGTGGATCGTGCAGATGAAGTGGTAGGTGCCGGGGGTCTTGAACGTCTTCTTGAATTCGGCGTCGGTGACCGCGGTCGTCTTGGTCGAGTAGGTCGCCTTTTCCTTCAGCCCCTTCGGCCCCTTCTTCAGGTGGACGTCGTGGGGATTGGTGTTGGCCGACGACCACACCCATTTGATCGTGCCGCCCTTCTTCAGCGTGACCGCGTCGGGGCCGAAGTAGAAGTCGTTGACGGTGACCAGCGCCGACTTCCTGGCCGCGGCCGGCGCCTGGGCGGCGGCCGCGGCCGTCCCCAGCAGCGCGACGACGGCGGCGGAGGCCAGCGCCAGCTGCCCCAGCCGCCGCCGCGCCCGCCTGCTTCGGAGACGCATCAGCCGCACGTCACTTCACCCGGCGCCGGGGTCACTTCGACCGGCTTGTAGCTCTGGAACGGCGGGTGGCTGGCGACGCGCCGCACCCAGCTGCACTGCTGGTTCTGCGGCGGGCTGGTGCCGGCGTAGCCGAGGATCGTCTTCGGGTTGCCGGTTTCCGAGAGGATCACCTGCAGCCCGGCGGAGGTGTTGAGGCTGCGGACCGAGTCGTTGGTGACGTGCGGCTGCGGGCAGCTCGGGTAGATCGAGCTCAGCGGCACCGTGCCGTTGCCCGGGGCGAAGGTGGAGTTGGCGCTGTTGCCGCTCCAGCAGTTGCCGCCGCCGGTGGCGTCGTCCCAGAAGTCGTATTCGCCGTTGGGGTCGGCGCCTTCGCGGCCCATCGTGTTTTCGCTGATCTGGTTGTTGATGTTCTTGGCGTCGTTGCCTTCGTTGGCGACGAAGGTTTCACCGGGGCCCGAGAAGGA
>JAFDWC010000321.1 GCA_018268655.1 Actinomycetota bacterium
GAGGCCGGCATCGTCGAGCGCGCCGTCAGCTTCACCAAGGGCTGCTACATCGGCCAGGAGACGGTCGCCCGCCTCCACTACAAGGGCAGGCCGAACCGCCACCTGCGTGGGCTGCGGCTGAGCGCCGCCGCGGCACCGGGAGCGCCGCTTCTGCTCGGCGAGAAGGAGGTCGGCAGGCTCGGCGCCGCCGCCGTCTCCCCCGCCTTCGGGCCGATCGGGCTGGCGATCCTGCGCCGCGAGGCCGAGCCCGGGGCCGAGTTGAGCGTTGGTGAAGACGGCGTCAAAGCCGTGGTCGTTGACCTGCCCTTCGGCTAGATTCGTTCGACGATGGCTGGTGGGAGAGCGAGAGCGGCGGCGCTCGGCGCGATGCTCGCCTGCGCGCTCGCGGCCGCCGGCTGCGGCGCCTCGACCCATCCCAACGAACCGCGGCCGGCGGTCTCGACCAGGCTCAGCGTCGTGATCCAGCCGCACCAGGTGATCGTCCAGCGCGGCGCCGTCGCCAACGGCCCGGAACGGGACCAGCAGATCCCCCAGAACGAAAATGCCAAGCAGCCCCCGATCAGGACCCGGGCGCCGCTCGACGTGACCGTGGTCGCCGCCAACCAGACCGGCGCACCCACCCACCTGGTGATCCGCGGTGCCCGCGAAGTGAAATCTGGGACGGTCTTCGCCCGCAGCCCGGCGACCTTCCAGGCGGCGCTGCCGACCGGCCGCTACACCGTCGTCGCCTCCGACATCCCCGGCGCCCGCCCCGCGCATTTCACGGTAGGTCCGTACCGGGCCAGCTCGCAGAACGACCTGCTCCTGCCCTAGCCGTTCGCAAATTGCGTTGCAGGGGCGCGGGTCCGTCCGGGGCGTGCGCAACCCTCGCTGGCCCATGACGATCGTGCTCCTCATCGCCGTCCTCGCCCTCGCCGGGGCGCTCGTCTACGTGCTGCTCGCGGACCGTCGCGAGCAGCCGGCGCCCGAGCTCGACCTCACCGCCGCGGTCGGCGACGCGGCCCGGCAGGCCGCCGCCGAGGCGGCGACCGAGGCGACCGCCCACCTGCTGCGCAGCGCCGAGGAGTCGCGCCGGGTCGACGCCGAGAAGGCACGGGTGAGCGCGGAGAAGGCCGACGCCGCGCTGCAGCGGCGCGAGGTCGAGATCAAGAACCTGGCCCAGCGGATCGCCGAGGGGCAGGCGCGGATCGAGAACGAGGTGAAGCGGCGCGGGGAGACCGACCTGCAGACCCGGACCCTGCTCGAGCAGATGGGCCAGACCGTCGGCAACCTCAACGCCGAGACCGCCGGCCTGAAGAAGGCGCTGCGGCAGCCGCAGGTGCGCGGCCAGTGGGGCGAGCTGCAGCTCAAACGCTGCATCGAGATCGCCGGGATGACCGAGCACGTCGACTTCGAG
>JAFDWC010000322.1 GCA_018268655.1 Actinomycetota bacterium
ATAGGGGATCAGCATCATCCGGAGCGTCGCCCGAAGGGCGCGCGACTGAATTCACGGGGAGGAGTGCCGAGGGCCCCGCCGCGCAAGACCCTGGTCCCTGGGCGTCCCTCGCCCCGCAAGACCCTGGTCCCTCGGCGGCCCTCGCAGTGGCCAAACCCTGGTCCCTCGCCGTCCTACCGGAGCCGCTCCCGCGCCGTCGCCGGCGCCTCCGCATACGACCGCAACTGAACCTCCCCCGGGGCAAGCGCCTCCCGCACCCGCGGATCGGTCAAGGTCGCGAGCTCGATCGTGCGCTCGGCGTCGTAGGAGCTCGGCACCGGCCCGGCGGCGGGGTGGCAGCCGAGCTCGGTCCAGCCGGGGGGCAGGGCGGCGATCAGGGCGAGCAGGGCGGCCGGCTCGATCGTCTCGGGGTAGGGATTGCCTCTGCCGTCCTGACCGTAGAAGCCGCCCTCGAAGCGGATGCCGCGGCCCCGCAGGGGGACGCCCAGCTCGGCGGCGAGGGCGGCCGCGACGCGCGCGACCGGCTCGGAGAGGTGGACGTGCTGGTGGGAGTCGAGGTGGGTCGGGTCGTCGCCGCGAAGCGAGCGGAAGAGCTCGACCTGGGCCCGGCACTCGGCCGCGACCCCCTCCCCGCTCTCGAGGTCGCAGCGGCCGTAGGCCTGGGCCCATTCGCCCTCGACGTAGTCCCACTGGCCGAGGTCGAGGTGGAGGCCGACCCCGAGGCGGGGGAAGGAGGCGGCCGCCCGCGCGGCGGCCGGGGCCGCCGCCTGGCGCACCATCAGGGTGGCGCTGGTGACGATGCCGCGCTGGTGGGCGGCGAAGATGCCCTCGTTGACCGACTCGCAGAGCCCGAGGTCGTCGGCGTTGACGATCAGGAAGCGGGGCTCCATTCAGAGCTCCAGCTCCGCCGCGATGCGGAGGGCCTCGGCGGCCCAGTCGCGGCGCTGACCCGGCGGCGGCCGCCACTCCGGCGAGGCCCAGCCGAGCCACTGGATCGCGACCTGCAGCCGCGCGAAATCGAGGTCGGCGGCGGCGAGCTCGGCGCCCCGGCCGCGGCCGTAGGCAACCCG
Source organism: Actinomycetota bacterium (assembly GCA_018268655.1). Taxonomy (GTDB): domain Bacteria; phylum Actinomycetota; class Thermoleophilia; order Solirubrobacterales; family 70-9; genus VAYN01. The sequence goes on from JAFDWC010000322.1 coordinate 1,071, forward strand.
CATCGCCTCGCGATCCTCCGCCGGCCAGCCGCAGACGAGCGCCGCCAGGTCGAGCGCGCCCGGGCCGGGCCCGGCCAGCTCCCAATCGACCGCGGCGACTCGCGGCCCGCCCTCGCCCTCGGCGACCAGCACGTTCGATGCGTAGAACTCGCCGTGCAGCAGGGTCTCGGGCATCGCCAGCAGCGCCTCGACGACCCGCTCGTGGCTCGCCGCGAGCCGACCGAGCGGCGAGTCGTCGGCGGTCGCCGGCAGGGCGCCGAAGCTGCGCGCCCTGGTCAGCCAGCGGCGGTGGAACTCGCCGTCGCGGAC
>JAFDWC010000323.1 GCA_018268655.1 Actinomycetota bacterium
CTACCTCGGCCTCTGCTTCCCGGAGGAGTACGGCGGCCAGGGCGGCGACTACTTCTACTCGCTGGTCCGGGCCGAGTGCATGAGCTACTCGGGCTCGGGCGGGACCAACATGGGGTTCGCGGTGCAGAGCGACATGACCCTGCCGCCGGTCCACCTGCTGGGGACCGAGGAGCAGAAGCGCAGGTACCTCGAACCGGGCCTCAGGGGCGAGAAGGTGGCCTGCCTGGGGATCACCGAGCCCGGCGCCGGCTCCGACGTGGCCGGGATCCGCACCACCGCCATCCGCGACGGCGACGAGTACGTGATCAACGGCTCCAAGACCTTCATCACCAACGGGCCGCGGGCCGACTTCATCGTCCTCGTCGCCAAGACCGACCCCGAGGAGCGCCACGCCGGGATCACGTTGTTCCTGGTCGACCTGCGCGACGAGAACGGCGAGAAGGTCCCTGGCTTCACCGTCTCCGCCGAGCTGGAGAAGATGGGGATGCACGCCTCCGACACCGGCGAACTCGCCTTCGACGACGTCCGCGTCCCCGCCGACGCCGTCCTCGGCGAGGTCGGCAAGGGCTTTTACCACATCGCCTGGGAGCTCCAGGGCGAGCGCCTGGTCGCCGCCGCCGGCTGCCACGCGGGGGCGGAGCGGATGATCGAGAGGACCCTCGAATACGCAAAGGAGCGCGAAGCCTTCGGCCGCCCGATCGGCAAGTTCCAGGCGATCCGCCACAAGTTCGCCGAGATGGCGACCAAGACGGAGGCGGCCAAGCAGTTCAACTACGCGACCGCCTGGCGCTTCGCCAACGGCGAGTACCCGGTGCGCGAGATAACGATGGCGAAGCTGTTCTCCTCGCGGATCGCCTGCGAGGTGGCCGACGAGTGCGTCCAGATCCTCGGCGGCTACGGCTACATGAAGGAGTACGAGATCGAGCGCGCCTACCGCGACGTGCGGCTGAACCGGATCGGCGCCGGAACCGACGAGGTGATGCTGGACGTGATCGGGCGCAGCTACGGACTGTAGGCGAGCCCTGGCGCTTTATTTCCCCGCGTAGGGGACAAAAGCGCCAATCGCGACGACTACGGCTACACAGCGAAGTACGGCATCGAGCGCGACGCCCGATCGGCGACGGGTGCGAGGGATCAGGGGGTCTTGCGTGGGAGGGTCCTCGGGGTCCCCTCCCAAAGCGCTCCGCCTGCGGCTCCGCTGGAGTGTTTTGGGAGGGGACCCCGAGGACCCTCTCACGAAACGCATGAATCGCCACCCCCCTTTGTCTAAAGCCGACAAGGGACGAAGGTCTGTCTAGAAGCCATCAGGGACGAAGGGTCTGCAGTGAGCTGTTCCTTATGTCGGAATCGCATACATAAGGAACAGCTCGCCG
>JAFDWC010000324.1 GCA_018268655.1 Actinomycetota bacterium
TTGACGTAGGTCGCCTTGACGTTGTGGTTGATCGTCCCGTAGTAGCCGCGCAGCGCCCAGTGACGGTCGAGGATGTCCGGCAGCTTCACCCGCTCGGCGATCTCCACCGGGGTGTAGCCGTGGTTGGCGAGGCGCAGCGTCTCGTCGTTGATGAACCCGTAGGCGTCACGGCCTTTGCTCATCAGGTCGACCGCGCGGTCTGATCCCCAGACCGGCCAATGGTGCATCCCGTAGAGCACCTCGGTCTTCTCGCCCCAGCGGTCGATCGTCTCCCCCAGGTACTTCGACCAGGCGTGCGGGTCGCGGATCTGGGCGCCGCGCAGGGTGTAGGTGTTGTGGAGGGTGTGACAGCAGTTCTCGGCCGCGGTCAGAGCGCCGAGCTCCTCGATGAACCAGTGCATCTCCGACGGCGCCTCGGTGTCGGGAGCGAGCATGAATTCGAAGCTGAGCCCGTCGATCTCGAGCTTCTGGCCGGTTTCGGTGATCGTCTCGGTCGGCGGGATCAGGGTGATCGTGCCCTGGGAGACCGCTGTGCCGAGCCCGATCCCGACGTTGCCCTTCTCGTCCCAGGGCAGCATCGAACCGTACTGGTAGAGCGCCCGCCGCGACATCACGTGGCCGGCGAGCACGTTCTCCGACACCGCTGCCTCGAGGAACCCCTCCGGAGCGATCACCCGCACCTTGCCCGCCTTCACATCCTCTTCGTCGATCACGCCCTTGACGCCGCCGTAATGATCGATGTGGCTATGCGAGTGGATTACCGCGAGCACCGGCTTGCGCGGCCGGTGCTCGTAGTAGAGGTCGAGAGCCGCCTTCGAGCACTCGGTCGAGATCAGCGGGTCCATCAGGATCAGGCCGGTGTCGCCCTCGACGATGGTCAGGTTCGAGACGTCGGCGTTCCGCACCTGGTAGAGGCGGTCGACGACCTTGAACAGGCCACCCTGGATGCAGAGCTGAGACTGCCGCCAGAGGCTCGGGTTGACGGTCGGCGGCGCCGGCTTGTCGGCGACGAAGTCGACCCGGTTCGGGTCCCAGATCACCCGTCCTTCGGCGTCTTTGATCGCGCCTCCCTCGAGCGGCGCGATATGCCCTCGCGTCGCGTCCTCGAAGTCCTGCCGGTCCTCGAACGGCAGCTCCTCGAGCAGCGCCGCGTTCGCATCCGCGGTGAACTTCGTCGCCTCTTTACGCTGGTCAGCCATCTCTGTCCTCCCTTGGTTGCCGATCTCAGAAGCCGCTGATCCCGTCCCCGATCAGCTTCGCCGCGATCACCAGGCAGATCACCGCCATGATCGCCGCGTTGTTGTGCGCCATCCAGGC
>JAFDWC010000325.1 GCA_018268655.1 Actinomycetota bacterium
CGGCTGAGGCCGGGAGCTCGACCGGGGCGTAGCCCGAATACTCCGCAGCCGACAGGCCGAGAGAGGAGGGTCCCCCGACCCCCTCCCCGCAACGCCTCTCCCCTTCCCCCGCAACCCTCTGTCTAGGCTGCCGGCGTGCACTCGCAGCCGCTTTCTCGCCGCCTGACCCGAATCGTCCTCTGGATCGCCGGCACCGCCGCCACGATCTTCGTCCTCGACCTGCTCGGCATCCCCGTCCGCGAGTGGATCGAGGAACTGTTCGACAAGCTCGGCGAGATCCCGACCTGGGCGATCGCCAGCGGCGTCGTCCTGCAGAGTGCGCAGACCTCGCTGGCGGCGCTGGCCTGGTTCGGGATCCTGCGGGCGGCGCCGGTCGGGCCGGGGGTCAGCTACCGGATCGTGCTCGCCTCCTACGCGACCGCGGTGGCGCTGAACAGCTTCCTGCCGGCGAACATCGGCACCTGGGTGATGCTGCTGATGTTCACGACGCTGTTCGCGGGGGCGACCTTCCCGATGATGCTGTCGGGGATCGTCGTCCAGAAGATCCCCTTCACCGTCTTCAACCTCGCCCTCTACCTGTACCTGTTCCTCTCGGTCGCTGGCTCGTTCTCGATCAAGCTCGGCTTCCTCGGCGAACACACCGGCCTGGTCCTGCTGATCCTCGTCGGCGGCGGCGTCCTCCTCGTCTTCCTCGGACGGATCTTCCGCCGGCGGCTGGCGAGCCTGCGCGCCCAGGTCGAACAGGGCGGCGCGATCCTGCGGACGCCGCGCCGCTTCCTGCTCGACGTCTTCGTGCCGTCGCTCGGCAGCTACCTCGCTCGCCTGGCGATCGTCGCCGTCTTCCTCGGGGCCTACGGGATCCCGGTCAGCTTCAGCAACGTCGCCACCGTCACCGCCTCGAACTCGATCTCCAACACGGTCTCGGCCACCCCAGGCGGCGTCGGCGTCACCCAGGCGATGAACTCGGTCGCGCTCGCCGACTCGACCGACAGCGCGACCGCCACCGCCTACTCGATCAGCCAGCAGATCGTCACCTCGGCCTGGAACGTCGTCTTCGCCGTGGTGATGGTCTGCTGGGTGTTCGGCTGGACCGGCGGCAAGGCCCTGGTCGAGTCCTCCTACGCCGACGCCAAGGTGAAAAGCCGCGAGATGCGGGAGCGGCGCCGGCGCAAGGACTCAGCTGACCCGAGCTCGGCGTAGGTGGTAAGGGACGGGGTGGGGTGAGGGACGCGGGCGGGTCCGCGGGACGGCGCTGCGGATTCGAGGGCGGCGCTCGGGGGTCCCTCCCCGGACGGAAACGACAGCCTTC
>JAFDWC010000326.1 GCA_018268655.1 Actinomycetota bacterium
GAAGGCGTCGTCGAGGGTCAGCGAGGGGTCGTGGCCGCCGCTGCGGACCTCCTCGGCCCAGATCTTGCGCGGGATGTCGACCAGCATGCCGCAGCCGTCGCCCTCACCGTCGACGTTGCCGGCGCGGTGGAGCATCTTCTGCATCGCCGGGATCGCCAGCTCGATCGGCTCGTGGCTCGGGGTCGCGTCCTTGCGGACCGAGGCGTAGATCGCGCAGGCATCCTTGTCCTCGACGCTGGGCGGCGAGACGCGCGGCTTGTAGGGGCGCTCCGGCGAGTAGCGTTCGGCGACGCTGGCGGAGCCAGCACGTGACTGGGACTGCTTAGACATGTGACCTCCCGGGATCCACGCCTTCTTCGAGCGGGCGCGCGACGGGTTGACAGTCCGCGGATTATAAGGCGCTGATTAGAGCGGCCTGGTCGAGGTTGCCGTTTACCTCGATATGCGGGGCAAACGGCAACCCCTCGATCAAGCCCAGGCGAGCGGCTCGTAGCCGCCGCTCGGGTCGACGCCGATCAGGAGCGCCGTGACTGGGGCCTCGGAGCGGTTGAGGATCGTCCGCGAGGCCGCCGGCTCGATCGAGGCCCAGGTGCCGGTCGGGGCCTGGTGATCCTCGCCGTCGAGCCGCAGCACCGCCTCGCCCTCGAGGATCGCGTAGACCTCGACCTGGCCGCTGCCGCCCTCGTCGTGCTCGGGGATCTGGCCGCCGGGGCCGATCTCGACCAGGTTGAAGCCGAAGCAGGGGGTCCCGAGCGCCTTCCGCGCCAGCAGCCAGGTCGAATCACCCGACCCCGCCATCGCCTCGAACTCGTCGCGGTGCTTGATCGTGTAGCCGGCCATCTCTCCCCCTTCGGTGGGAACGCGGGTGGATCTGAACCGACCATAGACCCGCCGCGGCCGCCTCGCCAGGGGCCGCGGCAGGCGCGTCAGACCCTTGGGGCCGATGACGCCCCAAAGGTCCGACGCGCGAGCGGCCTTTGGCTAGGAGCCGAAGCTCGGGAACAGCGCGTTCTTGACCAGCACCTTCGGCTTGCCGCCGGTGAAGGGAACGCTGACCACATCGTGGTTGGGACCCGGTTCGAAGCCGCCGACCGAGCCGAAGACGGTCTTGCCGTCGGGCGAGAGCGCGGTGCCGACCAGGCCCTGCTCGGTCGCTTCGAGGATCGGCTTCTGGGCGCCGGTTTCGACGTTCACCCCGACCGCGTAGGTCGTGTCCTGACCGCCGAACTGGGCGAGCAGGCGCTTGCCGTTGGCCGACCAGGCGGTCGGGACCAGGCCCTGCAGGAGCTGGCCGAC
>JAFDWC010000327.1 GCA_018268655.1 Actinomycetota bacterium
ACGGCAAGCGCCGCGACGATGCCGATCAGCCAGGTTCTCATCCCAACTCCCTTCCCCTGTTTTCCGGCCCCCTTCCCATGGGACCGAGTCTCAGCATAACCTGCGCCGATGCCCGGCTGGCCGCGGATCGACGACCCCGAGCTGTTGGCGCGGCTGGCCCTCGGCGACGCCGAGTTCCGGCGGATGCTCGCCGAGTTCGTCGCGGCGCTGCCGCCACGCGAGTTCGGGCCGGAGGCGCTCGCCCACGCGATCGGCTACCCGTGGGCGCGGCCGTCGGGCTCCTACGAGCTCCGCGATGGCGAGGTCCGCCCGCTCGCCACCCTGGCGCCGGCGGCGCGAGAGCAGCTGGTGGCCCGCTACCGCGACCCCGCCGCCGGCCGGGTGCCGCTGCTGGCGATCGGCTCCAACGCGGCGCCGGAGGCGCTCGAGCGGAAGTTCGCCCACTTCGAGGACGCCGAGGACCGGGCGTTGCTGGCGCTGAGCGGCTGGCTGCACGGGTTCGACGTCGGCGCCGCCGCCACCGTTACCTTCTACGGCTCGCTGCCGGCGACGATCTTCCCCAGCGCCGGGACCGAGGTCGCGGCGACGGTGGTGTGGGTCACCTCCCCCCAGTTCACCCAGCTGACCTGGTCGGAGGTGAGCTACTGGCTCGGCCGCCTGCGGGTGCCGTTCGCGGGGGAGGACGACGGGGTCTGCTTCGATGAGGTCCTCGTCTACGTCTCGCGCTTCGGCTGCTTCTGCCCGGAGGACGAGCCGGTCGCCCTCGCCGCGATCCCGGCCCGCGGCCGCACCGCCGAGGCGCTGACCCAGGAGCAGCTGCTCGGCGTCGCCGCCGGCCTCGCCCTGGGGCTGGGCGCCGGCGCCGAGGACCTGGTCCGTGCCTGCTGCGAGGACATGGGCGCCCTTGCCGCCCGTCTCGCCGAGACGGTCTGGCCCCGCTCGCGCACGTTCGAGTCGCCGCGCTGGACGCCCTACCCGGTGCCGGCGGGGCGATGATCCTCGGCCCGATCGCGGCCCTCGGGCCGGCTGCTTCGGGCCGGTCGAGCTCGACCGCGCCTCGCCGCGCTGGGGGCGGATCACGACGACGCCGAAGCCGGGCTGGTCGGGCACCGACGTCGTCGCCGGAGTTGGGCGGGTGGTCGCTGGCTGAGGGACGGCGCGGGATCGGGGTTGGTGCGGGAGGGAGGGGACCCCGACGCCCCTCTCACGAAACGCATGAAATCGCCACCCCCTTGGCTTCGAAGCTGACAAGGGACGAAGGTCTGCCGTCTGTCGCCGCG
>JAFDWC010000328.1 GCA_018268655.1 Actinomycetota bacterium
GGGCGGGGCTCGGGGGTCCCTCCCCGGACACTCCAGAAAAAATCGTCGGAGGCGATTTTTTCGTCCGGGGAGGGACCCCCAAGCCCCGCCCACGCACCGCCCCGAACCCTCGCCGGTAGAGCACAGCTACGCCGTACCGAACCCCTCAAGCCACTCGCGCATCGTCCGGTGCCCGGCGGAGTGCTCGCCGCTCTCCAGCTCGGCCCGCAGCTCGCCCAGGGTCCCGTAGCGCTCCGCCACCACGTTGTGGCGGTGGATCGTCTCCAGGTTCTCCTGGCGGGCCATGACGAAGGTCTCATCGGGGAGGTCGGGGTAGCCCTCGACCACATGGCGGACCATCTCCCGTACGCAGTCCTCGACGAAGCGGGGGTTTTCGTGCGCCTTGACGACCACCGACATCTCGTCGGGGCGCTTCATCAGCTCGTAGATCTCCGAGCTCATCGAGCTCTCGACGATGTGGAGCAGCTGCGGGGCGTCGATCCAGGCCGGGCCGCCCTCCGGGCAGCCGACGTGGAGGGTGCCGATCCCGCGCTGGTTGTGGGTGGCGATCGGGACCACCTCGATGATCCGCTCGATCTCCTCGGCGTCGAAGCCCTGCTCGGCGAGCCGTTCGCGCGAGAGGCCGGCGACCATCTCCTGGGCGCAGGGGCAGGCGGTCATCCCCTGGGCCTGGACGCCGGTCAGGGTGCGGGTGCCCTCGGCCGAGGCGACCGCGGTGCCGAAGAGGACGTAGATCTCCTGGGTCCGCTTGCCGCTCTCCGGGGTCGCCACCGTTTCCGGGTAGTGCGCGGTCAGCGCCACCTCGGCGCGCTGGCCGCCCTGGCGCTCGCGGACGTGCTCGGCGACGTGGGCCGCCAGCACCTCGGCGCGGAAGGCCTCGCCGAGCACGACCTCGTCGATCGCCTCGCCGACGATCTCCTCGAAGCGCGACATGTGGACCCCGGCCTGCCGCGGTTCGAGGTCGACGAAGCACTCGAGCTCGGCGTAGAAGAGGTCCTCGCGGCCGTTGGCCTTGACCCGGATCACCTTCTCGACCCCGGTGACGCCGACCCGCGAGAGGCTGACCTGGGTCGCGGGCAGCCCGGCCTGGACGTCCGGGTGGGCGGAGGTGGCGGTCGACTGGCTCGACATCGTCCGCTGAAGCGTAGGCGACGGCGCTCCTCGGCATCTGTCCGGCCCTCGCGTTCCTCGCACGACCGGGCTCGGCGCTCCCTATAATCCG
>JAFDWC010000329.1 GCA_018268655.1 Actinomycetota bacterium
GGCAGGTAGTCCTCGCGCTCCAGCCGCGGCCGCGGCTCCTCGGCGAAGACCTTCTTCAGGCGCTCGGGGGCGCCGGGGGCGGTGTCGCTGGTGAGCGACTCCGGCTCGCTCTCCTGGTCGTAGAACGTGTCGGAGACGGGCGCGGGCTCGCGTGCCGGCGTCTCCTCGACCACCGGTTCGGGGGCGAGCGCCTCCTCCCGCGGGTGCGCTTCCTCCGCCGCCTTCTTCGCCTCCGCCGGGTCCTCGCGCCCGTAGCGCGGCGCGTCCAGCTCGGGCGGGTCGACCGGCGCGTCGTCGGCGGTCGAGCGGAAGAGGTCCGCGAGCGGGCCCTCGCGCATGCTCGCTCGCTTGTTACGCCGAGCCATTCGCCAGAACCTCCTTCGCCAGCTCCCGGTAGTAGTTCGCGGCGCTCGAGCCCGAATCGTACTTGAGCACGCTGGACCCCTTCACCGGCGCCTCGGCGAATTTGATCGCCTTGCGGATCCGCGAGCGGAAGACGAGGTCGCCGAAGTTTTCCTCGAGGATCTCGACCGCCTCCTTGGCGTGGATCGTGCGGGTGTCGAGCATCGTCGGCAGGATGCCCTCGATGCGGACGTCTGGGTTGAGGTTCTCCTGGATCATCCGGAGCGTGTTCTGGAGCTGAACCAGCCCGCGCATCGACAGATACTCGCATTGGACGGGGACGATCACTTTGTTCGCCGCGGTCAGCGCGTTGATCGTCAGCAGCCCGAGGCTGGGCGGGGTGTCGATGCAGACGAAGTCGTAGTCGGCTTCGACCTCTTTCAGCGCCTTTTCGAGGGTGCGCTCGCGGCCGATCTTGGTGCTCATCGCGATCTCGGCCCCGGCCAGGTCGATCGAGGCGACGGCGATGTCGATCTCGCGCTTGACGATCACCTCGGAGATCGGCACGTCGTTGACCAACACGTCGTAGAGGCTCTTCTCGACCTTGTCGGGGTCGATGCCCTGGCTCATCGTCAGGTTGCCCTGCGGGTCGAGGTCGATGCAGAGGACCCGGTAGCCCGACTCGGCGAAGGCGACGGCGAGGTTGAGGGTGGTGGTCGTCTTCGCGACCCCGCCCTTCTGGTTGGCGAAGGCGATCACTTCCGGGTGGGCGGTCTCCTCCTCCTCGACCTCCTCCTCCTGATGCCGGATGAAGTCGAGCCGGGTCGGGGCGATCAGGTCGACGGCCTTCATCCGCCCGTCGTCCTCCTCCTCCT
>JAFDWC010000032.1 GCA_018268655.1 Actinomycetota bacterium
GCGTGGGTCGAGAAGAGGCTGTTGTAGGTCGCCGCGTCGACGATCTGGGTGCCCGGCTGCGCCAGCTCGGCCCGGATCAGCATCGCCATCAGGCCGCTGAGGAAGAAGAAGAAGAAGGTGGTGCAGATGTACTGGATGCCGATCACCTTGTGATCGGTGTTGAAGCGGAAGTAGTCCTTCCAGCTGCGGGCGCCGTGCTGCGAGTGGTCCTCCGGAATGGTCGGGGCTCCGACCGCCCAGCGGATCCAGTAATCGAAGCAGCCGAGGCCCATCAGGAAGCCGAGTGGGCCGGTCACCAGCGGGACGACGACGTGCGGGTAGCCGGTCTGTTCGGTCTGCCAGATCGGCAGACCCGAGATCGCGCGCAGGACGACGACGAGGCCGACGCCGAAGGCGGCACCGACGAGAGCGCCGAGGAACGCTCGGTACCAGCCGGGACGCTTGATCGCTGCCAACATCAGGTGCTCGCCTCCATTATGCCCCGCCCGCGGTCAGCGGTTCTGACGGGTTGGTTTCGGTGTCCTGTTTGATCACTTCCAGCCACGGTTCCGGGATTTCTTTCTTCAGCCCGGAGACCCATTCTTCGAATTTCTGCTGCGACTCGACGACGACCTTGGCGCGCATCGAGGCGTGGCCGAAGCCGCAGAGCTCGGTGCAGACCAGCTGGTAGGTGCCGACCTTGTCCGGCGTCACGACCGCGGTGGTCGTGATCCCCGGGACGTTGTCTTTCTTGATCCGCCACTGCGGCACCCAGAAGGAGTGGATCACGTCCGCCGAGTGCATCTTGAACTGGATCGTGCGGTTGACGGGGACGTGCATTTCGCCCTCGATGAACTTCATCCCCTTGCCCGGGTAGCCGAAGCTCCAGGCGTATTGCTGGGAGAAGACGTCGATGGTCATCGGGTTGGGGCCCCTGTCTTCGATTTCGTTGAGGACCTTCCAACTGTAGGCGCCGCCGAAGAGGACGATGATCGTCGGGATCAGCGTCCAGGCGATCTCGAGGCGGGTGTTGCCGTGGATCGGCTCGCCGTCGGATTCGTCGCCCGGTTTCGCCCGGAATTTGTAGAGGGCGTAGAAGAGCATCACCATCACCAGCGAGAAGACGAAGGAGGAGATGACGATCATCACGTTGAGGAGATCGTCGATCTTCGGCGCCGCGGTCGAGGCCTCCTGGCCGTCCCAGTTGATCGAGAGCATCACCGCCGAGATCGCCGCCGTCCCTGCCAGGGTGGCGAGCAGCATTTTGACTATGGGCAGGCGTCCGTACATCGGGGCGCCGGGCATTCTATTGACTCCGCGGCGCGAAGCTCTGCGCCCCGAAAGCGCGGTTCGGCACTAGCCGGGCTCGCCCGCGACCGGCCGAGGCAGGGCATCGAGGTCGCCGCTGGCAGCGGCGAGCACGCCGCGCGCCACGCCCTCCCAGTTCCAGAGCCGGGACGCGGTTTCGATCAGGGCCGCACGGGCCCGCTCGCGCTCGGCCTCGGGCAGCTCGAACCAGGCCGTGAGGCGGGCCGCGATCGCCTCGATCGCGCCCGGCCCGACCTCGAACGAGGTCAGTTCGGCGACCGCGGGCGGCAGCGCCGCGGCGAGCTGGCGCGAGACCTCGAGCATCCCCGAATGCCCGGCCGAGATCGGCAGCGCTCCGGCCGCGCCGGCCTCGACCGCGACCATCCCGAAGGCCTCGGGGAAGGTGCTCGGCATCACCAGGGCCTCGGCCCGCGACAGCAGGGCCGCGACCTCGTCGTGCTCGAGCCGGCCGATCAGCTCGACCGAGCCGGCAGCGGCGCGGGCCTGCTCGGCATAGGCATGCGGCGGCGCGGCAAGGAAGGCCGAGAGGATCGAGAGCGGCCCCTCCTCCCCGCCTTCGAGGCCGCGCCCGCGGCGGGCAACATCCCGGGCGGCGTCGAGGTCGCCGCGTTCGAGCGCCGCCAGAAGCAGCCGCGCGGCGTCCTCCCAGCCGCCGAAGCCGACGACCCGGAGGCGGGCCTCGGGATGCCGGGCGTGGACCAGCGGCCAGGCGGCGAGCAGTAGGTCGACCCCCTTGGAGACGATCAGCTTGCCGACGAAGACGACCAGCGGCGCTCGCCGCCCGGCAGCGGCGACGAACTCCTCGAGGTCGACCCCCGGCGGGCCGAGCCTGGTCTTCTCGGCGAGCTCGGGCAGATCGGGCAGCGCCTCCCACATCGACTCCGCGGTGTGGCGCGAGCCGACCAGGACCCCCCGGGCCGGCGCCACCCCCTCCAGCGCGTAGGGCCTGAAGCGCCCGGAGTGCGGCTTCACCGTGTACTCGAGCGCCGAGCCATGGACCTTCACCGCGTAGGGGGCGACGGCGGCGCGGGCGAGGATCGCCGGGCCCATGACCAGGTGGTTGGCGAGGGCGAGGTCGATCCCGCCGGCGCCGGCGGCGACGGCGCGGACCGCGGCGACGTTGGCCTCGAGGTAACGGTCGAGCTCGCCGTCGCTCAGCTCCGGGAACGTCTTCGCCTCCAGCCCGTCGTAGGGGTCCCTGACGTAGACCGGCAGCAGGCCGCCGATGTCGGGGACGTGCTGGTGGACGCCGGGCAGCTCGACCTCGCGGTCCTGGCTCAGCAGATGGACCTCGTGGCCGAGCCGGGCCAGCGCCGGAGCGAGCTCGGCGTTGTAGATGTTGCTGCCGGTGCCCCGCAGCAGGTAGCCGTGGAAGACGAGGACGCGCATCGGAACCGTCCAAACTAATAGTCTCTAGCGCGATGAACGAGCGCCAGCTCTACCGCATGCGCGCCCCGGCCTCCGGCCGCGAGGCAATCGCCCACGCCGAGCCCGGGACCACCTACGTCGACCGCGAAACCGGCGAGGAGATGGTGCCGGTCGCGATGATCCTCCCCCTCGCCCCCTCCGCCTCCTCGCTGCCGCGCGAGCCGGAGAACCTGCGCGCCTGCAGCCGCTGCGATCAGCTGATCGGCATCGACGTCAGCGACTGCCCCTACTGCGGGCTTCGCCAGCGCCCGCTTTAGGCGCGAGCTTCCCGCGCCGGAGGGCTACGGCTTCGCGACCAGGGTCGCGGTGTAGAGCAGGCGCGCGTTCGAGTAGTAGCAGCCGTAGGTCTTCGTCTTGCCGACGCCCTGCTGGGGGTGGCCGCTCTGGATGTCTTCTTTGGAGGAGCAGTGTTCGGCGACGCGGCTGCCGCGCCAGGTGTTTTCGGCCGAGACGTTGAAGGCGAACATCGGCGCCCAGGTCGGGATCGTGAGGGCGACGATCTGGCCCTGGAGAACGTTGAGCGGGCGTTCGAGAGCGAAGATGGGCTTCGTCCCGAAGTAGGGGTTGAGGACCTGGAGCGGACTCTGGCGAACCAGGGTGTACTTCGGCGGCGAGGTGCCTTCGACCGGCTTCAGGATGCCGATCCGCGCCTCGGACGGGGTGCCGAGGAATTCGTTGAAGAAGCCGACCTCGTTGGTCGTCGTTTCAGTTTCCTTGGTCGACGGCTTGGAGAGGGTGATCGACCAGGCGACGATCTTGCCGTCGAAGGGAACCTCGTACGGTTTCGCGACCCCGTCGGCGATCGCCTGGAAGCCGGTGACGTGGCCCTCCACCCGGCAGGGAGTTATCTCGATGTTGTTGACGATTTTGCCCGGGCAGGAGGCCGGCGGGGTTTCGGCGGTCTGGCCGAGGGTGACGACTTTGAGCGGCGCCGAATCGGCCTCGCCGGGGACGGCCGCGTACACGGCCACGGCCAGCAGGAAGACGGCAAGCGCCAGCAGTGGCCAGGCGCGGCCGGGGCGTCTGTTGATCTCGGCTGGTGGCATCTGGAGATGGCAACACCGCGTGCGGCGGCCAGTTGCGGGGATTCTGCCCACCCGGCGCCCTGAATGCGGGGGCGGCGGCCGCCTTGCACGATCCCCGCCAAAGGCGCGGGGGCCGCGGTCGCCGATGATCTAAGGTCGCCGGCCGATGCCCGCGGTCGAGTCGACTCCAGACCAGAAGGTGGTGGCCGAGGCCGAGCGGGTGCTGCGCCAGAACTGGCGCGAGGGCACCCACGGCGAGCTCCGCTACTCATACACCCAACCGAGCCCGGGTCGATATCCGTGGCAGTGGTACTGGGACTCATGCTTCGCGGCGATCGCCTGGCGGCGGTTCGAGCCGGAGCGGGCTCGGCGCGAGCTCGAGAGCCTGCTCGCCCCCCAGCGCCCCGACGGCTTCCTCGGCCACACGATCTTCTGGCGCGAGCCGGTCGGGTTGCCGCGCCTGCTCTTCTACAACGTCGCCCACCGCGATTCCCTGCAGACCGGAACGATCCAGCCGCCGCTGCTGGCCTGGGCCTGGCGGATCGCCGTCGGCGACCCCGCGGCGGAACCGCGAATCGCCGCCCAGCTCGACTGGCTCGCCGCCAACCGCGACCTCGACGGCGACGGCCTGCTCTGGATCGTCCAGCCCGACGAGTCGGGCCTCGACGCCTCGCCCAAGTTCGAACCGGTCTGGGGCTGGCGGGCGAACGGGAGCGCCGGCTTCCCCCTGCTGGTGCGGCACAACCGCAAGCTCGGCTGGGACGCGCAGCGGATCCGCGACCGCGGCGGCCCGGTCCTCTGCGAGACCGTCGTCAACACCCTCTGGTCGCTGTCGCTGCAGGCGCACCGGCGGCCCTCGGCGACGCCGGCGCTGGTCGATCGCCTCTGGGACGAGCGGCGCGGCCTCTTCGTCGACGAAGCCGAGCCCGGGGCGCTGCGCCCGCGGGCGGTCACCTGGTCCGCACTGGCGCCGCTGGCGCTGCCGGACCTGCCCGAGCCGATCGGCCGCCGCCTGGTCGAGGAGCACCTGCTGAACGGAAGCGAGTTCCTGACCCCCGTGGCGCCGCCGTCGGTCGCCGCCGACGACCCCGGCTACGAACCGGGCGACGGCCGCGGCCCGGTCCGCCGCTACTGGCGCGGTCCGACCTGGGTCAACTCGGCCTGGCTGGTCTGGCTCGGCCTCCGCCGTCTCGGCTACGAGCAGGCCGCGGCTCGCCTCGCCGGGGGCGTGATCGGCGCCGTCGCCCGAGAAGGCCTGCGCGAGTACTACGACCCGCGCAACGGCACCGGCATGGGCGCCAAGGACTTCGCCTGGTCAGCCCTCGTCTGCGAGCTCGCCGATCCGGATGACGGCGCCGCGTCGAGCCACCTCTAGCGCGGCCTCGCCCCTCCGGCCGCTGGGACGCCACGGAAGACCGGCGGCGCTCCGTTAGGCCACCTGTAGTTCGCAAGGCCGCGAAAACCAAGCCTGGGTAGGACGCAGGGAGCGAAAGGAGGGGAGCGCACTACCAATGCGTGACCCGACCTCAGCGACCGAGGACACCCCCAGGCGCCGGTTTGCAGCGGCCCGCCAGTCCAACCCCGGCCCGTTACTGCAGCGGCCGGCGTTATTTGTACCGATACGTGATCCGACCGCGGTCCAGGTCGTAAGGACTCAACTCGATCTTGACGCGGTCCCCGGGCAGAATGCGGATGTAGTGGCGGCGCATCTTGCCCGAGATGTGTCCGAGCACGTCGTGCCCGTTGTCCAGTTTGACTCGGAACATCGTGTTGGGGAGAGCCTCGGTGATCTCCCCCTCCATTTCGATCTTTTCCTCTTTCGCCATGCGGCGGAGAACTGTACACCCACGCCGGAGCCGACGGCCGCAAACTGGGAAAACCCCGGTCAGCCGGGCTCGGAGACGAGGCGGGCGAGGTGCGCCAGAGCGGACTCGCGGTCGCTCACTTCGCCCGCGTACTGGGCCGCCTCCAGCTCGGCGACGGCTTCGCCGAGATCGGGGCCGGGCTCGAGGTCGAGAGCGGTGGCGATCTCGTCGCCCCGCAGAAGGGGCGGCGGCGGGCCGTCGCGGCGCCAGTCGAGGGCGGCGGCGACCATCTCGGAGGCGAGGTCGAGGTGGGCGGAGACCATCTCGGAGCTGGCCAGTGGCCCCGCGCCGCGGGCGGAGAGGCGGTCGGCCACGGTGAGCAGGGTGACGTCGACCCCGACCGGGTCGGTCACCCGCAGGTAGTCGTAGACGCGACGGCGCGAGAGCGGCCGCTCCGGGATCAGGAAGCCGAGCCGCAGGTGGTGGAGGGTGAGCGCCTGCAGGTGGCGGGTGAGGCGCCGACTGGCGCGGAGGCGAGCGGCGAAGATCTCCTCGATCAGCTCGGCACCGGCGGCGTCGTGGCCGCGGAAGCCGACGAAGCCGTCGCGCTCCTGTCGGGTCAGCGGCTTGGCGATGTCGTGGAAGAGGGCGCCGAAGCGCAGGGCGGTGCCGCGGCTGACCTCGTCGGCGAGCGGCTCGGCAAGCAGCTCCGCCACCTCGGGGGCGCGCGCGCCGGTGAAGCGCTCGAGGTCTGCCTCGATCTCCAGCGTGTGCTCGAGCACCGCCAGGGTGTGGCCGTGGACGTCGAGGTGGTGGTTCGGGCCCTGACCGACCCCGTGCAGATCGGCGACCTCGGGGAGGACGACGGCGGTGACGCCCAGCTCGTCCATCAGCCGCAGCCCGCGCAACGGGTCGGGGCCGCCGAGCAGCTGCCGCAGCTCCGCCAGCTGGCGCTCGCCGGCCGGCTCGCCGGCCCGGGGCGCCACCGCGCGAGCGAGCTCCACGGTCCCGGGGTCGAGGGCGAGGCCGAGGTTGGCGGCGAGCCGCGTTGCCCGCAGCAGCCGCAGCGGTTCCTCGGCGAAGCTGCGCTCGCCGACCGCCCGCAGCAACCGGCGCTCGAGGTCGCCGAGGCCGTCGTAGGGGTCGCGGACCCCGCCGCCGCCGAGGGGAACCGCAATCGCGCCGATGGTGAAGTCGCGGGCGGCGAGGTCGGCCTCGATCGAGCCCTGGTGGAGCGGCGTCAGGTCGAGCTGCCCGCCACCGGCGACGACGCGCCAGGTGCTGAACTCGGCCGAGAGCTCGAAGGCGTGGCCGCCGAGCCCGCGGGCGAGCCGGCGCGCCGCCCCGGCGACGTCGCCGGGCAGGGTGAGGTCGAGGTCGGAGACCTCCTCTCCCAATGCCGCGTCGCGAACGGCACCGCCGACGATCCAGGCGTCCGCGTCCGGCAGCGCCGCCGCTGCGGCCGCCACCAACGGCGCCGAGCGCAGCGCCTCGATCACGCCGGCCGCCGCGGCACCCGCGGCGAGAGGCCGCAGGTGATCTCGTAGTTGATCGTCCCCAGCTGGGCCGCCAGCTCCTCGGCGCGGATCTCCTCCCCACCCTGGGCGCCGATCAGGACCGCCTCCTCGCCCGCAGCGATCGCGGTCTCGGGACCGAGGTCGACGGTCAGGTTGTCCATCGAGATCGTCCCGACCAGGGGCCGGCGCCTGCCTCCGACCAGGACCTCGGCCCGGTTCGAGAGGCCGCGCCGGACCCCGTCGCCGTAGCCGACCGGGATCACCCCCACCCAGGTATCCCGCGGCGCCCGCCAGGTCCGGCCGTAGCCGGCGCTCTGCCCAGCCGGGAAGCGCTTCACCGTGGCGACGTAGCTGCGCAGCGAGAGGCCGGGCGCGAGGCCGCGCTCGGCCGGGTCCCCCTGGAACGGGTCGAGCCCGTAGACGGCGATCCCGCACCGCGCCATCTCGTAGTGCGAGCGCCGCTGGCGGAAGACCGCGGCGCTGTTGGCGGCGTGGACCAGGATGTCGGGGAACTCCGCCTTGAGCGCCCGGGCGACCGGGTCGAACCGCTGCAGCTGCTGCTCGAAGTAGCCGTCGTCGTCGAGCTCGTCGGCGGTCGCAAAGTGGGTCCAGACACCGGCCAGCTCGAGGTCGGGGTCGGCGTCGCAGGCGCGGGCGAGCGCGATCGCCTCGGCCGGGTCGAAGGTGCCGAGCCGCCCCATGCCGCTGTCGAGCTTGACGTGGACGCGGGCCGGCTGGCCGGCGGCGCGTGCGCGCTCCGCCAGGAGGCGGCGAAAATCCTCGCTCCAGAGACCCAGCTCGGCGCCGGCTCCGAGGGCGATGTCGACCTCTGGCTCGCTCAGCGCCCCCATCGCGAGCAGCGGCACGTGGCCGAGCCGGCGCGCCACCTCCTCGGCCTCGCGCGCGGTCGCCACCGCGAGCCGGGTGGCGCCGCCTGCCAGCGCCGCCGCGGCGCAGCCCTCGGCGCCGTGGCCGTAGCCGTCCGCCTTGACGACCGCGCAGAGCTCGGCGCCGTCACTGAGCTCGTCGCGGAGCCGGGCGCAGTTGGCGCGGACCGCCTCGAAGTCGATCCGGGCGACCGCCCGCTCCATCGGGACTAGCTTTCGGCGTCGGAGCCGTCGCCGTCGACGATCGCGGCGAGGGCGTCGGCCCGGGTCACCATCCCCGCCAGGCGGCCGTCCTCGTCGACCACCGGCAGGTGGTTGTGGTGCGAGTCGGCGATCTTCTTCGCCACCCGGTCGGCGTTCTCGAAGGTCTTGACGGTGATCGGGTCGGCGCTCATCAGCTCCGAGACTTTGGTCGCGAAGGCCTTTTCGAGCTTGTGTTCGAAGCCCTTCATCGAGCCGATGAAGACGATCCCGCCCATGATGTTGAGGTAGTGCGGAAGGTGCAGGTCGGACTCCTCGTCGCTGAGCACGAGGTCCGACTCGCTGACGATGCCGACGACGACGTCGGCATCGTCGACGACCGCGATCGCGCCGTGGTCGGTCTTCGCCAGCAGGTCGATCGCCGCCCGGGCATCGTCCTCCGGCCGCACCGTCTCGACATTCGGGTCCATGATCTCGCCTGCGGTCTTCATCAGGACGGCGAGGTTATTCGACCGCGAGCTTCGATGGGGCGGCGCGCAGCCCGTGGGGGATCGCCTCGATCACGTCGGTGGCAATCACCGACTCGGGGGCGCCGATCCGGCGCGCCGCCTCGCGCCCGGCGCGGGCGTGGGCGAGAACCGCGGCGCAGGCCGCCGCGAAGGGCTCGAGGCCGCGGGCGAGCAGGGCCGCGGTGAGGCCGGAGAGGACATCGCCCGTGCCCGCCGTCGCCAGGCCGGGCGCTGCCACCGCATTCACCGCCACCCGCTCGCCGTCGGTGACGATCGTGTCGTCGCCCTTGAGCACCAGGACCGCTCCCGCGGCAGCCGCAGCCTCGCGAGCGGCGGCAAGCCGGTGGGCGTCGATCTCGGCCGAGTCGCGCCCGAGCAGGCGCCCGAGCTCGCCCGCGTGCGGGGTGAGGATCGTCGGCGCGACCCGGCCCGCGAGCTCCTCGATCCGGCCGGCAAAGGCGTTGAGGCCGTCGGCGTCGATCACCAGCGGCGCCTCGACCCGCGGCGCCACCGCCCGGGCCAGCGCTAGCGAGGCCTCCTCTCGACCGAGGCCGGGTCCGAGGACGCCGGCGGCGGCGCGCTCGAAGGCGGCGAGCAGCGGCTGGGCCGACTCGGGGACGAAGCAGCCGTCACCGGCTGGGATCGGCTTCGACATCACCTCGGGCTCAGCGGTCGCGAAAACCTCCTGCAAATCAGCCGGAACCGCGACCGTCGCGTAGCCGGCACCGGCGCGGATCGCCGCCCGCGAGCTCATCCGCACGGCCCCGGTGAGGCCGCGCGAGCCGCCCGCGATCGTCACCTGGCCGGAGCTGAACTTGGTCGAGCGGGCGCCGCGCCGGGGGAGCAGCTCGAGCACGCCGGCGCCGATCCGCCCGGCGGCCGGCGCCACCGGCGCGCCGGCCGGAATCCCGATCGGCACCACCCGCAGCTCGCCGCCGGCCCACTTGCCGGGCGCGACGAGCTGCCCGAGCTTGGCGGCGTGGAAGCTGACGGTGATGGAAGCGGCGACGGGCTCGCCCGCGACCTCGCCGGTCGAGGCGTCGACGCCGGAGGCGATGTCGCAGGCGACCACCGGCGCCCCGGCGCGGTTGATCGCCGCTATCGCCGCCCGCGCCGGCTCCCGGGGCGCGCCGCTGAAGCCGGTGCCGAAGATCGCGTCGACGACGGCGCCGGAGCCGTGAAGCCGCTCGACCAGCTCGTCGGGCCCGAGCTCGTGGGCATCGACCCGGGCCAGGTTGACCGCAGCGTCGCCGCCGACCTCGCCGGCCGGCCACAGCAGCAGAACGTCGACCTCGAATCCGAGCTCGCGCAGCAGTCGGGCGGCGACGAAGCCATCGCCGCCGTTGTTGCCCTTGCCGCAGACGATGCGGACGGGGCCGCGCGGGCCCAGCTCGGCCACCGCCTCGGCCAGCGCCCGGCCCGCGTACTCCATCAGGTCCAGCGAGGGGACGCCCTGCTCCACGATCGCCCAGCGGTCGGTCGCCCGCATGCCTTCGGCGTCGTAGAGCGGCTCGAGCCACGGCTCCATCGGGCCAGGGTATCGGCGGGACAGCGGGACGGGCGAGGGATCGGGGCTGGCGAGGGGAGCGCCGGCGAGCGCCTCCCCCGCGGGGGCTTCCGCTACTCCTCGCCCGCGCCGTAGGCGACCGCAACCGCGGCCGCGTTGTCGCGCGAGTGGGTCAGGGAGATCTCGATCCGAAGGCCGGCGGCGGCTTCGGCGGCGCGGCCGGAGAGCCGGACCGTCGGCGGTTCGCCGGCGACCACCTCGATCTCCCCCAGTCCCAGCACGCTGCGCAGGCCCAGCGCCTTCGCAACCGCCTCCTTGGCGGCGAAGCGCGCCGCCAGGTGCCGGCCCGGCCGCGCCCGCGCCGCCGCGTACTCGCGCTCGGCCGCGGTGAAGACCCGCTCCGCCAGCCGCGGATGCCGCTCCAGGGCATGCTCCATCCGCTCGATCTCGAGCAGGTCGATGCCGACGCCGGTGGTCATCCTCGGAACTATGCCGCTTATCCGGCGACCGCCGCCGCTACTTGGCGAGGCCGGCGACGATCTTCGCGGTGGTGCTGTGGTCCGAGCTGGAGCCGCCGACCGCGACGTAGCCGAGCTTGTCGAGATACGGCTTCGCTTCCATCAGCTCGGCCTGTTCGAGCGGCGAGGTCAGCGTTTCGATCAGCTGCACCGCCGACCTGCCGTTGACGAAAGCGCTGATCGGGGTGCCGCCGAGGGCTTCCTGGGCCGCCTTGAAGGTCGGGTCGTCGGCCAGCGTGCCGGCCTTTCCGGAGAGCGCCGCGGTCGCCGGCTTCGGCCCGTAGGAGATCGCGATCTTGCTGCCCCCCGCTGCGACCACGAGCGGCTTCGAGCCGAGTTCGGGCGCGCGGATCGAGAAGCCGGAGAGGCCGCCTTCGCTGATCGCGGTGATCCCCGGCGTACCGGTGGCGCGGAGCAGCAGGCCGAGGTTCTTGACCGTGTTCTGCGCTTCGGTCGGGTTGGTCGATTCGATCACCAGGGCGCCGCCTAGGTTGCGCTGGCCGTTGCCTTCGACGAAGGCGCCGACGTCGCCGATCGAGCCGATGATCGATTCGAGGTCGATCCCCGACTGTTCGAGGCTGCTCTTGAACTGGTGCGGTGGGATCTGGCCCGGGATCCCGTTTTCGTCGACGCGATCGATCATCTGCTGCAGCGACTTGCCGTATTCGGCGGTGGCGAAGGCGACTACAGAGCCGGCCGGGAGCGAGCCCAGCAGGTCGCTGGCGTCGCCGCCGGCGGCGGTTGAGCTGGTGAGGTTGGAGTTGAGATCGATCTCCAGCGTTTCGCTGCCGGGGACGAGGCTGACCAGCGCTGTCGAGCCCTTCGGTTCGATCCCCAGCACTTCGAGCCCGAGCTGGGTTTCGGCTTCGATTCCCTGGCCGGCTTCGTCGATCAGGCCGCCGATGTCGACGTAGACGTTGGCGACGCTGCCGTCCGGCTCGTTCTCCGTCGCTTCGTCGAAGGCGTCGGCGCCGGCGAGGTTTTCGCCCTTGAGGGCGTCGATCATCTGCTTGAAGACCTTTTCGTCCTGCGCGTAGAGGAGCAGCCCTTCGCTGAAGCCGAAGGCCGTACCGTCGGCCTGGGACTTGAACTTGACCCCTTCGTATTCGCCGTCCTTCAGCTTTTCGCCGCCGGCTTCGATCTTTTCGCCGAGGAAGCTCTCGGCTTCGCCTTCGTCGCTGACCTGGAGCGCTCCGCCGACCCCGTTGAAGTTTTCGCCGTCGTATTCCTGCAGGAAGAGACCGACCTCCTCGCCGAGCCAGGGCTCGATTTCCTTTTCGAAGTCGAGCTGCTGGCCTTCGGCGCTGGCCGCCTTCTCGATTTCTTCGGTGATCAGTGCGCCGACGTTTTCGATCCCGGCGACCTTCTCGGCCAGCGAATCGACGTTTTCGGCGATCTCGCCATCGGGCTGGATCTTGGCTTCGACGAAGACCGAGGCGGTGGGCGGCGCCGCTTCGGCCGGGTCCTTCTCAGCGCTGGAGGAGTCGCCGCCGCAGCCGGCCACGAGAGCAGCGACGAGCGCCGCGAGGAGCAGAATTGGGACGAAACGGTGCCTCACGCAGCGCGCAACCCTAGCCGATCGGGGAGCGCCGATTACTCGACCGTGACGGTCTTGGCCAAATTACGGGGCTGGTCGACGTTGAGGCCGCGGGCGCGGGCGATGTCGTAGGCGAGCAGCTGCAGCGGCAGCACCGCGACGATCGGCTGCAGGATCCAGTCGGTGGCGGCGACCTCGATCGTCGCCTCGGCGATCTCGGCGACGCGGTCGTCGCCGGCGGTCGCGATCGCGATCGTCTCCGCCCCGCGCGCCCGCACCTCTTCGACGTTGGAGATCACCTTCTCCAGCACCGGGCTCTCGGTGGCGACGCAGACGACCGGGGTCGCCTCGTCGAGCAGGGCGATCGGGCCGTGCTTCATCTCCCCCGCCGCGTAGGCGTCGGTCGGGATGTAGGAGACCTCCTTCAGCTTCAGCGCGCCCTCGAGGCAGACCGGCAGGGCGATGTGGCGACCGAGGTAGAGGAAGAACTCGCGCTGGGCGTGCTGCTCGGCGACACGCCGGACCGGCTCCTCGGTCATCGCCAGCGTCTCGTCGATCTTCACCGGCAGCTGCTTCATCTCCGCGACCAGCTCCCGGATCCGCGGCTGCGGCAGGGTGCCGCGCAGCTCGGCCAGCCGCAGCCCGAGCAGGTAGATCGCCGCCACCTGGGCGAGGAAGGTCTTGGTCGCGGCGACGCCGATCTCGAGGCCGGCGCGGGTGAAGAGGACGGCGTCGGCGTCGCGGGTCGCCTGGCTGCCCATGATGTTGGTGACGGCCAGCACCGTCGCGCCGGCCTCGCGGGCCAGCCGCATCGCCGCCAGGGTGTCAGCGGTCTCGCCCGACTGGGTGATGCCGATCACCAGGTCGCCGGGGCCGATCACGGGGTTGCGGTAGCGGTACTCGGAGGCGATGTCCATTTCGACCGGCACCCGCGCCCACTCCTCGATCGCGTAGCGACCGACCAGCCCGGCGTGGTAGCTGGTCCCGCAGGCGACGATCACGATCCGCCCCACCCCGCGCAGGAACTCGTCGGAGAGGTCGACGTCGGCGAGGTCGACCCCGTCCTCGCCGGGCAGGCGGTCGGTGATGGTCTCGGCGACGGCGTCGGCCTGTTCGTGGATCTCCTTCAGCATGAAGGTGTCGTAGCCACCTTTCTCCGCCGCGTCGGCGTCCCAGGTCACCGCTTCGGGCGCGCGCTCGATCGGGTTGCCGGCGGGGTCGGTGATCCGCACCCCGGCGGCGTCGATTTCGACGATCTCGTCGTTTTCGATCGGCATCGCGGTGCGGGTGTCGGCGAGGAAGGCGGGGATCGCCGAGGCGAGGAAGGTCTCCCCCTCGCCGATGCCGGCGACCAGCGGGCACTCCTTGCGGGCGCCAAGGAGGCGACCCGGCTCGGCCGCGTGCAGGGCGACGAAGGCGTAGTGGCCGCGGAGCTCGGCATAGGCGGCGCGGACGGCGGCGGCGAGGTCGCCGTCATAGTGGCTGGCGATCAGGTGGGCGACGACCTCGGCGTCCGTCTCGGAGGTGAACTCCTGGCCTTCCTCCTGCAGCCTCCGCCGCAGCGCCGCGTGGTTCTCGACGATCCCGTTGAGGACGATGTGGACCCGGCCGGAGCTGTCGTCGTGGGGGTGGGCGTTCTCCTCGGTGACCCGGCCGTGGGTCGCCCAGCGGGTATGGGCGATACCGATCGTCGCCTCGGAGAGCGGGCCGTCGCCGTTGGTCCGCCTGGCGACCGCTGCGCGCAGGTTGGCGAGGTTGCCGACCGCGTGCACGGTCTCAACCGCCTCGCCGTCGAGCAGCGAGATCCCGGCCGAGTCGTAGCCCCGGTATTCGAGCTTTTCGAGCCCGGTGAGGAGGAGCTCCTCACAGGGCCTGCTGCCCACGTATCCGACGATCCCGCACATGAGAGGCGAACAGGTTAGTCACACGCGGACCTCGCCCGGCCAAGCTGTCTCTAGATCAAGCGTCCAGAGGGCTTACCGTTCGCCGGAGGTCAAGCCAGCTCTTGCTCGACCAGGGCGGCGAGACGGGCGCAGACGGCGTTGGCCTCCTCGGCACTCGGGGCCTCGACCATGACCCGGACGAGAGGCTCGGTGCCAGACGGGCGGAGAAGGACGCGGCCGCGGCCCTCGAGGCTGGCGTTCTCCTTCTCCACCGCCGCCCAGACGGCGGCGGCGCCGGCGATCGCCTCGCGGTCGGCGACCCTGACGTTGACCAGGGTCTGGGGCAGCTTCTCCATCGGCACCGCGTCGGCGAGCCCGTCGCTGCCGAGCTCGCGCATCGCGGTCAGGGCGGCGGCGATGCCGTCGCCGGTGGAGACGAAGTCGGTGGCGATGATGTGGCCCGACTGCTCGCCGCCGAGCCGCCAGCCGCGGCGGCGCATCTCGTCGATCACGTAGCGGTCGCCGACCTGGGTGACCGCGACCTCGATCCCGGCCTCCGCCATCGCCCGGTGGAAGCCGAAGTTGGTCATCACAGTGACTACGACCCCGCCCCCGAGCTCGCCCCGCGCAGCGAGGCCGCGGGCCGCCAGGGCGATCAGCTCGTCGCCGTCGTGGACGCGGCCGCCGGCGTCGACCGCGAGGACGCGGTCGCCGTCGCCGTCGAAGGCGAACCCGACCTCGGCCTCGGACGCGGCGACCCGCTCGGCCAGTCGCTCGACGTGGGTGGAGCCGCAGCCGTCGTTGATGTTGCGGCCGTCGGGCTCGGCCCCGATCACCTCGACCGCGGCGCCGAGCCGTTCGAAGATCGCCGGCGCGACCCGGTGGGTGGCGCCGTTGGCGCAGTCGAGGAGGACGCGGCGGCCGGAGAGGTCGAGTGGGAAGGCGGCGGTCAGCTCGCGCAGGTAGTCCTCCGCCCCGCCCTCGAGCTCGCGGACGCGGCCGACCGCGGCGGCCGCCGGGGGCGGAGCCTCGAGCAGCGCCTCGATCCGCGCCTCCTCCTCGTCGGGCAGCTTCAGCCCGTCGCCGGTGAAGAACTTGATGCCGTTGTCGCGGTAGGGGTTGTGGGAGGCGGAGACAACGGCGGCGAGGTCGAGCCCGAGGCGGCGGACCAAGATCGCCGCCGCCGGCGTCGGCAGTACCCCGGCGAGCAGCGCGTCACCGCCGGCGCTGGCGATGCCCGCGGCCAGAGCCGCCTCCAGCATCGGCCCCGACTCGCGGGTGTCGCGGACGATCAGGACCTGCGGACGCTCGGCCGGGAGCGTCGCCGTCACGGCACTGCCAAGCGCGGTCGCCAGCTCGGCGCTGAGGAACGTCCCAGCCTCTCCTCGGACGCCGTCGGTACCGAAGAGCTTGCGCTCGATCGCTGCCACGCGGCTTTTAGCGCTTGCTGAACTGCGGCCGCTTGCGGGCCTTCTTGAGGCCGGCCTTGCGCCGCTCCTTGACCCGGGCGTCCCGGGTGAGGAAGCCGCGGCGCTTGAGGTCGCCGCGCAGCTCGGCGTCGATCTCGGTCAGCGCCCGGGCGATCCCGTGGCGCACGGCGCCGGCCTGACCGCTTACCCCGCCCCCGTGGACGCGGACGCGGACGTCGACGCTGCCCTCGTAGCCGGAGACGGCGAGCGGCTGGCGCACCATCGTCTGGTGCAGCGGCCGCGGGAAGAACTCCTCGAGGCCGCGCTTGTTGATCTCGAACTTGCCGTCGCCGGGGACCAGGGTGACGCGGGCGATCGAGCTCTTGCGCTTGCCGGTGGCGAGGAAGCGAGCGCCGCTCTCCATCTTCGCCGGGGCGCGGCTGGCGTCGGGCTCGGCGTCGGCGGCGGCGAGCTCGGCCTCGCGGCGGGCGCGTTCCTCTTCCTCGGCTTCGAGCCGGGCGCGCTCCTCGGCGCTCAGCTCGGGCGCCTCGGGCTCGACCGCGATCGGCTCCAGGTCGGCACCCGGAATGATCTCCTTCTTCGGCTCCTCGGCCTTCGGCTTCTCCGGCGCGGAACGCTGCTCCTCGGCAGGAGCCTCCTCCGCCTCGGGTGCAGCCTCCGCCTCGGGCGCAGCCTCGGCCTCGGGGGCCGCCTCAGCGGCCGGTCCCTCGTCAGCTTCAGGAGCGGGCTCATCGGCAGCCGGCGCCTCGCCCTCGGCCGCCGCGGCCGGGGCCTCCGACGCATCTGACGCGGGTGGCGCCGAGGAGGGATCCTCGGCCGGCAAGGTCGAGGCGGTCTCATCGGCGACAGGACCCGCGTCCTGTGCGCCGTGTCCCTCGTCCGTCTCGTCGACCGGTTTCGTCGTCTCGTCGTCTGACATCTAGTTCGTCTCCATCGGTTTCGGCTGCTGCGCGGCGTGTGGATGATCCGGACCGGCGTACACCTTCAGCTTGGTCAGCTGCTGACGGGCGAGGCGGTTCCGCGGCAGCATCCCCTTCACCGCCTTGCGGATCACCTCCTCGGGCCGGCGCTCGAGCATCTCGCCGAGCGTGCGCGACTTGATCCCGCCGGGATAGCCGCTGTGGCGCCAGTAGGTCTTCTGCGCGAGCTTGTCGCCGGTGACCCGAATCTTCTCCGCGTTGACGACGACGATGAAGTCGCCGGTGTCGACGTGCGGCGTGTACTCGGGCTTGCGCTTGCCCCGCAGAGCGTCGGCGATCTGGGTCGCCAGCCGACCCAGGGTCTGGCCCTCGGCGTCGACGACGTACCAGTCGCGCTGGCGGTTGGCGGGTGTGGCTACGAAGGTCTTCATCGCGCAAAAACCGCGCGGCAGAACCAGCGCGGCCGGGGGATGATAGCCATCTCGGCCGGTATGCTGCCGCGCCAGTCATGCCGAGTCCGATTCGGACCGCCGGATCGGAGCGGAGGAACCGCGGGGACCATGGCAGGTCCCGGGGGCGAATCGGGCGAATTTCGCTCGTAGCGCATCTCTTTCAGCGCGAGCCCGTCAGCTAACTCCGCAGGCGATCGAGGGAGAGGGCTTTTGGTGCGCAGCCGGTCGGGTCGGTGGCCCGGGGCGAAATCGATGGTGGCGATCGCGGGCTCAGCCCTGGCGCTGGCCTGTCCGGGTGCCGCCGCGGCGGCGACCGGCGGCGCGACGATCCCCGCGGCCGCCCCGGCGCCGCCGAGCAGCGCCACCGGGGCTCCCGCGGCGACTCCGACCGCCGGCCTGGTCACGCTGGTCGCCGCCGAAACCGCGCCCCGCAAGTCCTTCTACTTCGGCTACCGCGCCGCCCGGCTCAAGTTCACGATCGGCTCGACCCAGGCCGACAACGACCTCCGGGTCGACGTCGTCGACGCCAGCGGGGCCGCGGTCAAGACCTTCTATCTGGAAGGGGTCGAACCGAACCTGCCGGTGACGATCCGCTGGGACGGGTCGACCAACGAAAACCGACCGGCGCCGAACGGTCGCTACAGCTTCCGCGTCTCACCGCAGACGGCCGGCGCCCCGGCCGCCCGCCGCGCCACCAGCGGGACCAAGCTCTCGCTCGGCTTCTCCTTCTACCGCTTCGCCTTCCCGGTGCTCGGCCCGCACGAATTCGGCACCAGCGCCGGCCGCTTCGGCGCCGGCCGCGCCGGACACAGCCACCAGGGCCAGGACACGATGGCCGCCTGCGGAACGCCGCTGGTCGCCGCCCGCGGCGGCGTCGTCCAGTACGCCGGCTACCAATCGCTCGCCGGCAACTACATCGTGATCGACGGCCGCGGCACCCCGGTCGACTTCATGTACGCGCACCTGGCCGAACCCTCCCCCCTCCACACCGGCGAAACCGTCCGGACCGGCCAGCCGATCGGCTTCGTCGGCGAGACCGGCGACGCCACCGCCTGCCACCTCCACTTCGAGATGTGGGGCGCCCCCGGCTGGTACGAGGGCGGCGCCCCCTTCGACCCCTTGCCCTATCTTGAAGAATGGGACCGCTACAGCTGAGAGCGCTCATGCTCGACGTGGCTTTGTCCTCGGTCGGGTGACTTGCTCCCGCGCCTGAGTGCGCTCGCGGCGTCACCCTCCCTGCGTCCGCGCCACGTCTTCGCCTGAGCGCTCTCAGAGCGAGCAGTGCTGGCAGCGGCCGCGCAGGACCACATCGTGCTCGGCGACTTCGAAGTCGAGGTCCTCGCAGAGCTTGCCGATCGCTCTCTCGAGCGAGCGATCCTCGAACGGGACCATGCGGCCGCAGTCGCGGCAGATCGCGTGGTGATGGTGGTGGCCGGTCGGGTCGACCCGCTCGTAGCCGGCGACGCCGCGCCCGACCTCGATCCGCCGCACGAGGCCGAGCTGCTCGAGCTGCTCGAGGGCCCGGTAGACGCTGGCGCGGGCGACCCGGGGGCGACGGCGGGCGAGCTCGTCGTCGAGGTCGAGGGCGGTGACCGCGCAGTCGTGGGCGGCCAGCGCCTCGACCACCGCGGTGCGGGCGCCGCCGCGGCGGTGGCCGGCCTCCTGCAGGGTCGTGAGGGCGTGGTCGGCCCAGTCGATCTCGGCGCCGGCGGTCATGCCTCGATGCTAGATGGTCGAATCGAGCCGGAGGCGAGGGCTCGGCGGGCCGCGGCGAAGACGAACACGGCGGTGGCGACGGCGACGATCGCGGTCCCGGCCGGCAGCGATTCGATCTCGTAGCTGAGGACGAGGCCGGCCCAGGTCGAGCCGACCGCGATCGCCGCGGCGAGCGCGAGGCCGTGCCAGGGACGGTCGCTGAGCAGCCGCGCGGCGCCGCCCGGAGCCGCCAGCAGCCCGAGCAGCAGGAGGGCCCCGACCGCCTGCGTCGCCTCGGCGGCGACGGCGCCGAGGATGACGAGGAAGGCGCCCCCGAGCGCCCGCACCGGGACCCCGAGCCCGCGGGCCACCTCGGGGTCGAGCGTGCTCAGCAGCAGCGGCCGCGCCAGCGCCAGCAGCGCAACGCAGGCAGCCGCGGCGATCAGCGCGGCGAGCCGCGCTTCGCCGGCCGAGAGGCCGAGGATCGAGCCGAACAGGACCCGCACCGCGGCGGTCCCGTCGGAGCCACTGGAGCCGGCGATGAAGATCGAGAGGAAGAGCGCGCCGAGCCCGAGGATCCAGGCGAAGACGGAGCCGATTACGACGTCGTCGGGGCGAGCCCGGCGGCCGAGCGCCCCGATCCCGGCGGCGACCCCGACGGTGGCGACGAAGAGGCCGAGCCGGATGTCGGCCCCGGCCGCCGCGGCGGCGAGGGCGCCGGTGAAGGCGACGTGGCTGAGCGCGTCGCCGGCGAAGACCTGGGCACGGAGGACGACGAAGTAGCCGACCAGGCCGCAGGCGAGGGCGACGAAGGTGCCGGCGAGGAAGGCGTTGCGCATGAATTCGTGCGCCAGCATCAGGCCTCCGCACCGATTGCGGCGGCGGGGCCGGCCCGCGGGCCCCAACGCCGCCCCACCCCGACCCCGAGCCGGACCGCGAGGTAGAGCCCGAACGAGAGGCTGGTCACCCAGAACCCGACCGGGTAGGGAGAGAAGTAGGCGATCGTCAGGCCGACCCAGGTGACGAGCAGGGCGAGCGCGACCGAGAGCGCGATCCCCAGGCCGGGACGGGCGGTCAGCTGCTGGGCGGTCGCCGCCGGCGTCACCAGCAGGGCGAAGACGAGCAGGGCGCCGGTGATCTCCGCGGTCGCCGCCACCGCCAGGCCGAGCAACAGGAGGAAGGCCGCGCCCAGCAGCCGGGTCGGCACCCCGGCGGCGCGGGCGACCTCGCCGTCCACCGAGGCGAAGAGCAGCGGCCTGCCGATCGCCGCCAGCGCGAGGAGCGCGGCGACGGCGACCCAGAGCAGCGTCTGCACCTGGCCGCTGGTGATCCCGAGAAAGGTTCCGAACAACAGCGACTCGAGGCTCGCCAGCTGACCGCCGTAGAGGTTGACGAAGAGGAAGCCGAGCCCGAGCGCGAGCGCCTGCAGGGTCCCGATCGCCGCCGACTCGTCGGCCTGCCCGGAGCCGGCGGCACCCGGTCGGCTGACCGCGGCCAGCCCCAGCGCCCCGAGCGCGCAGGCGCCGAAGTAGCCGACCGCCAGCGGCAGCCCCGCCAGCGCCGCCGCGGCCGCTCCCGGAAAGGCGATCACCGAGAGCGTGTGGCCGGCGAAGGTCTGCCGGCGCAGGACCATGAACCAGCCGACGGCGCCGGCGAGAACGGCGACGATCGTCCCCGCCCAGAGGGCGTTGACCATGAACGGGAATTCGGTCACCGCTTCGAAGTCGGCGACCGGGTCGAGCGAGATCCCGGTGAGCGCGTTCACCGTCCCTCGCCCTCAGCCTCGGCGTGGTGGCAGTCCTGGTGGGCCGGAGGCTCCGGCGTTCCGACGACGACGAGGCGTCCGTCGGAGGCTTCGAGAACCTCGACCGGGGCGCCGTAGAGGCGGCTCAGGGTGGCGCCGTCGATCACCTCGCGCGGCGCCCCTTCGATTCCCCGGCCCTCGGCGAAGTAGACGACCCGATCGAGGTAGGGAAGGATCGGGTTGACGTCGTGGGCGACCAGCAGCACCGTCACCCCCTGGCTCTCGCAGATCCGCTCGACCAGCCCGGCGACCGCCGCCTGGTTGGGGAGGTCGAGACTGTCGAGCGGCTCGTCGAGCAGGAGCAGCCGCGGCTCTCGCACCAGGGCCTGGGCGATCAGCAGCCGCTGCTGCTCGCCCCCGGAGAGCTCGCCGATCGGCCGCGCGGCGTAGGCGGAGGCGCCGACCAGCTCGATCATCTCCTCGACCCGGCGGTTGGCGCGGCGGGCGGCGGCGCTGAGCCGGGGCGGCAGCGGGAAGCCCCAGCGCGCGCCGTCGAGTCCGAGCCGGACCAGCTCCCTACCGCGAATCCGGGTGGCAGCGTCGAAGCTGCGCCGCTGCGGCAGGTAGCCGATGCCGCCGCGGGCTGCTCCCGGCGGCGCGCCGAGGACGCTGGCGCCGCCCTCGCTCAGCGGCAGCAGCCCGAGGACGACGTCAAGCAGGGTCGACTTGCCGGCGCCGTTCGGGCCGAGCACGGCGACGAACTCGCCCTGGCCGATCCGCAGGTCGACGCCGGACCAGATCCGCCGCGGGCCACGGCGCGCGGCGGCGCCCTCGAGCCGGATCGCCGCCCCCTCCGCGCCCCGCCCCGCCTCGGTCCGGACGGCTTTGGTCGAGGAGCTCAAGGCGCCCCCTTGGCGAGGGCGGCGGCGATCCCGCGCAGCTCGCGAGTCATCCACTGCTCGAAGCTGGCCCCGGCTGGGGTCATCGTCTCGGTCACGGTCGCGATCGGGATCCCCGCCGCGGCCGCCGCTTCGTTCAGTCGCTTCACGTCCGGGGTCGCGTTCTGGCTGTTGTAAACCCACAGCTTCAGCTGCCGGCCGGCCAGCTGTTCGTCGGCGGTCGCCTTCTCGGCCGGGGTCGCTTCGGTGCCCTCGGCGATCGCGTCCATGAACCCCTTCGGGGTGATCAGCCGCAGCCCCAGGGCGGGGGCCAGCGGTTCGAAGATGCTCTCCGAGGCGCCGACCGGCTCGCCGCCGAAGCGGGCCCTGATGCGGGCGATCAGGCGGTCGTATTCGGCCAGCCCGGCGCTTTCGAACCTCGCCTTCTGCTGCTGGAAGTAGAGCGCTTTGCCGGGCCGCGCCTTTTCGTAGGCGGCGACGACCGCGTCGACCACCCGGTGGACCGAAGCCGGCGAGTACCACTGGTGCGGGTTGTCGCCGCTGGCGAGGCCGAGCACGTCGCCGACCGAGATTTCCGTCCGGCCGGAGTCGGGGCTCGCGGCCAGCAGCTTCGAGGCCCATTCGTCATAGCCGATCCCGTTGACGATCGAGATCTGGGCGCCGGCCAAGGCCCTGGCATCGGCACTCGTCGGTTCGTAGTCGTGGGGATCGGCGGCGGGGTTGGTGATGACGCTGGTCACCACCACCGCTTCGCCGCCGAGCTGCGCGGCGATCGAGCCCCAGAAGTCCTCGGCGGCGACGACGTTGAGCTTGCCGTCTTCTGCCGCCGCGGCGCCGCCGCCACCGCATCCGGCGACGAGAAGGACGAGCGGGACGGCCAGCAGGATGCAGGCGGTGCGGGGAAGCAGGCGCTGAGGCCGGAATCCGGTGCTCATGCGCGAGAAGCTTAATGAGAATGAATCTAGTTTGCGTTTTCGCCGGGGTCTCCGGCGAACCGCGACAGCCTCTCGGCGAACTGAGGTTGCCCTATGCCGCGCCCATGGCGGCAAAGGGCAACCTCATCGAGCTACCGGTTGCGGGCGCTATCGGTCTGTTGCAAGCGCTGCGCCTGCGAGCTGGTGACTCGGTTCTCCTATGCGGATGCTGCCCCGACGTTCTTGGCGGCTTTGACGCAGACCGAGAACGGGGTGCCCTTCATCCCGGCGACGTGTTCCTTGCTCTCCGCCGCGCAGGCCTTGGCGGGGCTCGTGGTGGTTCCGTTGGCCATCTTCGCCGCCGCGGTGACGCACTGGCTGAACGGGGTGCCCTTCATCCCCGGTACGTGTTTCTTACTCTCCGCCTGGCAGAAGCGGCCATAGGCTTTCGCCTTCGCTCCAGCGG
Organism: Actinomycetota bacterium; assembly: GCA_018268655.1. Lineage (GTDB taxonomy): Bacteria > Actinomycetota > Thermoleophilia > Solirubrobacterales > 70-9 > VAYN01. The sequence continues at coordinate 22,646 of JAFDWC010000032.1, forward strand.
GCGCGTTCGGCTTCACCGGGTGTTCGTGCGCCGAGTTGCCTGGGTTTTCGGGCTTGTAGTTGGGGCCGGCCGTCGCCGCGAGCGCCGTCGCCGGCAGGGCGACCAGGGCCAGCGCGCAGACCGCGGCGATCAGCCTCGGGTGCGATTTCATCGTTGCCTCCTGGGTCGGTTGGTTTCCTCTCGCTCTGCAAACGGAGCGAGAGGACGAGCGTCAGGCTCTATTCAGAGCTTGATCGGCTACCACTATCAGGGCCTTGATTCGGGTCCCGCCCCGCCGTGGGCTTCGGGGGCCGGTTCGGGGGCCAGGGCAGCGGTTTCGGGATGGCTCGGGTGGGCCGGGGGGAGCGCATCGGCGGCCGTGGCCGCGGCGGGCGCCGCGGGCGCCCCCTCGGCGGCGGCCTTCTTCGTCTGGCCGGGCGGCGCCTTCGCCGGCGCCGCCGGATGCTTGGGCGCCTTTGCCCTGCCCGGCGCCTTCGCCTTGACGTGACCCGGAGCCGGCGCCTTCACCTTCGCCTGGCCGGGGGCGGACTTCGGCACGGCGTGGCCCGGGGCGCCGGCGGAGTTGCCGTGGCCGCCGGCGCCAGCGGCCGGAACCGAGTTTTCTTCCGCCTGCTTGAGCTGGCCGAGATGCTTGCCGTTGTCGCCGCTGCCGGGGACGGTGGGGACCGCGGACGCCGGTTCGTGGTTGCGGTGCGCCCGCGCCGGGGCGGCGGCCGTAGCGGCGCCGAGGCGCCGCGCGCTGTCGACTCGGCCCGCCCCGGCCGAACCTTGCGCGGCCGCGGCTCCGGTGGCGACCGAGGCGGCCCGGTCACGTTCGATCGCCGCCGCCGCGCCGGTGGCGGGCGCGGCGGCGGCCGGCGGCGCCGAGTTGGCCGCGGGCGGCCGGTGGGACGGACCCGGGGCGAGGTGGATCAGGCCGCGCTGGTCGGCCGCGGTGACTCCGATCGCCACCACCACGCCGACCGCGGCAGCCGCCTTCAGCGCGGTGGCGCCGAGCAGCGATTTGCCGGCGACGGCCCCCGCCGTCCCGGCGGTCGCCGCGCCGGCCCCAGCGACCCCGGCCGCACTGCCGCCTCCGAGCACCGCCTGCAGCACCCCCGCCGCGGCGGCGGCCGGCAGTGGCGCGACCAGCGCCAGCTCCGCTCCCCGTTCCTCGATTTCGGCCCGGAAGGCGCGGCAGCCCGGGCAGGCCCGCAGGTGAGCGCGCAGCTTGCGCCCGCGCAGCAGCCTGCGGTCGCCGTTGGAGATCGCCCGCATCATCGCCGCGCAGTCCATCTCACGCCCCTCGTGCATCCGCCTCAGCCCCAGCCGAGCCTCGTAGAGGGTCTGTCGCGCCGTCGCCGCCGAGGTGCCGAGGGCGGCGCCGATCTGGTCGAAGTCGAGCCCGGCCAGCTCGCGCATCACCAGCGCCCCGCGCTGGCGCTCGGGCAGCGCGGCGACGTCGGCGACGAGGCGCCGCAGCCGCTCCCGAACGATCGCCTCCTCGGCGGCGCTCGCCCGCGGCTCGAGCAGGGTGTCGGCGTCGATCTCCTCGATTGGCCCCCGCCGGCGGACAATTTCGATCGCCTCGTTGTGGGCGATTCGATAGAGCCAGGGCTTCAGCTCGATCCGCCGCTGCTCCCCCGGCAGCGCCTGCAGCACCTTCAACATCGTGCTCTGGACCGCGTCCTGGGCATCGGCGGCGTTGCCGACGATCGCCGCGCAGTAGCGGTAGAGGTCCTGGTGGTAGCGCTCGAAGATCGCCTCGAAGGCGCGGCTGCTGCCGCGCACGGCACGCTGGGTCAGGCGCGCGTCGCTGAGCGAGGAAGCTGCAGTGCTCAAGCCGTGTCACCTACCCCGAAACGCCGGAGGCCGACCGTTGTCAGGCACAACCCCAGGCTAGCGGCCCCGTGTGAGAGCATGCCGACGCGATGGCGGCCGACGTGCCCACGCTGACACCAGAGGATCGCCAGCGGCTGCGACGCTGCGTTGAGCTCGCCCGCGAGGCTCTCGATGCCGGCGACGAGCCCTTCGGCTCGCTGCTCGTCGACGCCGACGGCGTCATCCGCTTCGAGGACCGCAACCGGGTCGGCGGCGGCGACCAGACCCGCCACCCCGAGTTCGAGATCGCCCGCTGGGCCGCCGCCAACCTGCCCCTGGAGCAGCGCCGCGGGAGCACCGTCTACACCTCCGGCGAGCACTGCCCGATGTGCAGCGCCGCCCACGCCTGGGTCGGCCTCGGCCGCATCGTCTTCGCCGCGAGCGCCGAGCAGCTCACCACCTGGCACCAGGAGTGGGGCATCGCGGCCAGCGGGATCGCCCCACTGCCGATCAACGCGGTAGCCCCGGACATCGCCGTTGCCGGGCCGGACCCGGAGCTGGCCGAGGAGATCCGCGCCCTGCACGCGCGCCTGTTCGGCGTCGATTGAGTCGACTGAGGTTGAGGGGCCAGCCCGAGGGACGGCGAGGGATCAGGGTCTTGCGTGAGGG
>JAFDWC010000330.1 GCA_018268655.1 Actinomycetota bacterium
TGTCGACCTGCTCGAAGCGTCTGTCGACCTGCTCGAAGCGTCTGTCGACCTGCTCGAAGCGTCTGTCGACCTGCTCGAAGCCTCTTTCGACGGATCCCTTCAGGTCGTCGAGCCGGTCGTCAGTCCAACGGTCTCTCATCGCCACAGCCATGCAAGCAGACTAGCGCAGATAATGCAACCTATTGTCTGCACTGTCTAAAACTTTATTGACGACTTTCGCGCCGCTTGCCGACCGCCCAGCGATACGCGTGAACGCACCCTGCGACCAGGAACAGCCCGAACAGAATCGCGCCCACCAGCGGCCTCGTCAGCAGCGTCACCGCAACCAGGAAGGCAACCACAGCCCCCACGATCACGACCCATTTGAAGACCGCCTCCTCGTTGAGCTTCACGCCCTCAGTCTTTCAGTCCGCAACCGGATTTCGCCGCCCGCCACCGTCCCTACCAAATCTCGCACGGGCGCGAAAACGAAGCCTGGCTAGGACGCAGGGAGCGATGGGAGGGAGCGCACTACAAGTGCGTGACCCGACCTGAGCGACCGAGGACAACGCCAGGCGCCGGTTTGCAGCGCCCGTGCTAAAGCACGTAAACGGTGAGAAAGACGATGAGCCACATGATGTCGACAAAATGCCAGTAAATCCCTGGCACCTCGACACCGAGGTGATCTTTCGCATCCGGGCCGAAATGCCCGCGGAAGGCCCGGATCGTGGCGAAGCTGAGCAGCAGCAGGCCGATGAAGACGTGGGCTCCGTGGAGACCGGTGAGGCAGTAGAAGATCGAGCCGAACGCGAGATCGCGGGCACTGAAGCCGATGTGCGCGTACTCGTTGATCTGAATGAAGAGGAAGGTCGCGCCCAGCATCCAGGTGAGGACCAGACCGAGTTTCATCCCGGCGCGGTTGCCGCGGCGGATCGCCTCCAGCGCGTAGTGGATCGTGAAGCTCGAGGACACCAGGATCGCCGTGTTGAGGCCCGCGACCGCGACCGGGAGTTCGTACGGTTCCGGCGGCCACTGGCCGGGGTTGACGACGACGCGGAGGAAGAAGTACGAGGCGAAGAACGCCCCGAACACCATCACCTCGGAGATGATGAAGAGGAGGATGCCAAGGGTCTGGCGGTCGATCCGCGAGCTCTGGTTGGCCTCGGGGGGCCCGTGGTGCTCGGCGTGGCCGTGATCCAGCGTGACGGTGGCGCTCTCCACCTAGTTCTCC
>JAFDWC010000331.1 GCA_018268655.1 Actinomycetota bacterium
GGGCGGTTGCCGCCACCCGCGCCGTGGTCGACGCCGGCTGGTACCCCTACGCCGCCCAGATCGGTCAGACCGGGAAGACCGTGGCGCCGAAGCTCTACCTCGCCGCCGGCATCTCCGGGGCGATCCAGCACAAGGTCGGGATGCAGAGCTCGGAGAACATCCTGGCTATCAACAAGGACCCGAACGCGCCGATCTTCGAGTTCTCCGACCTCGGCGTGGTCGGCGACCTGCACAAGATCGTCCCCAAGCTGACCGAGGCGATCAAGCAGAAGAAAGGCGGCTGAGCTCCGGCTCAGCCGTTCTCGGCCCAGGAGGAATCACAGATGGCAGTTGCACCGAGCGAGTACCCGCCGCCCTTCGACTCGGCCAGCGTGATCACCGCGCCGAGCGACCCGGTCGACGAGCGGATCGAGGTCGGCGTCGCGATCGTCGGGGGTGGCCCGGCCGGCCTCGCCTGCGCCAACAAGCTGATGCAGCTGCTGGAGGATGAGCCGGAGCTGACCGAGAAGCTCGGCGAAGTGCCGGTCGCGGTGATCGAGAAGGGCAAAGTCGCCGGTGCCCACCTGCTCTCGGGGGCCAACATGAAGCCCTCGGCGATGGAAGAGCTGTTCCCGGACCTGCCGAAGGAGGAGTGGCCGGTCTACCAGGAGGTCGAGAAGGACGCCGTCTACCTGCTGACGCCGAAGAAAGCGTTCCCGATGAAGCCGCCCCCGCCCGGCTTCAGAAACCACGGCAACTACGTCACCTCGGTCTCCAAGCTGGGCCGCTTCCTCGCCGACAAAGCCGAAGAAGCCGGCGTCTACATCCTCGCCGAGACGGCCGCGACCCAGCTGCTGGTCGAGGACCGGGTCGTGCGCGGGGTGCGCTCCGGCGACCGCGGCCGCGGCAAGGACGGGGAGGAGCTCGCCAACTTCGAGCCTGGCTCCGACGTCGTCGCCAAGGCGACCGTGCTCGCCGAGGGCACCGTCGGCCACCTCACCTACGCCGCCTACGACTACTTCGACATGCACGGCGCCGACCCGATGCGCTGGGAGCTCGGGGTGAAAGAGGTCTGGGAGGTGAAGGAGCCGCTCGACCGGGTGATCCACACGATGGGCTGGCCGCTGCGGACCGGCGCCCGCTGGAACGAGTTCGGCGGCAGCTTCATCT
>JAFDWC010000332.1 GCA_018268655.1 Actinomycetota bacterium
CGCACGCTTTCCTCGGCTTCGCGGCGGACCTCCTCGGTCCCCTCCATCACCCGGCGCTCGATCTCGGTCTCGATCCGCACCGCGGTCTCGTGCGCCTCCTCGGCGGCGCGCTCGGCGTCGGCGGCGCGCTGCTCGGCGGCGGCGACCTTGCGGTCGGCCTCGCCTTCGATCCGCTCGCTCGCCTGCCGCACCCGGGCCTCGACCTCGGCCTTGATCGAGCGGCGCGCCTCGGCCACCTCGCGCTGCGCCTCGTTCTTCGCCGCGGCCTGGGCCGCCTCGGCGTCGGCGCGCGCCTCGCTCGCCTGCGCCAGCAGCGCCTCGCGCTCGGCTTCGGCGCTCCGCTGCTGCTGTTCGAAGCTCTTCTCAGCCCGGTCGCGGGCCGACTCGGCGGCGGCGATCCGCGCCTCGACGCCCTTCAGCTTCGCTTCCGCCGCCTCGCGCGCCCGCCGCTCGGACTCCACCCTGGCCTTCGCCTCGGCCGCGAACCCGCGCATCTTCTCCAGCGCCCGCGCCTTCAGCTCCTCGCGGACCTGCTCGGAGCGCGCCTCGGCGGCGGCGACCCGCTGCTCGGAGACCTTCAGCCACTCGAGCGCCTGGCCGGCAACCCCTTGGATCTCCTCGCGGGCAGCTCCGACCGCTTTCAGCTGCACCGCCGGTCCCTCGGGCTGCCGTGCCGGATCACTCATCCTCGGGCACACTACTGCCCCCGGCGGCCGCTGCGCCGTCCCGGCCCAGCGCGCGCTTCAGCACCTTGCCGGTCGCGTTGCGCGGCAGCTCGTCGATGAACTCGACCTCCCGCGGCGCCTTGTAGCCGGCCAGGTTGGCCTTGACGTGGCCGACGAGGTCGACCTCGGCCAGCTCCGCCCCCGGCTCGAGCACGACGAAGGCCTTCAGCCGCTGCCCGAACTCGGCGTCCTCGACCCCGATCACCGCCACCTCGGCGACCCCGGCGAGGTCGGCGAGCAGGTCCTCGACCTCGCGCGGGAACACGTTCTCGCCACCGGAGACGATCATCTCGTCGTCGCGACCGTCGACGAAGAGGCGACCGGCCTCGTCGAAGTGGCCGACGTCGCCGGAGGAGAGCAGGCCCTCGATCGCCTGCTTGCCCTCGCCCCCGGTGTAGCC
>JAFDWC010000333.1 GCA_018268655.1 Actinomycetota bacterium
CTGGTCCGCGAGGTCGCTGACTCGCTGTCGGCGCCGCCGCGCGATCCTCGCCCTCTACGTCGCCGGCCACAAGCGCCCCGAGATCGCCGAGCGCCTTGGGCTCAGCGTCCGCGTCGTCGAGCGCGAGATCTACAAGATCATGGACCAGGCGCGGGCCCTCCTCGCCGGGCGTCTCGGCGGCGGCTGCATGGTCGGCGAACCGCAGTTGCCGTCGCTGTGCGACCCTCCACGAGCGGCTCCTCGCGTGGCGCGAGAAAGCAGCGGCGGTGCTCCCCGCGCCGGCGATCGAAGCGGCGAGCCCGGGGACGCTCGAGCGGGTCGACCACCGGGTTGCCGATGCAGTCGGTCACGCCAAGCAGCAGGTCCCCGGCGCCGGAGAGGAGGCCAAGCAGCAGGCCTCATCCACCTACTACCGAGTCGTCGACCCGACCCCGCTCGCCGGAGTGCGGCCGGGCGCCATCGCGGCGGTGCTCGCCAGCTGCGTCACGATCGGCGGCGGCGCCGCCTACTGCGCGAATCACGCCTTCGACCCGATCGCGGCGATGATCGGCAGCGGCGAGCAGGAACAGGCCGAGCCGCCCGCGGCAAGCCAGCCTGCCGAATCCAAGGAATTCCTGTCGCGGCGCAGGCGGTGCCGCCGCTGATGACGAACAGGGTCAGGATCGTGACCATGACGTTCGAGTAGCTGAGATTCCGTCTCAGTCGTTCCATGGGTTCCTCCCGGGGATTCGGACGTGGGAGGACGAGGCACCAGGGGAACCTCTCTCAGCCGCCACCGGCCCCGGCCATCGGGAAAACACGGTCGCGCCGGGCGCAACGGGCCTGGACCTACCTTCCCCTGGATCCGCAAGATTTGCGGTCACGTCGCCTTCTGGGGCGGGGTGGAGGTGTCTTGACCGGATCGCCATCATCTGGGGGATGAACGTCGAGCTTCTCTACTTCGACGGGTGCCCGAACCACGAGGCGCTGCCCGCTCTCCTCGCCGAGCTCTTCGCCGAGCACGGGGTCGAGGCGGATCTGGAGCTGCGGCGCGTCGAATCGATCGAGGAGGCGGAGCACGAGCGCTTCCTCGGCTCCCCCACGGTGCGGG
>JAFDWC010000334.1 GCA_018268655.1 Actinomycetota bacterium
GCGCCGCCTGCCGGCGGCTGAGCGAGATCCGCCGCGCCTACGAGTCGATCGCCAAGATCGTCGCCGACGGCCAGGCGGCGGGCGAGTTCCGCGACGACATCTCGTCGATCTTCGCCTCGATGGCCTTCTACGGCGCGATCGAGCAGTTGCTTTCGGGCTGGATCTTCAACGTCGTCCCCAGCTCCGACGCCAGCTTCGACGAAGCGAAGGACCTGCTGGTGGCGACGATCTGCGACGGCCTCGCGCCGCGCTGAATGGTTTACTGCCAGATTCCCGAGGGAAAGGGCGAGAAGTGGAAAACGAGATAGTCAGGCGGTTGATCTGGAGCGGGATGCTCGCCGCGAGCGGCGCGATCGCCAGCATCGTCGCCGCGCGCCTCTCGGCGATCCTCTTCCGCCGCCTCTTCGACGAAGACCCGCCGGAGTAGACGATGGCCGATCAGAAAGACACCTCGCCCCCCGCGGGCACGCCCGGCCCAACGCCTTCGTCGGGGCAGACGCCGCCGCACTCGCCGCCGCCGCAAGACGAGCGCTCGCTGGCCGACCTCGTGGTCTCGGTCTCCGAGCATGGCTCGACCCTGATCCGCGAGGAGATCGAGCTGGCGAAGGCCGAGGTCTCCGAAAAGCTCGGCAAGCTGCTGCGCGGCTCGGTCGTCGGCATCGCCGCCGGCGTCTTCGCCTTCCTGGCGCTGATCCTGGTGATGGACGGCATCGCCTGGCTGCTCAACGAAGAGGTCTTCGACGGCAAGACCTGGCCCGGCTTCTTCGTCGAGGCCGCGATCTTCCTGCTGATCGCCGCCCTCGCCGGCCTGCTCGCCTACAAGGCGGTCAAGGCCGGTTCGCCGCCGGTGCCCCAGCAGGCGATCGAGGAGGCGAGGCTGACCAAGGAGACGCTGGCCGGGGACCCGACCGCGGCGACCGCGCCGATCCCGTCCGTGTCGACCCCGTCGAAGGAGGCCAAATGAGCACGCCGGAGCGACCCCTGACGACCGGCCAGCCGGGCCGCTCGGCGGCGGAGATACGCCGCGACATCGACGCCCAGCGGCAGCAG
>JAFDWC010000335.1 GCA_018268655.1 Actinomycetota bacterium
CGCAGCTCCTCACGGGAGCTCCAGGCGACGATCAGGACGGAAAGCGAAGGGCGCACCGGCGCGGAGGGTAGATGAGTATCCGTCCGCGCCGGTGCCGGCGATGCGATCCGCGAAGCGGCGCTACTTCTTGCCCTTCTTGTTCCCGCACCTGTCGATCGCGAGCGGGAACTTGTTGTTCTTCACCTTCTTGCCGTTCTGGCCCCTGATGTTGAGGATCGCCCGCTGCGGCGACTTGCAGAGGTTGGTCGAGTTCTGGATCAGGCTCTTCTTCCCGCCCTGCATGTTGAGGATGAACTTCGTCAACGGCACGTCCGGGACTTCCGGGAACACCGTCTTCAGCCCGCCGTGCTTGGAGCTGATCACCCCGTGGAGCTGGATGTTCACCTGACCCCGCAGGTCGGCGACGAGGTCCGGCAGCGTGTGGTTGGAGGAGACCAGGTACACCGGCCCCTTCAACTTCTTGCTGAGCAGCGGCGTCTTCGCTTCGGCGTGGCCGTAGACGGCCCCCTTCGGGCACTGCTGCGCGGCCAGCTGGACCCGGGTGCAGACGGTGCGGATGTGGGCCTGGTCGAGGAACAGCGAGTGCGGCAGGTTGAGCGCCGTGCGGGCGACGTTGGCGTCGCCGTTGCGGGCTTCGAGGATCGCCCGGATCCGGGTGTTCTTCGCCCGCGTGGTCGGGCCGTAGATCCGCACGTGCAGCTTCGGCTTGAAGGCCAGCTTGCCGCAGCCGGTCGCCTGGTAGGGCGAGCTGACGCTGTAGGAGCTGAAAGCCGCCGGGTTGCTCGGGTCGCTGCCACCGCCGTTGATGACCCCGGCGGTCGCGGCTTTGGCGCAATTGGTCGGGTTCAGCATGAACTTGCTGCGGTCGACGTTGAAGTCGATCGAGCGGATGTCCAGCTTGACCCCGCCGAACACGTTCGGGATCGGGTCGGAGACGACACTGACCGCGGCGGTCCGGGGGTCGACCCGGAGCGCGGCGCGGACCGCGACGGTGCCGAGGTCGTAGGGCCCGGCCAGGGCCGGGGTGACGATCACCAGCGACAGC
>JAFDWC010000033.1 GCA_018268655.1 Actinomycetota bacterium
AAAAACCCAGCAAGCGGGGGGAGGCACCCCGTCCCCTTTGGCGGTTTCTAGGGTCGGGGGTTGCGGCGGATGGGCGGTGGGGCTGCGGCGGATGAGCCGCTGGGGCTGCGGCGGATGAGCCGCTGGGCCTGCGGCAGGTGGGCCGGGCGTCCCTCGAACAGAACGTCCTTCGCCCAAGAAACATCGTGATCCGATACTTTGCCGAAGCCCGTGCCCCCCAGCTCCGACCTCCGTCACCTCGGCGACTTCGCCGTCGGCCACCGCGTGCTCGCGATCGCGGCGCTGGCGCTGCCGCTGGGCGCCGTCGCCGCCGTCCTCGCCTGGGCGCTGCTGCGGCTGATCGGCCTGATCACCAACCTCGTCTTCTACGACCGCGTCGCGACCACCCTCGTCGCCCCCGGCGCGATCCCCCACCCGCCGCTGCTGATCCTGCTGGCGCCGGTCTGCGGCGGCCTCGTCGTCGGCCTCACCGCCCGCTTCGGCTCGGAGAAGATCCGCGGCCACGGGATCCCGGAGGCGATCGAATCGATCCTCACCGCCGGCAGCCGGATCCAGCCGCGGGTGGCGGTGCTGAAGCCGATCACCTCGGCGATCTCGATCGGCACCGGCGGCCCGTTCGGCGCCGAGGGGCCGATCATCATGACCGGCGGCGCCGCCGGCTCGATCGCGGCCCAGCTCCTGCACCTCTCCGCCGATGAGCGCAAGACCCTGCTCGTCGCCGGCGCGGCCGCCGGGATGGCGGCGACCTTCGACGCCCCGCTCGCCTCGGTCCTGCTGGCGGTCGAGCTGCTGCTGTTCGAGTGGCGGCCGCGCAGCTTCATCCCGGTCGCCGCCGCGGTCGCGGTGGCGACGGCCGTGCGGGTGCCGCTGCTCGGCCCGGGCCCGGTCTTCCCCACCCCCGGCGGCGCTCTCCACCTCGACGCCGGCGTCTTCGCCCTCTGCGCGCTCGCCGGCGTCCTCGCCGGGCTGCTGGCGATCCTCGCCACCGCGCTCGTCTACCTCGCCGAGGACGGCTTCTCGCGGCTCTCGCTGCACTGGATGTGGTGGCCGGCGATCGGCGGCGTGGTGATCGGCCTCGGCGGCCTCGTCGTCCCGGAGGCGCTCGGGGTCGGCTACAACGTGATCGGAGCCGAGCTGAACGGCTCGATCGCGACCGACCTCCTGCTCGGCATCCTCATCGTCAAGACCCTGATCTGGTCGTTCGCGCTCGGCTCCGGGACCTCGGGCGGGGTGCTGGCGCCGATGCTGATGATCGGCGGCGCCCTCGGCGGCCTCGAGGCCCTCGTCTTCCCCGCCGTCGGGCCCGGCTTCTGGGCCCTGATCGGCCTCGCCGGGGTGCTCGGCGGCCTGATGCGCTCGCCGCTCACCGGCGTCGTCTTCGCGCTCGAGCTGACCCACCGCTGGGGAGCGCTGCTGCCGCTGCTGATCGCCGCCACCGCCGCCTACGCGATCTCGGTGCTGCTGCTGCGGCGCTCGGTCCTGACCGAGAAGGTGGCGCGGCGCGGGGTCCACCTCAGCCGCGAATACAGCGTCGACCCGCTCGAGGTGCTGTTCGTCAGCGACGTGATGGCGGCCGGGCCGGCGGCCGAGCCGGGCAACGGCGCGCCGCTAGCCTACGCCGACGACACCCTCCGCCACGTCGCCTACCTGATGGCCGACTCCGAACACACGGTGCTGCCGGTGGCCGAACGCGCGGCCCCGGAACGGGTGATCGGCACGGTCGGCCTCGAGCAGCTGCTCGTCGGCCGCCGCCGCGACCTCGCCGAGGAGCGCAACCGCACCCGGCTGCTGCGGCCGCTCGACCTGATCGGGCGCGGCGGCGCGCGGCCCGAGGAGGCCTGAGCGTGGGCGGGCTTCCCCAAGCCGACTACGAGCGCCTGCTGGTCTTCCGCACCGCCCTGCGCCAGTTCCTGCGCTGGAGCGAGGGCGAAGCGAAAGCGGCCGGCCTGACCCCGGCCCAGCACCAGCTGCTGCTGGCGGTGCGCGGCCACCCCGGGCCGGCGGGGCCGACGATCGGCGAGCTCTCCCGTTACCTGGTGTTGCGCCACCACAGCGTCGTCGAACTGGTCGACCGCGCCAGCGCCGCCGGCCTGGTCCGCCGCCGGCGCGAGGACGAGGACCACCGCGTGGTCCGGGTCGAGCTCACCGCCGACGGCGAGGAGCGAATCGAGGGCCTCTCCCGCCTCCACCTCGAGGAGCTGCGGCGGCTGGCACCGATGCTCCCACCGCAGGCGCCCGGAGAAGCCCGCGGTGGGAGCGACCGGACGAGCGGCGGCTGACTAGCCGCCGAGGACGCCGAAGAGGTCGGTGTGATCGTTGGTCCCGAGCACCGCCAGCCCGCCCGGCCCGCTGGCCCAGACCGGAACGGCGCCGCCGGTGTGCTGCTGGCTCGGCGGCACCGCGACCGGCCCTTTGCCGGCTTCGCCGCCGAACCCGGCGGTGCCGTAGGTGAGCGACAGGGTCTGGCCGTCCCTGGTGGTGAGGTTGGTCGAGTAGCCGGTCGGCAGGCCGCTGCCGCTCGCGTCCTCGCCGACGATCTGGCTCGTGTGCGAGTGGTCGGCGGTGACGACGACCAGCGTGTCCGGGTGCGCTTCCTGGTAGTCGAGCGCGACCCCGATCGCCCGGTCGAAGGCGACCGTCTCGCCGATCTGGCCGCAGGCGTTGGTCGCGTGGTCCTGCTTGTCGATCGAGGCGCCCTCGACCTGGAGGAAGAACCCGTTGCGGTTCTTGCGGGCGTCGAGCAGGTCGATCGCCCGCCGGGTCATCGCCGCCAGGCTCGGCTCGTTGGGCGGCCGCACCCCCTCTTTGCACGGCGCCGGCGTGTTGCCCTTGCCGACCGAGGCCGCCGGGCCGCTCCACTCGAGCGACATGTTGCCGGCGTTGAACAGCCCCAGCACCGGCTGGTCGGGGCCGACCGTGCTGAGCCCGTCGGCGTCGGTGACGTAGCGGTAGCCCTGGGCCAGCGCCGACTGAACCACGGTCTGACCGGCGAACGGGCCGCCGCCGATCGTCTGCTCGAAGCGGGCCCGGCCGCCGCCGAGGAGCACGTCGACGTGGTGGTCGACCTCCTGCTCGGCGATCGATCCGAGGCCGCCGGCGCCCTTGGTCTCGGTCGGGCAGGCGCCCATGTTGGCCGGGCCCTGGCAACCGCGCAGAGACATGTGCGAGGCGAGCACCGCCGGCGTCGCGTCGGTGATCTCGGCGGTCGAGACGTCGCCGACCCTCATCCCCCGCCGCTGCGCCAGCTCCAGCACCGTGGTCAGGTTCGGGCCGGGGACGTTCTCGGCGCTGCTCGGGCCCTGCGAGATCCGCTCGTCGATCGTTTTCTGGCCGGTCGCCCAGGCGGTCCCGGTCGAGGCCGAGTCCGGGTCGTAGTCGGGCGGGTAGGGCGCCGCCGCGGCCGGCTTCACGGACCAGGACGTGTCGAAGCCGGTGAACGGCATCCGGTCGACGTTGAGCGGGCTGCGGACGCCCTGGTAGTAGCGGGCGGCGGTGATCTCCTGCGTGCCCATGCCGTCGCCGAGCAGGAAGATCACGTTCTTCGGGCCCTTGGCCTTCAGGGCCGCGGCCACGGCCCGCTCGGTCGGGTCCTGCTTGGACGACGAGAACGCTCCGGTCGCGGCGGTGCCGGCGGCGGCCACCGTCAATGCGAGCGCGGCCGCAGCCGTCGCCGTAAGGCGCTTGCCTTTCATCGAATCCCCTTTTAGGTGTGGTTGACGAGACTCAGGACGAGACTGGACCGCAACCTAGGCGCGGCTTCCGCGCCCGATGTGGCGAAGCTGTTTCGCCGGCGTGAAGATCCGGTGACGGGCCGGCTCGGGACGGTGGCTCGCCGCCGGCCCAACTCAGGTGAGGCGGACCTCGAGCTCGCCGACGCCCTCCACCCGGCAGGCCCAGGACTGCCCGGCGGCGACGTCGATCATCGGCACGGTCGAGCCGCTGATGATCACCTCGCCCTCGCGGGTGGCGGCGCCGAAGCGAGCGAGGTAGACCGAGACGTAGGCGGCCAGCGAGTCGAGCCGGCCGACGGCCGCCTCGGCGTCGGCGCTGGCGGCGAAGCGCTCGCCGTCGCGCTCGACCGTCACCGCCAGCGGGCCCGGCGGCCGCGCCAGCGGCGGTCCGAGGATGACGCCGCGGTGGAAGACGTCGCCGGCCAGGACCTCCGCGACCTCGGTCGGAGGACGGTCGACGTCGGCGAGCTCGATCGGCGGCCCGATCGCCGCCACGCCCTCGCCCCCCGGCCCGAGGTGGATCGCGATCTCCGGCTCCAGCTTCGGCGCGCTCCAATCGCCGACCGCGACCTCCGCCCCGCTCTCGACCACGGTCGCGTCGGTGAGGAAGCCGACCAGCGGGCCCCTCAGCCCCAGCGCCTCCAGCATCGGCTCGGCCCCGAAGGCGAGCTTCCAGCCGATCGACCTGGCGCCCGCCGCGAGCAGCTCCTGGCGGCGGGCCAGCAGCCGCTCCATGCCGGCCACCACCCGCGGGTCGTCCCAGGGCTGGCGGCGGTCTTGCCGAGGGGCGTCGCTAGGCACGGACGGCCGGGAAACCCAGCTTCCCGAGCAGTCGTTCCAGCGGCCGGCCGAGCAGGTCGGACAGGGCGTCGACCCGGTCGCGGAGCGGCCGCCACCAGAGCGCCAACGCCGCCGCCGAGCCGAGCGCCGCACCGGCGATCACGTCGCTCGGATAATGGACCCCGATCGCGACCCGGCCGACCGAGAGCACCGTCGCGGCGACGAGGGCGACGATCCCCCAGGAGCGCTTGCGGAGGAAGATCGCCATCGCGATCGCGAAGGCGGCGGTCGCGTGGTCGCTGGGGAAGCCGGGGTCGGCGCTGTGGGAGGCGAAGAGGTGGAGCTGGTCGGGGTGGGTGACGAAGGGCCGCGCCCGGTCGACCAATTCGGAGATCACCTTGCCGATCACCAGCGCCAGGCCGGTGCTGAGGGCGGCGGCGACGGCGGCGCGGCGCCAGGGGCGCAGGCGCTCGCCGTTGGCGAAGATGAAGATGAGGACGAGCGTCACCGCGAACAGTGCCTCGGAGGCGCCGATGTAGAAGACCAACGGGTCCTCGACCGCATCGTGGCGGTAGAGGAACTGATTGAGGCTGTGGACGATGCTCCATTCCACGATCGCCGACTGTAACAAGGTATTCACGGTTTCCCGCCGCGGCGGCGGCCGGCGGCGGCGCCGGCCCAGCTGCCATCCTCGGCGGGTGCACGCGGGCGGAGCCGGGTAAGGAGGGAGCCGATGGCGCCTCGGTCAGCCTGCCTCGCCCTCGCGCTCACCGTGCTCGCGCTGAGCGCCTGCGGCGCCGGCTCGACGTCCACCTCCCCCGGTGGCGGCGGCGGCCTCGGCGACAGCGGCGCCGGTCCCGCCGGCTCGGCGCCGACCAGCGGGACGGAACTGACCGCGTGGCCGGAGTTCGGGCTCGACCCGCAGCGCCACAACGCGACAAACCGCCCGACCGGGATCACCGCCGCCGACCTCGGCCACCTGCGCCGCCGCACGGTGAAGCTGTCGGGGACGATCGATTCCTCGCCGATCTACCTGCACGCCGTGGTCAAGGGCGCCGAACACGCGGTGATCGTCGTCACCAGCAGCTACGGCCGCACCTTCGCGATCGATGCCGACAGCGGCAAGCCGCTCTGGATCTTCACCCCGCCCGGCTACGCCGGCTGGGAGGGCGGGGCGATGATCACCACCACCAGCCCCGTCGCCGACCCCGGCGGCCGCTACGTCTACGCCGCGTCGCCCGACGGCAGGGTCCACAAGCTCTCACTGGCGACCGGTCGCGAGGCCGGCGGCGCCTGGCCGGTCAGCATCACCCGCGACCCGACCCGCGAGAAAATGGCCGCCGCACTCAACCTCGACGGCCCCTACGTCATCGCCGCGACCGGCGGCTACATCGGCGACGCCCCCGTCTACCAGGGCCACGTCGTCCTGATCTCGCGCGGCAGCGGCAAGGTCGTCGCGGTCTACAACAGCCTCTGCTCGAACCGGCACCGAATCATCGTCCCCAGGACCTGCCCGCAGAGCGCCTCGGCGGTGCTCTCGCGCGGCGGCGCCGTGGTCGAGCCGGGCGGCAGGCGGATCCTCTTCTCCACCGGCAACGGCAACTGGAACGGCAAGCAGAACTTCGGTGACAGCGTCATCGAGCTGACCGTCCCGGGCCTGCGCCGGCGCCAGTCCTTCACCCCCACCAACCAGTCCGAACTGGACGCCAACGACCTCGACCTCGGCTCCAGCGCGCCGGCGCTGCTCGGCGGCAACCGCGTCCTCATCGCCGGCAAGGACGGGATCATGCGGGTGCTCGACCTGGCCCGGCTCGACGGCCACCCGCCCGGCGGCCCGGCCCGGCTCGGGGGCGAAGTCCAGACCCTGCCCACTCCGGGCCACGACCAGCTCTTCACCGTTCCGGCGGTCTGGCACCACGGCGGCAAGACCACCGTCTTCGTCGCCGACTTCAGCGCCACCGCCGCCTACCGCCTGCGCGGCGGCCGCCTCCACCAGCTCTGGGAAACGCCGACCCCCGGAACCAGCCCGATCGTCGCCGGCGGCCTCGTCTACGTCTACGAACCCGAAGCCGGCGGGATCCGCGTCTACTCGCCCTCCTCCTCGCGGCCGTTGGCCGAACTGCCGGGCTCGCCCGGGCACTGGAACAGCCCGATCGTCGTCGACGGGCATATCGTCGAGCCGGAGGGGGATGCGAACGACCATAGCGGCTCCGGGACGATCGACATCTTCACGGCGCCGGAGGGCTGACAAAAGCCCGCGGTTGGGAAGGGGGTCGAGGGACCTCGTCCAGCTTCACGGCCACAAGGCTCGGAAGCTCAACCGGCAGACGCCGGCAGCTTCAACCGGTGGACGCCCGCAGCTCCTCGTTAGCTGCGGGACGTGGCGAGTCCTCAGCCATTTCGTAGGGAGCGGTGGGGTGCCCTTCCCGAAAACACTCAAGCGAGCGGAGCGAGCGTTTTCGGGAGGGGTACGCCGCCGCTCCCCCCGCACACCCTGATCCCTCGCCCCTACGGGCGTGAACTACGCAGCCGCCAGCGGCCGCAGCCGCGCTTTTTCGACCTTCTCCAGCTTCTTCTGCAGCCGCCTGAATTCGCGCTCCTGCAGCGGGGTGCGTTCGTAGCCCGGCGCCGCCAGGTTCTTCTCCTCGTGCGGGTCGCGCTTCAGGTCGTACATCTCCCACTGCGGAGGCTTCGGCTTCGCCGGCCGCTTGGAGACCGGCGTTTCGCCTTCGATCACGACTTCGACGTCGTGGTACTTGGCCAGCTTCCAGCGCTCTTCGCGGATGCTGACGATGTGGTTCGGCGGTTTCGGGTAGAGCCCGTTCGACTGCCCCGACTGGAAGTCGTCATAGGTGAAGACGACGTAGTCCTGTGCCGTCTTCCCGCCGTCCGGGTTGAGGACGAGGTCGGAGTAATCGACCCCCGCCCAGTTCCGCCGCGCCGCCTTCGGCGCGTCGACGAGGCTGGCCAGGGTCGGCAGCAGGTCGACGTGGGAGACCAGCGCCTCCGAGCTCTTCGCCTTTGGGAACAGCTTCGGGTTCGAGTAGACGAGCGGCACTTTCAGCGTCTCCTCGTAGAAGTTGAAGTTCTTCTGCCGCAGGCCGCCGTGGCTGAGCCCCATCTCACCGTGGTCGGAGGTCCGGATGATCAGGGTGTCGTCGTAGAGGCCCTTCTCTTCGAGCTTGTCGAGGACGTCGACCAGGTAGTTGTCGGACGAGCGCATGAGGTTGCCGTAGAAGTTGAGGTAGGCGCGTTTTTCCGCTTCCCTCCGGGGCACCCCGGTCAGGTTCATGATGTGGAGGAATTCCTCCTGGACGCTCGGCTTGCTCGAGAGGCTTTCGTCCACCGTCGGCGGCAGGCGGATGTCGCCGGAGAGCCAGGAGTTGTCGTAGCCCGCTTCCTCGAAGGTCCGGCTCGGGTAGAAGAGGACGTCGTGCGGGTTGACCAGTGAGATCACCAGGAAGAACGGTCGTTTCTGCGTCGTCACCGTGTCCAGGTACTGCAGCGCCCCCTCGGCCCCGGCCGAGTCCTTGCCTTTCGATTCCATGAAGCGGCCGTCGTTGTCGACGTAGCCGCCGCCCGCCTCGGGGACGGTCTGGTTCCCGCCCGCATCCGGCGGGTCCCAGCCCTCGAAGCCGTACTTTTCGAGGTCGGCCGGCACCGCGTGCCCCTTCGTCGCCGGTTTCGAGCAGTGCCACTTGCCCTTGTAGGCGACCTGGTAGCCGGCGGCCCGCATCACCGTGCCGAGGTTGGGCAGCCCGGTCGGCAGGTTGACCTGGGGGAATTCCGTCGCCGGCATTTCTTCCTCGAGCGTGTACTTGACGCCGTGCTGGGCGGGGAAGTAGCCGGTCATCATGCTCGAGCGCGAGGGCGAGCACATGCAGGCGGAGGTGCAGGCGGTTTCGAAGCTGAGGCCGTGGCGCCGCAGCCGCCGCATCCCCGGCAAGTTCTGCCGCAGCCAGTTCGGCGGGAAGTGCTGAATCTCCCGCTCCTGGTCGGTGATGAAGAGGATCACGTTCATCCCGGCGACGCCCTTGCCGCCGCCGGCGTTCGCCGCCAGCGCCCGCTCGACCCCGGCCCCGGAGAGGAAGGCGGTGGCGGTCGCGGCGGCGCCGGCGCCGAGCAGCTGCTTGCGGGTCAGACCCCCGTCACGGCGGTCGGTTTCGGTCATCTGATCCTCCTGAAGACGTCGACGGCGTTGCTTGCGAAAGCGGTCGAGTAGACGTTGCGGCCGTCGGGGCTGACCGCGACCGAGCTGGCCCCGGCGAGCGCCCGGCCGAGGCCGCAGCCCGGCACCGACTTCGGCGCCACGCAGCCGCCCTTGCCGGGCTTCAGCTGGACGGCTCCGGTCTTGCCGTTGCGGGCGAGGACGTCGATCGCCCCGGTTTCGAAGGCGGCGACGTAGACGTTGCGGCCGTCCGGGGAGACCGCGAGCCCCTCCGGCGCCTCGATCGCCCGCCCGAACGAGCAGCCGGCCGAGCGCAGGAAGACGAGGCAGCCGGCCGGGCCTTCCTTCTGGAACAGCCGCGCCGGTTCGGTCTCGGTGAAGGTGGTGACGCTGTTGCTGAGCAGCGAGGTGACGTAGACGCCGCCGTCGGGGCTGGCCGCGACGGCGTTGGCGCCGCCGAGCTCGACCCCGGTCGCACAGCCCTGCAGGGCGGCGTCGACGATGCAGCTCGACTGGGTGAGGGCGCCGCTGGCCGGGTCGCGGGCGAGCACCGCGACCGCGCCGGAGGCCGCGGCGGCGGCGTAGACGGCGCTCCCGTCGGGGCTGACCTCGAGCCCCTCGACCGCACCGAGGGCGATCGCGGTCCCGCAGCCACCGGTCGCCAGGGCGATGCAGCCGGCGCTCCCTTCGAGCTGGGTCAGGGCGCCGCCGGCCGGGTCGCGGGCGAAGCTGGCGACCGCGCTACCGAAGAAGGAGCCGACGTAGACGTTGCCGCCGTCGGGGCTGACCGCGACCACGTCGGGGCCGCTAAGCGCGCGGCCGGGAGCGCAGCTGGGGACCGGCAGGCCGGAGATGCAGCCGGAGCTCGCCGGCGGCAGCTGCCGCAGGGCGCCGGTCTTGCGGTTGCGCTGGAAGCTGAGGACCGAGTCGCCGCCGCGGGCGGTCGCGTAGACGTTGCGGCCGTCGGGGCTGACCGCGACCGAGTTCGGCCCGATCAGCCCGACCGCGAGGCCGCATCCGTGCTCGGCCCTGGCGGCGACGCAGCCGGCGGTGCCACGCGGCTGCCGCAGCGCCCCGGTCCGCGGGTCGCGCGAGAAGACCGTGATCGCGTTGCTCTTCGAGGCGGCGACGTAGACGTTGCGGCCGTCCGGGCTGATCGCGATCGCGTGCGAGCCCATGAAAGGTCCGGGCCCGGCGAGAGCGCGGGCGCGAGCGCAGCCGCCACCCTGCTTGGCGCCGGCGGCGACGCAGCCCACGGCGCCCGTGAGCTGGACGAGCGTGCCACGCGGGTTCGGCTTCGGCGGCAGCGGGTGCTTCGGCGAGGCCGCCGCGGACTCGACGCCGGGCGCGAGGACCAGCAGCGCCAGAGCAACGACCAGCGCCACCGGTGCGAGGCGGGAGGCGGGAGCCGAGAGTCTGTGGAGGGCGTGGCTGAGTTTGCTCATCGTCGCGCTGCCAGGCAGCGTGTCCGGTAAGGAATTCCTCCCGAACCCTAATCGCCCGGCGGACGACAAAACAACCGCGTGTCCGACGCTCTGTCGGCGGGCCTTGATGGCTGACTCCACGACCAGGCCCACCTGGATGACGCACCCGGCAAGCGTTTTTGGGCGCCTTTCTTTCGGTATGCGAAAGAAAGGCGCCCAAGCGCACTTCGCATCCCTGCGTCCTCGGCCCAGCCTGGTCGCCGACCGGCGAAGGCGGCGGCCTGCGTCCTCGATCTGCCCGGCCGGGCGCGCCGCCAGTCACACCTCGCCGCGGGATCGGCGATCTAGCGCCAGGCGCGGATGACCGCCACCAGCAGGGCCGCGGCGGCCAGCGGCGGCGCCGCCCGCTTCGCCAGCGCCGCCAGGTCCTCGCGCCCGAGGACGACGGTCGACTCGAGCCCGGCGACGGTGCCGACGACCGCCAAGCCACCGTCGCGGCGCTCGACCCGCTGGAAGACGAAGGGGTACTCGCCGAGCGGCGTCGCGACTCTCACGCGCGGATCTTCCCAGGCCCGAGCGGCGGGAAGCGTCAAGATGTCCGTCCCCCGTGGTCGCCTTCATCCCCAGCCCGAGCTCGAGCGGACTTGCGCTCGGCCCCTTCGAAATCCACGTCTACGGGCTGATGTACGTGCTCGCGGTGGCGGCGGCGATCATGATCACCGTGCGCCGCTGGGAGAAACGCGGCGGCTCGCGCGAGCTGGTCTATGACACCGCCCTGTGGGCCTTCCCGGCCGGGTTGATCGGCGGCCGCATCTACTTCGACATCACCAGCTTCAACGAAATGCCGCACACCTGGTGGGGGCCGTTCGCGGTCTGGGACGGCGGCCTCGGGATCTGGGGCGGGGTCGCCGCCGGGGCGCTGGTGGGGATCTGGCGAGTCCACCGGGCCGGCGTCTCGGTGCCCGAGTTCATGGACGCGGTGGCGCCGGCGCTGCTGGTCGCGCAGGCGATCGGCCGGGTCGGCAACTACTTCAACCAGGAGCTCTTCGGGGGCCCGACCAGCCTCCCCTGGGGCCTCGAGATCGACCCCGTCCACCGGCCCGAAGGTTACGCCCACTACGACACCTTCCAGCCGACCTTCCTCTACGAGATCATCTGGAACCTCAGCCTCGCCGCCTTCCTCGTCTGGCTCGGCAACCACCGACGGATCCGCCCACCAGGCCTCTTCGCCCTCTACGTCACCGGCTACTCGGCCTTCCGCATCTTCGAGGAGTCGCTGCGGATCGACCCCGCCCACCACTTCCTCGGCCTCCGCCTCAACTTCTTCGTCGCCGGGGTGCTGACCGTGGCCGGCGCGGTCTGGTTCGTCTGGAGCCAGGGCTGGCTGCGGCGCCCGGGGTCGCCGCCCGATCCCGGCGAGCCGGCGGTCAGCGCCGCCCGCGACGCCGGCGCCACCTGAGCGGTCGGCGTCGGCTTAAATATTCCTTGCAAGCTATATGCCTATATGGCAATCTATGGCCATGGGCACCGCCGTACTCAGAGCCCTCGGTGAGCCGCACCGGGTCGAGATCCTCGACCTGCTGCGCGACGGCGAGCGGCCGGTCGGCGACCTGGTGGCTCAGCTGGAGCTGAGCCAGCCCGCCGTCTCCAAGCACCTGCGGGTGCTGCGGGAGGCCGGCCTGGTCGAGTCCCGGGTCGACGCCCAACGCCGCCTCTACCGGGTCCGCGCCGAGCCCCTGGCCGAGCTCGACGACTGGCTCGAGCCCTACCGGCGGCTCTGGGAGCGGCGCCTCGACAAGCTCGAAGACCACCTCGATCGCAGGAGGAAGCAGCGATGACCAACGCCACCCTGATCACCGACCGAGCCCAACCCGCGGTCCGGCTCGAGCGCGACCTGCCCGACCCGCCGGAGGTCGTCTGGGCAGCCCTGACCGAGCGCGAGCGGCTGCGCGAGTGGTTCCCCTGCGACGTCATCGTCGACGGCGGCGAGTGGCGGGTCGGGGCCGCGATCAGCTTCCCCTTCCCCGCCGAGGTGATCGAGATGACGCTGAGCGGCGAGGTGCTCGCGGTCGCCGAGCCGCGCGAGCTCGCCTTCAGCTGGGGCGAGGAGACGCTGCGGTTCGAGCTCACTCCCCGCGACGGCGGCACCAGGCTCGTCCTGGTCGACGAACTGCCGGCCGCCTCCGCCGCCCGCAACGCCGCCGGCTGGGACACCTGCCTCGACCGGCTCGCCGGCCGCGAGCCGGCCGCCGACTCCTGGCGGGAGCGCTTCGCCGCCTACGGCGCCGCCTTCGCCCCCGAGCTCGGCCCTCAGGAGGGCCCGCCCGCCGGCTACAAGGGCGACGGCTGAGCCCTCGCGGCTCAGGCGCATTCGGGCCGTTCGCCTTCGGGGATTTCGCTGACGCTGCCGTCGGCGGCGATCGCGAGGCCGATCGGGCTGCCGGTTTCGGGCATCGTCGCGCGGGAGCCGTCGACCTTCAGCTCGACCCCGCCGTTGCCGAACGACATCGAGTAGCGGCGGGAGTGGAAGGGCCCGGCTTCGCTGCCGGCGGCGAGGATCTGGCCGTCGATCAGCGGCTTGCCGGCGGCGTCGAGCAGGCAGACCCAGACTTCGGCCGTGGCGGTGAGGCGGAGGCTGACGCCGGGCGGGGGCGGCGGGGGCTGTTCGGCGGCGTGGTTGGGGGCGCCGCCGCCGCGGTGGTGCCCTTCGCCTGCTGACCCCGA
Organism: Actinomycetota bacterium; assembly: GCA_018268655.1. Classification (GTDB taxonomy): domain Bacteria; phylum Actinomycetota; class Thermoleophilia; order Solirubrobacterales; family 70-9; genus VAYN01. The sequence continues at coordinate 12,828 of JAFDWC010000033.1, forward strand.
GGAGGCCGGCCTGGTGGCGCCGCCGCCGGAGAGCGCCGCGGCGACGATCGCGATCACCGCCAGCAGCGCCACCCCGGCGACGACCGCCGCCGCCTGCAGCCACGGCCGCGGCCGCGCCGCCGCCTCCTCGGGGACCAGCCGCGGCTCGACCCGCGGCCCGGCGGGCTCGCCGACCCGGTCGGGCCGCGGCCCGAGCGCGAACTCGGCAGGGTCGAGGCCGAGGTAGGTCGCGTAGGTGCGGGTGAAGGCGCGGGCGTAGAACTCGCCCGGCAGCCGCTCCCACTCTTCCTCCTCGATCGCGGCCAGGAAGCGGGCGCGGACGCCGGTCGCGGCCTCGACCTCGTCGAGCCCGATCCCGCGGGCCTCGCGCTCCCGGCGGAGCTCGTTTCCGATCCGCCCCTCCACAGGTCCATTGTGCCCCTCTCGAGCAACCCCGTTGAGCCCGCTTCACACCGGTCCGCTGCGCTCTTACCCAACTTCGTGCTTGACATCACAAGTGCCCGGGGAGAGGATCGGGAGACCGGCCAGGAAGAACGGGAAAGTGTCAAGGAGGAGCGATGTTCTTCTGTGAGCGGTGCGGAATCCGCTTCAGTGCTGGCGCCCTTTCGGGAGCGACCGAGTGCCCGCGGTGCCGGGCTCGCGACGGCGTCTCGCAGCCGCTGCGCCCCGAGCAGCTGCGGCCGATCGAGCGCCTCGGGAGATGGCAGCCCGGGAGCGAAGGCTCGCGCCAGGGGTCGCGGGACCGACCCCAGCGCTGAGCCGGCCCGCTTCGAGGCCACTCATCGCGTCTTAAGCAAAAGCGAGAAGATTTGGGCCGTGGAAGCGCGGCGGCCGGCCAGATGGGACGCGAGGCTCGCGCTTGCAGGCGTGCTCGCGACCAGCTTCCTCGTCTGCTTCTCGGCCAGCCGCAGCGAACTCGTCCTCCCCACCTCGCTGCGGCCGCTGCCGAGCTGGCTCGCCGGTCCCCTGCAGGGGACCGGGTTCGAACTCGGCCTCGGGGCGCTGATCGCCGCCTTCGTGGTGATGTTCGCCTCCTACGCGATCGCCGCCCGCTCGGCCGACCGGCTCTCGGCCAAGACGGTGCTGGTCTGCATCGTCGCCCTGCACGCGATCGTCCTGCTCGCACCGCCGCTGTTCTCCAGCGACGTCTTCAGCTACACCGCCTACGCCCGGATGGGGACGGTTTTCGACGCCAACCCCTACACGCACGGGCCGAACTCCTTCCCGATGGAAGCGCTGCACCCGCTGATCGGAGCCCAGTGGGTCGGGACGCCGACCGTCTACGGGCCGGTCTTCACCGCCCTCAGCTACCTGCTGGTCCCCTTCGACATCGCCGCCAACGTGCTCGCCTACAAGGCGGTCGCGGCGATCTCGAGCCTGGTCCTGATCCTCGTCATCTGGCACGCGGCCCGCCTCCGCGGCCTCAACTCGGTGAAGGCGGCGGCGCTGGTGGGGCTGAACCCGATCATCGTCGTCTTCGGGGTCGGCGGCGGCCACAACGACCTGCTGATGCTGGCGATCCTCGCGGTCGGCCTCTACGTCCTCCTGCAGGAGCGCGAGCGCAGCAGCGGCGCCCTGCTGATCACCGCGACCGCGGTCAAGCTCACCGCCGGCCTCCTCCTCCCCTTCGCCTTCGCCGCCCGCCGCGGGATCGGCGCCGGCGCCGCCCGCCGCGGCCTGCTGGTCGGCGCCTGCGCCGGCGCCGCCGTGATCGTCGCCCTCGCCTACGCCTTCTTCGGCACCGGGCCGCTGCACGTGCTGGCGACGCTGCAGGGCATTCAGGCCGAAGGGGGCGAACACAGCATCGCCGGCTTCCTGCTCAAGGCCGTCGGCCTGCCCGGCCTCGCCCATCCGGTCAGCGTCGTTCTCACCGTCGTCTTCGCGGCGATCGTCGCCTGGCTCCTGCACCGGGTCTGGATCGGCGAGCTCGACTGGATCACCGGCGCCGGCTGGGCGACCGTCGCCCTCCTCTGCACGACCGGCTTCCTCGTCCCCTGGTACGTCGCCTGGCTGATCCCGCTGGCGGCGCTGAGCAGCGACCGCCGCCTGCTCGGGGCGGCGATCATCCTCACCGGGGTCGGGCTGACCACGCTCTGAGCGGGACCGGCGCGGCCGTCAGCCGGGCGTCAGGGCTCGGCCCGGCGGCGAACCTCGTCGACCGCGTCGGGCCCGTAGACGTCGGCGACCAGTCGCAGCGCCTCGGCGGTGGTGCGGTCGAGCACCTCCTCGCGCTCGCCGTGGCCGCCGAAGCCGAACCCGAAGGCGCGGTTGACGGTCTCGGTGAGGCCGGAGGCGGCGGCCGGGAGATCGCCGCGGAGCTCGACGATCGCCTCTTCGAGCAGGCGGACGCGGCGGTCGCGACGATCGACCTTCGCGGTCAACGCCGTCACCGGAGCGGGTGCGATCCGTTCCTTCAAGGTCATCGTGGTCACCACCCGGACGATGGCGCCGTTTCATGAAGGGCAGATAAGAGTTCGCGGCTTCCTCACGACGGCTTGATCCCGCCGCCTCGGGTGACCTCAACCGGCGCCCGAAGCGGCTTCGTACTCCCCCTCGTCCACCGGGTCGCCCCAGCTGACCGAGTTGCCGCCCTCGTCGACCTCGTGCATCGCCAGGTGGGTCATGAAGCGGTCCGGGGCGGCGCCGTGCCAGTGGTCCTCGCCGGGCTCGAAGAAGACGCTGTCGCCGGGCCGGATCGTCTCCACCGGGCCGCCGCGGCGCTGGCAGCGGCCGAGGCCCTCGGTGACGTGGATCGTCTGGCCGAACGGGTGGGTGTGCCAGTGGGTGCGGGCGCCGGGCGTGAAGTGAACGCTGGCCGCGGCCAGCCGCGCCGGCGGGACCGGGGCGGCCACGGTGTCGATGAACACCGCGCCGGTGAACCAATCGCTCGACCCGGCGGCGGTGGGACTGGAGGTCCTGGTGATCTTCATTTCGCTCTCCTCTCGGGCGGCCGCTGTCACGGCCCCAGTGACTCGCTCGTCATAGCGGGTAGGGCAACAGAATCCCAGCCAGCGGAGGAATGCGATGAGTGAGGAGCAGGAGCGACTGGAGCGGGTGTTCCGGGCCGAATCCGGACGCGTCTTCGGGATCGCCTACCGGATGCTCGGCAGCGTCTCGGAAGCCGAGGAAGTGGTCCAGGACGCCTTCGTCCGCTACCAGGGGGTCGACGCCGAGGAGGTGCGCGAGCCGGGGGCGCTGCTGACCACGATCGCGACCCGGCTCAGCATCGACCGGCTGAAGTCGGCGCGGGCCGAGCGCGAGAGCTACGTCGGCGCCTGGCTGCCCGAGCCGCTCCTCGTCGACGAGGTCGACGTCCCCGCCGAGGCCGAGCAGGCGGACTCGATCTCGATGGCCTTCCTCGTCCTGCTCGAGAGCCTCTCGCCGCTGGAACGGGCGGTCTTCCTGCTGCGGGAGGCCTTCGACTACGACTACGCGGCGATCGGCGAGATCGTCGAGCGGACGCCGGAGAACTGCCGCCAGATCGCGCTGCGCGCGCGCAAGCAGGTCGAAGCGCGGCGGCCGCGCTTCGAGTCCTCGCGCGACGAGCGCGAGGAGATCGTCCGCCGCTTCTTCGCCGCCGCCGGCGACGGCGACGCCGAGGGCCTGCTCGAGCTGCTCGCCGCCGACGTCGTCCTCTACGGCGACGGCGGCGGCAAGGCTCCGGCGCTGGGCCAGCCGCTGCACGGCGCCGACCGGGTCAGCCGCACCCTCGTCAACTGGTTCCGGGCGGGCTGGAAAGCCGGCACCAGCTACGAGCCGACCTGGGTCAACGGCCAGCCCGGCGCCCGCTTCCTCAGCGCCGACGGCGAGCTGATCAGCGTCATCTCCTTCGACGTCCTCGACGGCCGCGTGCAGGCGATCCGCTCGGTCGTCAACCCGGAGAAGCTCGGCCACCTCGGCCCGCTCGCCGACATCCGTGCGCTGCTGGCGAAGGGCGAGCGATGAGCCGGCCGCGGACCGCCGTCGTCGGCGGCGGCTACGCGGGGGCGCTGGCCGCGGTGCGGCTAGCCGGGAGGGCCCGCGAGCGCGCCGCCGTCACCCTGCTCGAGCCGCGCGTCGAGCTGGTCCAGCGGCTGCGGCTGCACCAGCTGGCGACCGGCCAGCGGGTCCGCTCCTACGACCTCGCGCGGCTGACCGGGGGCCGGGTCGAGAACGTGCGCGGCCGCGCCGTCTCGATCGACCCCGAGCGCGGCGCCGTCGCCTTCCAGCGCGACGGCAAGCTGGCGGAGCTGCGCTGCGACCAGGTCCTGGTCGCGGTCGGCAGCGGCATCGACACCGAGTCGGTGCCGGGTGTGGCCGAGCGCGCCCACTCGCTGGCCGGGCCGGGGGCGGCACTGCGGCTGGGAGAGGCACTGCGAGCGCTGCCCGCCGGCGCCCGGGTGGCCGTCTGCGGCGCCGGCTTCACCGGGATCGAGGCGGTGGCCGAGATCGCCGGCGCCCGCCCCGACCTGCGGCTGGCGCTGGTTGCCCGGGGCCGGATCGGCGCCGCCCTCTCGGTCGTCGGCGAGGCCGAGCTGCGGGCGCGGCTGGCGCGGCTCGGGGTCGAGCTGGTCGACGGCGAGCGCGTCGCCGAGGTCGAGCCCGGCGCCCTCGCGCTCGCCTCCGGATCCCGCCTCGCCGCCGACCTGGTCGTCTGGTGCGGCGGCTTCGCGGCGCCGCCGCTGGCCCGCGACAGTGGCCTCCCGGTCGACGGCCGCGGCCTGCTCGCGGTCGACCGCAGCCTGCGCTCGGTCGGCCACGCCGACGTGCTCGGGGCCGGCGACGCGGCGGCGATCCCCGACTTCGCCAACGGCGCTCGCTTCCGGATGACCTGCCAAGCAGGGATGCCCTCCGGCGCCCACGCCGCCGACACCGCTCTCGCCGCGATCCGCGGCGAGAGCCCGCGCCCGTTCGACTTCGGCTACATCCACATGCCGCTCTCGCTCGGCCGCCGCGACGGCGTGATCCAGTGGGTCGACCGCGCCGACCGGCCCAGGGAGCGGGTCCTGACCGGCCGCCTGGCCGCCGTCTACAAGGAGCTCGTCACCCGCAGCGCCCCGCCCTCGATCGCCTGGGAGCGCCGCCTCCCCGGGATGCTCCGCTGGCCCTCCGCCGGGGCGAGAGCCCCGGCGCGCGCCGCCGCCCGGTCCGGGCCCAGCGCGCGTCCATCGTTGATGGATTGACGTCGCCATAGCGACGTCAATCCATCAACGACGCCGCCAGCACCCGCGCCGCGCCGCACCGCGGGCACCGCGGCGTGCTATTGTTAACCGAATGGTTAATGATCCGTTCAAGGCACTCGCCCACCCGATCCGCCGCGGCATCGTCGAACACCTCGCCGCGGGCCCGGCCACGGTCGGCGAGGCGACTGCCGGCTTCGGCGTCTCGAAGCCGGCGATCAGCAAGCACCTCAGGGTGCTCGAGGAAACCGGGGTGGTGACGCGGACGGTCGAGGGCCGCACGCACCTGCTCGCGCTCGACACCGAGGTGCTCGGCGAGGCCGCCGAATGGATGGAGCAACAGCGGAGACGTTGGACCCGCCTGTTCGACGTCGTCGACGACTACCTGAAGGAGCAGAAATGAAGATGCCACCGATCGTCTCGCCGCAGGAGTGGAATGCCGCCCGCGAGCAGCTGCTGGTCAAGGAGAAGGAGGTGACCCGCGCCCGCGACGCGCTCGCCGCGGAACGCCGCCGGCTGCCGCGGCTGGCGGTCGAGAAGGACTACCGCTTCCAGGGGCCCGAGGGCGAGCTCAGCCTGCTCGACCTCTTCGCCGGGCGCAGCCAGCTGATCGTCTACCGCTTCTTCTTCGAGCCCGGGGTCCGCGGCTGGCCGGAGAGCGGCTGTCGCGGCTGCTCGTTCATGGCCGACCAGGTCGGCAACCTCGCCCACCTCAACGCCCGCAACACCACCCTCGTCCACGTCTCCCGCGCTCCCCAGGAGGACATCAAGCGCTACCAGGCGCGGATGGGCTGGCAGATCCCCTGGTTCACGATCACCGACGACTTCGACAAGGACTTCGGGGTCGACGAATGGCACGGCACCAACGTCTTCTACCGCGACGAGGAGGACCGGATCTTCCGCACTTACTTCATCGACAAGCGCGGCGACGAGCAGCTCGGCAACCCCTGGTCGTTCATGGACATCACGGCGCTGGGCCGCCAGGAGAAGTGGGAGGACTCGCCCGAGGGCTACCCCCAGGACGACCCGTACCTGTGGTGGAACCTGCACGACGAGTACGACGAACCGACCGTCCACGAGGCGGCGCTGGCGGCCAGCACCGAATCCCAGCGCGGGGCCCGGAGCCCGCTGCCGTCATGATCGCCGCCCACATCGCCGGCATCCCGGTCGAGGAGGTCCTCCCCACCCTGGCCGGGCCGGCTGCCGGTTTGGCGATGGTGCGGGTATGGCTTAGCCTGCGGCTGAAGCGACGCCGAGAGCCCGACGAGTGAGCGACGACCACCGCCTCCGCATCGAACGCACCTACCAGGCACCGGCCGAGGCGGTCTTCGACGCCTGGACCAACCCGGAGGTGATCCGCCGCTGGTGGCAGGCCGAGCGCAACTGGGAGACCAGCGCCGCCGAGGTCGACCTCCGGGTCGGCGGCGCCGTCCGGGTCGTCATGCGCGACCCGGACGAGGACCGCGAGATCGGCGGCGGCGGCACCTACACCGAGGTCGAGCGCCCGACCCGGCTCGCCTTCACCTGGACCTGGGACCGCGAGGACCGCGAGACCCTGATCGAAATCGAGTTCCAGGCCCTCGGCGACACCACCCACGTCAGCTTCACCCACAGCCTGCTCGCCGACGAGGAGACGGTCCGCTCCCACGAATACGGCTGGGGCAACATCCTCGACAAGCTCGGCGAGGTGCTGGCCGGGCCTGCCTAGGAGCGCCCGGCGACCGCCTCGAGGTTGTGGCGGTGGACCTCCTCGTAGGGCTCGAAGTAGCGGAGGGCGCCGGCGCCGGGCAGCGCCGGGAGGACGTCGCGGAGCGGCCGCGCGGCGGCGGCCGGATCGGAGCCGGCGGCGAGCAGCAGGCGCAGATAGGCCTCGGTGGCGTCGATCAGGCCGGGCGGGTAGCCGCCGGCGGCGATCGTGGCGGGGTCGCCGTGGTTGGGGAGGATCGCCCGCGGCCCCAGCCGGCGCAGCCGCTCGAGGTCCCGCAGGTGGGCACCGAGGCGCCGCGGTTCGTCGACGTAGGTGACGGTGTCCTCGAGCGTGTCGCCGCAGAGCAGCAGGCCACGCCCGGGGATCCAGAGGACGGTGGCGTCGTCGCTGTGGATGTCGAGCGTCAGCAACTCGACCTCGACCGCGCCCTCCCCGCTCCCCGTCCGCAGCGCCTCCCGCTCGGCGAAGGTCCGGGTCGGGAGCAGCAGCGGCGCGATCGGCGGCGGCCCCTCGAGCGAGCCAGCTTCGATCGCTTCGCGATGGCGCGCCAGGTGGGCGGCGGTGCGCTCGTTGGCGAGCACCTCGCAGTCGCCGAAGGCCTCGGTGCCGGCGACGTGGTCGAGGTGCCAGTGGCTGAGGACGACGGTGAGGCGGCGGGCGCCGCGGCGCTCGAGCTCCGCCCGGACGAATCTCCCCCACTCGACCGAGATCCCGGTGTCGTAGACGATCGCCTCTGCGCCGACCAGCAGTGCGTAGCTGGCGATCCCCAGCCCGATCGCCCCCTCGTCGACCCAGTTCGCCTCGGCCGCGAAGCGGCTGCCGTCGCGCCCCGCGTAGAAGGCGAGAACCCCGGCAGCGGGCTCCAGCACGCGGATCACCGGAGCGCCGGCCACCGCCCCAGCCTAGTGTCCTAGCCCTGGCCTAGCGTCACCTTGACCTTGGCGCCGGCCGCGCGGACCCTCCCAGAGGGCGGCCTCTGCTTCACCACCTTGCCGGCTTTCGCCGTCACCCCGCCCCGCAGCGTGACCTTGCCGAGCCTGCAGTCGGCCCGCTTCAGCCGCCGCCGCGTCGCCTTCAGCCCGCGGCCGGCCAGCTTCGGAACGTGGCAGGCGGGCGCTCCGATCGATGGGCCGGGTGGCGGCGACGGCGGCGGCGCACAGCTGGCCGCCGGCAGCGGCGCGGGGACCAGCTCGTAGGCGCCGATGTCGGGCGGTCCTGGCTGCGGCTCGCTGCAGGCTGGAACGGCGCCGACGTTGCGCGGGTTGCCGGCGAGGTCGGCGCTGCCGTTGGCGGCCGCCGTGAGGCCGGCGTCGAGCGTCGGCGAGCCGGGCGCCTCGCGGAAGTCGTTGGCCGCGGCGTTGACGAACAGCGGCGCCGCCATCTGGTTGGTGCCGGAGCCCGCCGGCGTGATCGTCGCGCCGCCGGTGTTGGAGACGCTCGCGTAATTGGAATGGTCGAGCGTGAATTCGATCGAGCCGGCGAAGATGTTGGCCTGGATGTCGCTGCCGGCGCCGTGGAAGATCGTGTTGGTGGCGGTGAGGTCGAGTGTGAGGCCGTTGGTGGCGACGAGGGCGGCGGCGCCGTTGCTGCCGATCAAGGTGTCGTTGCGGAAGGTGATCTGGTCGGTGCCGCCGCCGCCGACGTCCGTGAAGGCCCCGTCCTGGCCCTTGCAGACGCTGTCGACCACGGTGATCGTCCCGAACGCCAGGTTGCAGCCGAGGTCGGTGGTGCCGGCCAGGACCAGGACCCGTTCGAGGGTTCCGCCGCCGGGGGAACCGACCACGCCGACCCCAGCCGTGTTGCCGCTGTAGATGATCTCGATGTCGACCAGCTTGGAGCCGATGCCTTCGAGGACGAAGGCGCCGAGTTCCGGCAGTCCCGCCTCTGAGTAGATCACCGGCATCGGGTGGCCGGCTTCCCCGGTCCAGGTGACCCCGGCCGGGATATGGGCGTTGACGTTCAGCGGCAGCGTCGAGCTGCTGTAGCTGCCTTCGCCACCGCGGATGACGACGACGTCGCCGCTGCTCGTCGACGTCGCGAGGACCTGCCCCAGGCTGCACGGTTCGGCCGACGTGCAGGCCGTGCCCGACCCGTTGACGGTGACGTAGTAGGTCCGCGCCGCCAGCGCCGCACCTGGGGCGAGCAGGACGAGGGCCGACGTCGCGATCGCGGCGCTCGCAACCCGAAGCTTGAAGCTGCTGCGGCTCACCGGGCAGGTCCCCCTCCCCAGACCGTTCGAAGCTAACCGGGCCCACAGCAGCGGTCAAGGGGCTCTGGACGACCAGGCCAAATTGGCCCTAAGCCAGGCTTAAGGATCGGGCATAGGATCGGGGGATGGCCGCGACGACGGTCCGCCCGCCCGAGGTGCTGCACCTCTCGCTCGTCCTTGGCGGGGCGCTTCGCGACAGCGACGGCGCCAAGCTCGGGCGGGTCGACGACGTGATCGTGCGGCTCGGCGGCAGCGGCTACCCGCCGATCACCGGCTTCCTCGTCACCGTCGCCGGCCGCCGCTCCTACCTGCCGGCCGAGCGGGTCGCCAGCGTCGAGCCGGGAGCGGTCCACCTGAGCAAGGCGAAGCTCGACCTGCGCCCGTTCGCGCGGCGGCCGGAGGAGGTGCTGCTGAAGCACGACGTCCTCGACCACCAGCTGATCAACGTGGAGGGGGCGCGGCTGGTGCGGGCGAACGAGATCGAGCTGGCCCGGCTCGAGGGCTGGTGGCGGGTGGTCGGGGTCGACACCGGCGCCCGCGGCGGCCTGCGGCGGCTGCTGCCGAAAGCGGTCGGCCGGCGGATCGCCAGCGGCGAGTTCCTCGACTGGGCCAGCGTCGAGCCGTTCTCCGGCGACGTGCCGGCGGTGCGGCTGCGGATCCTCCACCCGAAGCTGGCGAAACTGCACCCGGCCCAGATCGCCGCCCTGGTCGAGGCCGCCTCGCACGAGGAGGGACGCGAGATCATCGAGGCTGTCGGCGCCGACAGCGAGCTCGAGGCCGACGTCTTCGAGGAGCTCGATGCCCAGCACCAGGTCGAGTTCGCCGAGGGGCGCGCCGACCCCGAGGTCGCGGCGCTGCTGACGCGGATGGCGCCCGACGACGCCGCCGACCTGATCGCCGAGCTGCCGCAGGAGCGCCGCGAGGCGGTGGTCGAGCTGCTCGCCCCGAACCAGCGGCGCAAGGTCCGCGCCCTGCTCGGCTACGACCCGGCGGAGGCCGGCGGCCTGATGAGCCCCGACTTCGTCGGCGTCTACCGGCAGGCGACCGCCGCCGAGGCGCTCGACCGGGTCCGCCGCACCACCGTCGCCGACGAGCTCCTGGCCAGCATCTACGTGATCGATGCCCGCCACCGCTTCGTCGGCGTCGTCGCCCTCGCCGCCCTCGTCCGCGCCGACCCCGAGGCCGCCGTCGTCGACCTCGAGGTGCAGCCGATCCCCTCCCTCCGCGCCGAGGCCGAGTTCGAGGAAGTCGCGCGGCTGATGGCCGACTACAACCTCACCGCCGTCCCGGTCCTCGACGATGAGGAACGGGTGATCGGGGTCGTCACCGTCGACGACGTGCTCGAGGTGCTGCTGCCGAAAGGCTGGCGGCGCCGCTTCGGCCTGCTCGGGGACGAGTGAGGGGGTCGATCCGCGGGCTCCGGTCGCTGGTGTCGGCCCGGCCGCACCTGCCCTCCCGCCTGCGCTCGCGGCGCAGCCGCGTGCTCGTCTTCGTCGGCCTGCTCGGCCCCGGCCTGATCGCCGCCAACGCCGGCAACGACGCCGGCGGCGTCGCCACCTACTCCGAAGTCGGCGCCAGGTACGGCTACACGCTGCTCTGGGCGATGGTGCTGATCACCGTCTCGCTGGCTCTGGTCCAGCGGGCGGCGGCGCGGATGGGCGTGGTCACCGGCAAGGGCCTGGCCGAGCTGATCCGCGAGCGCTACGGGATCCGCTGGTCGGCCTTCGCCACCCTGGCGGTGCTGGTCGCCAACTTCGGCATCTGCATCTCCGACTTCGTCGGGGTAGGGGCGGCGCTGGGGCTGGCCGGCGTCCCCGCCCAGCTCTCGGTCCCGATCGCCGCGGCCGGGATCTGGCTGGTGATCGTCCGCGGCTCCTACCGCAGCGCCGAGCGCATCTTCATCTGGATGACGATCCCCTTCTTCGCCTACCCGGTGGCGGCGATCCTCGCCCACCCCGACTGGGGCGAAGTCGGCCACGCACTGCTCGTCCCCCAGCTCCAGGGCAACTCCGAATTCCTCCTCCTCTTCGTCGCCCTGGCCGGGACCACGATCACCCCCTACATGCAGCTCTACCTGCAGTCGGCGGTGGTCGAGCGCGGGGCGACCGAGGACGACCTCCCGGCGGAGTCGCGGGAGGCGGTCGGGGGCGCCCTCTTCGCCAACCTCGTCGCCTCCTTCATCATCATCGCGACCGGCGCCACCCTCTACGTCAGCGGCGTCCACTCGATCGGCTCCGCCGCCGACGCCGCCAAGGCGCTCGGCCCGCTCGCCGGCCAGTACGCCGAGCTGCTGTTCGGGATCGGCCTGCTCGGCGCCAGCCTGCTGGCGGCGGCGATCCTCCCGATCGCCACCTCCTACGTCGTCGCCGAGTCGCTCGGCTTCGAGAAGGGGATCGGACGGCGGACCGAGGAAGCGCCGGTCTTCATCGGCCTGATCACGGCGATGATCGTGGTCTCGACGATCGTCGCCGTGATCCCCGGCGTGCCGGTGATCTCGCTGCTGATCGGGGTCCAGGTTGTCAACGGGCTGCTGTTGCCGATCAACCTCTTCTTCATCTGGCGCCTCGCCCGCAGCGAGGAGCTGATGGGCGCCCACCGCAACAAGGGCGCCGTCGACTGGGTCACCGCCGCGACCGTCGCCGTCACCTCAGCCCTCTCCCTGATCCTGGTCGCCGTAACCGTCTTCGGCCTCTGAGGACCACAGGAGTTCGGCTACCCCCCACGCCGAGGTTGCCCTTTCCGTCGCTATGCGACGGAGAAGGCAACCCCATCCCAAAGCGCTCTAGGCAACCTCAACGAGACGAGTCCTGAAGAAATCACCCCACGGCTAGAGCGGAGCTCGTCTCGAACTGGCGGCGCTCGCTTGAAGCTTTCAACCATGGGGGGTGGGCGTTTCTTCCCTGGTCACGGACCTTGGTCGTTTGTAAGAGCTCGTCTCGAGAGTGAAGGGACGGGGTGCCTCCCCCCGCGCAGCGGCGT
>JAFDWC010000034.1 GCA_018268655.1 Actinomycetota bacterium
CCTCGCAGCCGGCCGCCCCTCGCACCGCCCGTCCTACCGCCCCGACACAACCCCCGCAACCAGCGCCGCCCGCCACCGCCCCCCCTCGCGCTCGACCTCGATCGGCGCCGCGAACGCCGCCGAGAGGTTCTCGGCGCTCAGCACCTCGGCGACCCGACCGGCGGCGAGGACGCGGCCGGTCGCCAGCACCATCGCGTGGGTGAGCACCGGCGGCAGCTCCTCGAGGTGGTGGGCGACGGTGACGGTGGCGAGGCCGGGGGACTCGGGGACGAGGGCGCCGACCGCCTCGACGAAGGCCTCGCGGGCGACCATGTCGAGGGCCGAGCTCGGCTCGTCGAGGAGGAGCAGGCGCGGTTCGCGCATCATCGCCCGCGCCAGCATCACCCGCTGCCGCTCGCCCTGCGAGCAGGTCCGGTAGCGGCGCGCCGCCAGCTGGGCGCAGTCGAAGCGGTCGAGCAGCTGCAGCGCCTTCTCCCGCTCCGACTCCGGGATGCGGCTGCCCATCACCGCCGCCGGTCCGGTCCGGTGCATGTAGACGACCTCTTCGACCGTGAGGTTCTCGGCGTAGGTCCGCGGCCGGCCCTCGATCACGCCGATCCGCAGCGCCGGGTTGGCGAAGCCGAAGGCGTCGAAGCTCTCCCCGAGCGCCGCGACGCTGCCGCGGCGGGGCCTGATCGCGCCGGCGGCGACGCCGAGCAGGGTGCTCTTGCCGGCGCCGTTGGGGCCGACCACGGCCCAGTGCTCGTCCGGCTCGACGGTCCAGTCGACGTCGTCGAGCAGCGGCCGGGAGCCCTCGTCGCCGTGGACGGCGACGCCCGCCATCTGCAGCGCCGGGACGCTCAAGCCGGGCCGGTGGCGGACTCGGCGCCCTCGTCGATCAGCGGCAGGTGGGCGAGGGCGACGTCGCGGGCCCAGAGGACGTGCGCCTTCATCAGCGATTCCGCCCGCTCCGGGTCGCGGTCGCGCAGCGCCGCCAGGATCTTGCGGTGGTCCTGCAGGGCCGAATCGCGGTTCTCGCGCGAGTAGGTCAGGTAGGAGCGGTAGATCAGCGGCATCGCCGTCGTCTGCCGGATCATCGACTCCAGCCGCTCGCTGCCGGCGGCCTCGATGATCGTGTTGTGGAAGGTGAAGTTCTCGGCGACGAGTTCGCGCAGCATCGCGTCGTTGCCCATCATCTCGGCGTAGCGCTCGACGCTGCGCTCGAGCTCCCCGATCTGCCTGTCGCTGAGGTTGGGCGCCGCGGTCCGCGCCGCGTAGCCCTCGAGGACCGCCCGCAGGGAGTGCATCTCGCGCAGGTCGTGGGCGGTGAAGCTGCGCACCGCCGCCGGCCGGTTGGGCGGCGTTTCGACCAGACCCTCACCGCGCAGCAGGACCAGCGCCTCGCGAACCGGGGTGCGGCTGATCCCGAGCTGGCGGGCGAGGTTCTCCTCGCCCAGCGTTTCGTCCGGGCGCAGCTCGCCGGAGAAGATCGCCTCGCGCAGGATCCGCGCCGCGGAGGCGCTCGTCTTCTCTCCCCGCGGCACCCCGCTGGGTATTGCCAGCTCGACCATCACTCAGGATTTTAGTCCTTTCGGGGGATGGTTGTATGCAGGAGGCTGGGCCGCAAAACCGCTTTAAGCCGTGAGATTGGGCCCCTGGCTTGAGCAAAGTATACGTGTATGCAATGCTCCCGGGCATGGATGCGAACGAGACCGACCGGATCTACGAGCGCGCCGGCTGGGGCAACCGGGTCACGCGCGGTGGCCGGCCGGCCGTCGTCGTCGTCGATCTCAGCCGCGGCTTCACCGAGGCCCAGTTCCCGACCGGGGCCGACCTCTCGGAGGTGGTCGCGGCGACCTCGGAGCTGATCGAGACCGCCCACGCCGCCGCCGCCCCGGTGCTGTTCACGACGATCGCCTACGGGCAATCCGACCTCGATGGCGGCTGCGCCTGGCTGCGCAAGGCGCCGGGGATGGGGATCCTGGTCGAGGGCAGCGAGATGGTCGACCTCGACCCGCGGCTGCCGCGCCGCGACGGCGACGCGCTGGTCGTCAAGAAGGGCCCCTCGGCCTTCTTCGGGACCGGTCTCGCCTCGAACCTGACCGCGCTCGCGGTCGACACCGTGATCGTCTGTGGCGCGACGACCAGCGGCTGCGTCCGCGCCAGCGTCGTCGACGCCGTCCAGCACGGCTTCGGCGTCCTCGTCCCGCGGCCCTGCGTCGGCGACCGCGCCGCCGGCCCGCACGAGGCCAACCTCTTCGACATCGACGCCAAGTACGGCGACGTGATCGAGCTCGACGACGCGCTCTCCTACCTCGCCGCGACCGGGCGCGAGGTGGCCGAGCGGTGAACGTCGTCCTCCTCCCCGGTGACGGGATCGGCCCCGAGGTGATCGCCGAGGCCGGCAAGGTGCTTGCCGCCGTCGTCCCCGAGGTCGAGATCTCCGAGCACCCGCTCGGCTCCGAGGCGATCGCCCGTACCGGCGAGGCGCTACCGGCCTCGACCCTGACCGCCTGCCAGGGAGCCGACGGGGTCCTCCTCGGCGCGGTGGGCAGCGGCGACTACTCGTGGTCGACCTCCAACCCGGAGGACGGGATGTTCGCGCTGCGCCGGGTCCTCGACGTCTACGCCAACCTGAGGCCGTTCCGGGCCCCTGGGATCGACCTGCTGATCGTCCGCGAGCTGGTCGGCGGCCTCTACTTCGGCGTCCGCGGCACCCGTCCCGACGGCACCGTCTTCGACACCTGCGAATACCACCCCGACCAGGTCGACCGGGTGCTGCGGCGCGGCTTCGAGCTGGCCCGCTCGCGGCGCGGCAGGCTGACCTCGGTCGACAAGGCGAACGTGCTGGCGACCTCGCGGATGTGGCGCCAGCGGGCGCTCGCGCTGGCCGCCGAGTACCCCGAGGTCGAGCTCGACCACCTGCTGGTCGACACCGCGGCGATGCGGTTGGTGCAGGCGCCGGAGAGCTTCGACGTGATCGTCACCGAGAACACCTTCGGCGACATCCTCTCCGACATCGCCGCCGCTCTCGCCGGTGGCCTCGGGGTCGCCGCCAGCGCCAGCCTCGCCGACAGCGGGCCGGGGCTGTTCGAGCCGGTCCACGGCACCGCCCCCGACATCGCCGGCCGCGGCGTCGCCAACCCGACCGCGGCGATCCGCTCGGTGGCGATGCTGCTCGAGCACGGCCTCGGCCGCCCGGCCGAGGCGGCCCGGCTCGACGCCGCCCTCGACCGCGTCGCCGCCACCGTCCAGACGCCCGACCAGGGCGGCACCGCGACCACCGCCGAGTTCGGCGACGCGATCGTCGCGGCGCTCGCCACCGACCCTTCAGAGGAGCTTGCCGATGCCTGAGAGCGCCGAGAACCGCCGCATCCCCGTCAGCGACTGCCAGCGCGCCGAGCTGCGCGCGCTCGGCGCCGAGAGCCGCTGGGTCGAGAGCGAGGGCCGGCGCCTCCACCTCCTCGACTACGGCGGCGAGGGGCCGGCGCTGCTGGTGCTGCCCGGGATCACCAGCCCGGCGATCACCTGGGACTTCATCGTCGCGCCGCTCCGCGACCGCGTCCGGCCCCTGGTCATGGACCTGCGCGGGCGCGGCCTCAGCGACGCCGGCGGCAGCTACGGCGCCCCCGATTTCGCCGCCGACGCGGCGGCCGCGGTCGACCAGCTCGAGCTCGAGCGGCCGCTCGTCCTCGGCCACAGCCTCGGCGCCCGCATCGCCGCCGCCCTCGCCGCCCGCGGCGACGTCGAGCCGGGCCTGACGATCTGCGTCGATCCGCCCCTGACCGGCCCCGGCCGCGCCGGCTACCCGACCTCGCGCGAGTCCTTCGAAGCCCAGCTCGACGCCGGCTACGAGGGCACCACCGGCGACGAGGTCGCCGCCAGCTACCCGCTCTGGCCGCGACCCGAGCTGCTCCTGCGCGCGCGCTGGGTCGGCTGCTGCGAGCGCGACGCGGTGCTCGCCACCTACGACCGCTTCGCCGAGGAGGACTTCCTCGAGTGGTGGGCCGCGGTCGCCGGCCCGGCCGCCTTCATCAGCGGCGGCGCCAGCCCGGTGGTCAGCGCCGAGGGCGCGGCCGAAGCGCGCGAGGCCAACCCGGGCGCCAGCTACGCGGTCGTCCCCGGGGCCGGCCACATGGTTCCCTGGGACAACCTCACCGGCTTCATGTCCGAGCTTGACCAGGCACTGGAAACAGAGCTCGCCGCCGCCGACGGCGCGGGCTCCTAGATTCGACGGAGGACTCCGATGTCACAGACCACGTTCACCGACCTCTGCCGCGGCGAGCTCGAGCTTTGCGGCATCGGCGAGGGCAGCACGATCGCGGTGCTCTCGCAGGGCAACCGCAAGCTCGACTACGTCGACGCCTTCCTCGCCGCGGCCGGCCAGCTCGGCGCCACCGGCTTCAACCTGCGCCTGGCCAGCGTCGACACCTCGCTCGACGGCGAAGACGGGATCTGGGAGGTCGGCGAGACGCCGCTGAAGGGCAACCGGCCGGCGATCGAAGCGCTGAAGGGCGTCGACCTCGTCGTCGACACCGTC
Organism: Actinomycetota bacterium; assembly: GCA_018268655.1. Taxonomy (GTDB): domain Bacteria; phylum Actinomycetota; class Thermoleophilia; order Solirubrobacterales; family 70-9; genus VAYN01. Next base: position 4,520 of record JAFDWC010000034.1, read on the forward strand.
TTCCTCCTCTTCTCGCCGGAGCAGATGGAGATCCAGGAGTCCGGGACCCGGGTCCTGCTCTGCATCGAGCCGGTCGAGCACATCGAAGCGATGCAGCCGAGCCTGCGCCTGCGCGAGCGGGTCGAGGCCGGGGCCGAGATCCTCGGCAAGGCGAAGGAGCTGCGGTTCACCAACGCGGCCGGCTCCGACGTCACCTACAAGCTGGGCACCTACCCGGTGATGACCCAGTACGGGTTCACCGACACCCCGGGCCGCTGGGACCACTGGCCCTCCGGCTTCCTCTTCACCGGCGGCGCCGACGACGGCGTCGACGGCAAGGTCGTGATCGCCCCCGGCGACATCATCTTCCCCTTCAAGTCCTACGTGCAGACGCCGATCGAGCTGACGATCGAGGCGGGGAAGATCACCAAGATCGAAGGCGGCGTCGACGCCGACCTGCTGCGCGAGTACATGGCCTCCTTCGAAGACCCCGACGCCTACGGGATCAGCCACATCGGCTGGGGGATGCTGGAGACGGCGCAGTGGTCGATCCTCGCCCACGACCGGCGCGGGATGGGGATGCACGGCCGCTCCTTCTACGGCAACGTGCTCTTCTCGACCGGCCCCAACGGCGAGCTCGGCGGCCCCAACCAGACCCTCTGCCACGTCGACGTGCCGATGCGCAACTGCTCGCTGTACCTCGACGGCGAGCCGATCGTGGTCGACGGCGAGGTCGTCGTCGACGTGCTCAAGGCCGAGCAGCCGGTCGGCGTTTGACGATGCCCCGCGTGCTCTGGATCGAGCAGCCGGGCGCGACCAGCGAGCTGGTCGGCGGCAAGGTCGCCAGCCTCGCCGAGATGAGCGCCGCCGGCTTCGCGGTGCCGCCGGCCTTCGGCGTCACCACCGAGGCCTTCGCCGAGTTTGCGGCGGCGGCCGGGCTGGCCGAGCGGGTGGCCGCGATCCGGGCCGGGCTCGACGTCGACGACGTCGCCGCGGTCGAGCGGGCGAGCGCGGAGATCGCGGCCCTGATCGGGGCGGCCGAGCTGCCGGCGGCGGTCGAGGCGGAGATCCGCGAGGCCTACGCCGAGCTCGAGCAACGGGCCGGGGAGAGCGTGCCGGTGGCGGTCCGCTCCAGCGGCGTCAACGAGGACCTCGAGGGCGCCAGCTTCGCCGGCCAGTACGACACCTACCTCTGGGTCCAGGGCGGCGACGAGGTCGTCGCCAACGTTCGCCGCTGCTGGGCCGGCCTGTTCAACCCCGCCGTCCTCACCTACCGCCCCGAGGGGGTCGAGGCGGCCGCCGCGGCCGAGCTGCCGGGGATGGGGGTCGGCGTCCAGGAGATGGCCCGGGCCCGCTCGGCCGGCGTCATGTTCACGCTCGACCCGATCAGCGGCGACCGCTCGAAGGTGGTGATCGAGAGCTGCTGGGGGCTCGGCGAGGGCGTCGTCAAAGGCGACGTCTCGCCCGACCGCCACCGGGTCGACAAGGTGACCCTGGAGGTGCTCGAGCGCGAGCTCGTCGAGCAGGACGAGGAGTACCGCTTCGACCCGGCGACGGGCGAGGTGCGGCTGCTCGCGGTGCCGGCGGAGCGCCGCGGCGAGGGCTCGATCTCCGAGCAGGAGGCGGTCGCGATCGCCGAGCTCGGCAAGCGGGTCGAGCGCCACCGCGGCGCCCCCACCGACGTCGAGTGGGCGATCGACGTCGACGGCCGCCTGCACCTACTGCAGGCCCGGCCGGAGACGGTCTGGAGCGCCCGCCAGGAGGGCGGCGTCAGCGCTGGCAAGGAGGGCGACGCGGTCGGCCGGGTGATGGCGACCTTCCTCGGCAGCAGCCGCGGAGCGAAGTGAAGCCAGCGCCGTTCGAATACGTGCGGCCGTCCTCGGTGGCGGAGGCGGTGGCGACGCTCGAGGCCCACGGTGGCATGGCGCGCGTCCTCGCCGGCGGCCAGAGCCTGGTGCCGATGCTGGGGATGCGGCTGATGCGGCCGAGCGCGGTCGTCGACATCAACGGCCTCGACGCCGAGCTCGGCCAGATCGAGGCGCGCGGCGCGGAAACGACGATCGGCGCCCTGGTCCGCTACAGCGAGGCCGAGGCCTCGCCGGTGATCGCCGAGCGGCTGCCGCTGCTGCGGACGGCGATCCGCTACATCGGCGACCGCCAGGTCCGCAACCGCGGCACCCTCTGCGGCGCCGTCGCCCAGTCGGACCCGACCGGCGAGGTGGCGCTGGTGGCATTGACCCTCGGCGCGACCGTGGTCGCCCAGGGCCCGGGCGGCGTCCGCGAGCTCGCCGCCGACGGCTTCTTCGTCGGCTCCTACGCCAACGCGCTGGCGCCGGAGGAGATGATCACCGGGCTCCGCTTCGGGGTCGTCCCGGCCCGCGGCGCCTTCTTCGAGCGCGGCCGCAAGCACAACGACTTCGCCCTCCTCAGCCTCGCCGTCGCGGCGACGCCGGAGCCCGACGGGAGCTGGCGCGACGTCCGCGTCGGGATGGGCGGGATCAACGACACCCCGGTCCTCGCCCGGGCGGCGGCGGCGCGGCTCGAGGGCCAGCGCTGGGACGAGGCGGCGCTGGCCGAGGCGGCGCAGCTGGCGCTCGAGGACGCCGATCCGCCCGAGGACGTCCGGGCCAGCGCCGAGTACCGGGCGCACCTGCTGCCGATCCACCTGCGGCGGCTGCTGCTGAGCCTGGTCGAGGAGCCGCGCCATGGATGAGCTCGCGACCGAGGAGCTGGTCGAGATCACCGTCACCGTCAACGGCACGGTCCACCGCGAGCGGGTCTCGCCACGGATGCACGCCGCCGACTTCCTGCGCCAGCGGCTCGGCCTCACCGGCACCCACATCGGCTGCGAGCAGGGGGTCTGCGGGATGTGCACGGTGCTGCTCGACGGCGAGGCGGTGAAGGGCTGCCTGCTGCTGGCGCCGCAGCTCGACGGCCGCGAGCTGCGCACCGTCGAGTCGCTCGCCCAGGGCGGCGAGCTGGCGCCGCTGCAGCAGGCCTTCAAGGACTGCGGCGGCCTCCAGTGCGGCTTCTGCACCCCGGGCTTCCTGATGACCGCGACCGCGCTGCGCGAGTCGGGCCGGCGGCTCGACCGCGAGCAGATCCGCGAGGAGCTGAGCGGCGTCCTCTGCCGCTGCACCGGCTACGACGGCATCCTCACCGCCGTCGACCGCGTCCTCAACGGGGAGCAGCGGTGAGCAGCGTCGAGGTCGCCGAGCAGCAGGCGCCGAGCCTGATCGGCAGCTCCGTCCCGCGCAAGGAGGACGACCGCCTGCTGCAGGGCGACGGCCGCTTCACCGACGACGTCGAGCCGGCGCGCTCGCTCCACATGGCGGTCGGCCGCTGCCCCTTCCCGCACGCCCGGATCGAGTCGATCGAAGCCGCCGAGGCGGCTGCGATGCCGGGGGTGCACCAGGTCCTGACCGGGGTCGAGGTGGAGGCGCGGACCGAGCCGATCAGCGTCCTGCGGCCGGTCCCGGGCGCCGCCGACCTACCCTTCTACGCGCTCGCCTCCGAGGTCTGCGTGTTCGAGGGCCAGCCGGTGGTCAGCGTCGTCGCCGAGAGCCGCCAGCTCGCCGAGGACGCGGTCGAAGCGATCTGGATCGACTACGAGCCGCTCGCCCACGTCTCCGACCCGATCGCGGCGCTGGCGCCGGAGGCGCCGGTGCTGCATCCCGAGCGGATGGACTCGAACCTGCTGGCCTCCAACCCGCAGGGCCGCGGCGAGCCGGAGAAGCGGCTGGCGGAGGCGGTGGTCGTGGTCGAGGATTCCTTCCGGATCGGCCGGGTCAGCCCGCTGCCGATGGAGCCGCGGGCGGTGGTCGCCGAGTGGCGGCCCGGGGCGCGCGAGCTCATCGCCCACGTCTCGACCCAGGTCCCGCACCTGGTGCGGATGCAACTGGCCGAGTCGCTGCGGCTCGGGGAGAGCGAGGTGCGGGTCGTCACCGGAGACGTCGGCGGCGGCTTTGGGTTGAAGCTCGGCCTCTACCCCGAGGACCTGCTCGCCTGCCTGCACGCGATCGAACTGCGTCGGCCGGTCAAGTGGACCGAGGACCGGGTCGAGCACTTCCGCGCCTCGACCCACGCCCGCGAGGCCGTCCACGATTTCCGGATCGCCGCCGACGCCGAGGGACGGTTCCTGGCGATGACCGACACCTACGTCACCGACCTCGGCGGCCAGAACTCGCCGTTCGGCTCGGCCCAGCTCTCGAGCATCGTCTTCACCGGCCCCTACCGGGTCGAGGACGCGACGGTCGAGCGCCGGGTCGCGGTCACCAACAAGACCCCGATCGGCGCCTACCGCGGCTACGGCCAGCCGGAGGTCAACTTCGCCCGCGAGCTGCTGGTCGACCGCCTCGCCCGCAGGCTTGGCCGCGACCCGCTCGAGCTGCGGCTGCAGAACATGCTGAGCGAGGAGGAGCTGCCCTGGAAGAATGCCGTCGGCGCCCTCTACGACAGCGGCGACTACGGGCGCTGCCTGCGGATGGTCGCCGAGCGGATCGACTACGGGGGCCTGCGCGCCGCCGGCCGCGGCCCCCGCCCCGACGGCCGCTACGTCGGCGTCGGCTTCACCTCCTTCGTCGAGCGCACCGGCTACGCCAGCGCCAGGTTCCTCGCCAACCGCGGCTCCCGCTTCGGCGCCCACGAGAGCGTCACCCTGCGCGCCAACCGCAGCGGCGGCATCGACCTCTACACCGGCGTCTCGACCTTCGGCCAGAGCAACGAGACCGCCTTCGCCCAGATCTGCGCGGAGGTCCACGGCATCGACTACGCCGCGGTCCGGGTCCACGCGGGCGACACCGGCGCCACCCCGCTCAACACCGGCGCCTTCGCCTCGCGGACCCTGATCGCCGGCTCCGGCGCGGTCCGCGAAGCGGCGGCGGCGCTGAGGGCGAAGACGCTGCGGATCGCCGCCGCCAGGCTCGAGCTCGAGCCGGACGCGCTGGAGATCGCCGGCGACGTCGTCCGTTGCCGCGAGCAGCCGCAGCGGGCGATCGGCCTGGCCGAGATCCACGTCGCCGCGATCACCGGCCAGGGGATCCCCGGCGACGAGGAGCCGGGCCTCGAGGTGACCGCCCATTTCGAGCCCTCCGCCGCGGCCTTCGCCTACGGCAGTGCCGCCGCCGTGGTGGCGGTCGACGCCGAGACCGGCGAGTTCGAGATCGAGCGCTTCGTGATGGCCCACGACAGCGGCCGGATCGTCAACCCGCGCGCGGTCGAGGGCCAGGTCCGGGGCGCGCTCGCCCAGGGGTTCGGCGCTGCGCTGAGCGAAGAGCTGCGCTACGAGGAGGACTCCGGCCAGCTCCTCAACGGGACCATGCTCGACTACTTCGTCCCGACCGCCAGCGACCTGCCGCCGATCGAGCTCCTGCACACCGAAGTTCCCTCGCCGGTGACGCCGTTCGGCGTCCGCGGGGTGGGGGAGACGGGGACGATCCCGCCCGGGGCCAGCATCGCCAACGCGGTCTGCGACGCGCTGGCCGAGTTCGGAGTTGAGATTTCGAGCCTGCCGATCACCCCCGAGCGGGTCTGGCGGGCGCTACGAGAAGCCAGCAACGGAGGTGAAGGCCTTGAAGGTTGAGCAGTCATTCGTGATCGCCGAGCCGCGCGAGCGGCTCTGGGAGTTCTTCGAGCAGGTCGACGAGGTGGCGAAGTGCGTCCCCGGCGTCGAGTCGGTCGAGGTCGTCGACGCCGACAACTCGAAAGTCCGGGTGACCCAGGCCGTCGGCCCGATGACGGCGACCTTCGACCTGAAAATGCGGATCACCGAGCGCGAGCCGAACGAGCGGATGCGGTTCACCGCGATCGGCCGCGCGGTCAAGGGCGCCGCCGGCAACCTGCGCAGCTCGAACACCGTCACCCTGGTCCCGGTCGAGGAGGGGACGCGGGTCAACCTCGAGGCGGACCTGGCGATGGGCGGCGTCCTCGGCTCGGTCGGCCAGAAGGTGATCGCGAAGCAGGCCGACGCGGTGACCCGCGACTTCATGGCCTCGCTGGAGCGGGCGGTGAAGGGCGAACCGGTCGGGCCGGCGGCAAACGGCGCCGCGGCCGCGCCGGCGGGCGCCGGCCCGCCGAAGTCCTCGGCGGCGGGGGCGACCGCAGCCGCGGCGCCGCTGGCCGCGCCGGCGACGGAGCCCCCCGCGGGGATCCTCGTCTCCTACGACTTCCTCCGCGGCACCGCGCTCGGCGTCCTGCTCGGGATCGCCGCCTTCATCCTGCTCGGGGCGCGTCGGTGAGCGCCGCCGAGACCAGGCGGGTCGGGCTGATCGTCCCCAGCTCGAACACGACGATCGAGACCGAGATCCCGCTGATGCTGGCCCGTGCCGAGCTCGGGGTGCCGGTCACCTTCCACTCCAGCCGCGCCGTCCTGCACAACGTCGACGAGGAGTCGCTCGACCGCATGGTCGCCGACTCCGACCGCTGCGCGAGCGAGCTCGCCGACGCCCGCGTCGACGTCATCGCCTACGCCTGCCTGGTGGCGCTGATGGCGCGCGGGGCCGGTGCCCACGAGCAGATCGAGAAGCGGCTGGCCGAGGTGGTCGAGGCGAGCGGCGCCACCTGCCCGGTCGTCTCCAGCGCCGGCGCCCTGGTCCGCACCCTGCAGCGCCAGGGAGTCGAGCGGGTGGCGATCATGACCCCCTACATGCCGCCGCTGACGAAGCTCGTGGCCGATTACCTCGAGGCCTACGGGATCGAGGTCGTCGACTCGCTCAGCCTCGCCGTCGCCGACAACGTCGAGGTCGGCAGGCTCGACCCGACCGGCCTCCGCGACCACGCCCGCGGCCTCGACCTCTCCCGCGCCCAGACCCTGATCGCCTCGGCCTGCGTGCAGATGCCCTCGCTCGAGGTCCTCGAGGCGCTCGAAGGCGACCAGGGCCTCCCGGTCGTCTCCGCGGCCACCGCGACCGCGGCGGAGGTCCTCGACGCGCTCGGCTTCGCCCGCGCCGTCCCCGGCGCCGGCTCCCTGCTGGCCAGTCGCTGAAGTGTCGGCGGGCGGGGTGGCCCGCCGACACTTCGCCCGTAGCGAACGGCCGCCCGCCGATAGACGAGCGGCCGCCCGTCCATAGAGAAACGGCCGCCCGGGGGCGGCCGTTTCTCGTCCTGCGGTGGGCGGGAGCCCGGCTAGGTGCCGGCCGGCACCGGCGGATCCTCCCCGGCGCCGGTTGCGGCGGCGCCGTTGCCGCTGATCACGAGGGGCGGCTCTTCGCCGTAGTTGTTCATCCCCCAGTAGGTCTGGTCGAGACCCACGAGCTCCTCGGCTTCGCTGACCCGGAGCCCGCCTTTGCGCTCGAAGGCGAGGCAGATCAGCAGGCAGGGGACGGCCGCGATCAGCATCGTCAGGACGACGCCCGCGAGCTGCCACCAGGGGGTGATTTCGGCGTGCTGGAGGGCGTAGGAGCCTTCCAGGCCGGGGTAGCCGCCGGTCTTCGTGCCCCACTCGACGAAGCCGCAGATCAGCGCCCCGGCGATGCCCGGCCCGAGGGCCAGCGGGATCACCTTGGGCTCGTCGATTTCCCAGCGCCGCATCAGCGCCGCGGTGCCGAAGGCGACGATCGGACCGAGCAGCGAGACCAGGAACACCACCCACGGCATCCCGACGTCGAACAGGGTGCCGCAGATCACCGCCCCGGCGAGCGGCCCGAGCAGAGCCCAAACCACTTCCCGTCGCCTGTAGGCGAGGATCGCCCCGACGATCGCCCCGCCGATGTAGGCGGCGAAGATGTTCTCGAGGATGATCCCCAGCCCGGTGTTGGTGAACGAGATCCCGAAGAACCCTTCTTCCGGCGCGATCCAGGTCGAGGCGATCGCGATGAACGGCAGCGCGAACATGATCAGCAGCACCCCGGCGCCGACCAGGGCGACGTTGCTGGCCGCCGGTTGGGTTCCGCTCGGGTGCGGCTTGAAGGCGCCGAGCCGCGGCCCGAGCCGCCAGCTCAGGACCAGCACCCAGGTGCCGGAGAAGATGTAGAGCGGGAAGACCCCCTCGAAGTCATGCGTGCCCTGGTTCGAGAGCGGGCCGACCGGCCCCCAGACGAAGTAGGCGACGAGCGGCGAGAGGACGAGCCCGATCACGAACGCCATCACGTAGAGCGGCTTGTGGCGCATGCGCTCCATCGCGCCGGTGTGGATCAGGGCCAGGGTGCCGAGGGAGAAGGTGACGAAGAAGACCGCGAAGACCTGCTGGACATCGGCCTCCGGCAGCTTTTCGAAGGCGATCTGCCCGGAATAGTGGGTCAGGAACTGGCCTCCGAACCACCAGTCCTTGAGCGCCTGCCAAAGCGGGTTGGGGACGCCGAAGGCTTCGTTGAACTGCCAGTTCCAGATGCCGATTCCGGCAACCATGGTGGCGCCGCCGGCGATCAGGGCGGAGATGATCTTGGCGATCCAGGTGTCGAGGGCGTTCTTGCGCCTGACCAGGCCCGCGTCGACGAAGCAGAGCCCAAGCACGATCAGCACGATCGAGACTGCGCCGACCGCGTAGATGAACGAGAGCAACAGCATGTTCGTCGATAACTGTTCTTTGACGAATGGCATAGAGGGACTCCTCGCTAGGGGGTCTTTGGAATGCGGCCCAGTCGTCACTCCTCCTTCGTCACTCCCAAACCGCGGCGGCGATTGTATACTCGCATCCCGAAAGCCGTCAATCGTTCGCGCAGAGCAAGCCAAAAACGAGAGACTCCCTAGGTAAGTTGTATGCAGGCATCCCGGAAGCCGGACATGGAGGAGATTGAGATCGCTGCCGATGCCCCCGCCTGGCGGGAGCTTCCGAGCGGGCGCGAGCTCTCGCCCGAGTTCCTCGAGCTGCGGCCGCGGATCTACACCTGGATCGAGGACTACTACGACCGCGACCACCTGACCCGGGCCGGTGACTGGATGCTGGCGCTGGCGCCCGAGGCGCCCGAGTACCTGGTCGTCGCCGCCCTCCTCCACGACCTCGAGCGCAAGGTCCCGGGCGGGCCCTGGCTCGAGATGGCCGAGGTCAGCTGGGACGACCGCGACTACAACGACGCCCACACCTTCCGCTCGGCCGTCGTCGTCCCCACCTGGCTGACCGCCTACGGCGCCGACCCCGAGCTCGCGGCCGCGGTCGCCCAGCCGATCCGTGAGCACGAGTTCGGTGGTAGCCCCGACGGCGACCTGATGCAGGCCGCCGACTCGATCTCCTTCCTGGAGACCAACGCGGGCCTCGTCGCCGGCTGGGCGAACAGCGGAAAATGCAGTCCCGAGAAGGCCTTGGAGAAGCTTCGGTGGATGGGAGAGCGGGTCCGGCATCCGGCTGGGAGCCGGATCGCCCGCCGCTACATGGACCGGGCGATCGGTCAGTTCGAAGAACTACGGATGGAGAGATAGATGGCAGACGGCGACCGCAGCTTCCCCAGCCCCTTCGAGGTCGAGACCCCCGCCGGGGCCGAGGGCTGGGAGCGGCTGTACCCCTACTACATGCACTTCGGCGAGGACCGGCGCGAGGACGAGGAGAACCAGTTCTGGTTCTGGGACTCGATGCACTACCCGAAAGCGATGTTCCCGTTCGACATGGTGATGCCGGAGCAGACGCACCTGATCCTCAACCAGAACACCACCCGCTACATGGTCGTGCCGACCGCGAAGGGGATCGACCACCGGGTCGTCAACGGCCGCATCTACATCAGCCCCAACCTGGTCACCGAGACTGACGAGATCGAGCGCCGCGCCGCCCTCTTCGAGGCCCGCGCCGGCCACTACTTCGGCAACTGGCAGCAGCTCTACGACAAATGGGTCGAGAAGGCGAAAGCGACCCGCGAAGAGCTGGAGTCGCTCGAGTTCGCGCCGCTGCCCAGCGAGGAGCCGCTGGAGCGCGTGCAGGCCGGGGAGGACCGCAACTCGGCCTTCAAGATGATCGCCACCTACAACCGGCTGCTCGAGAACGTGATGAAGATCGGCCACCTCCACTTCGAGATGCTCGGGCTCGGCTACGGGGCCTACGTCACCTTCGGCGACTTCTGCCGCCAGGCATTCCCCGACATCCGCGACCAGACGGTCGCCCAGATGGTCGCCGGCATCGACATCCTCATGTTCCGCCCCGACGACGAGCTGAAGCGGCTCGCCCGGCTCGCGGTCGAGCTCGGCGTCGCCGCGCCGATCAAGGCCGGTGGCGGCGCCGAGACGGTGCTGGCGGCGGTCGGCGAGCTCGACGCCGGCGAGCAGTGGCTGCGCGAGCTCGACCGCTCGCGCGAGCCCTGGTTCTGGTTCGCGACCGGCGCCGGGATGACCCACGAGGACCCCGCCTGGAACGACGATCTCGGGGTGCCGCTGGATCTGATCGCGACCTACGTCGCCAAGGTCGAGGCAGGCGAGACGATCGAGCGGCCGCTGGAGACGGTCGAGGCCGAGCGTGACCGGATCACCGCCGAGTACCGCGAGCTGCTGGCCAGCGACGCCGACCGCAAGGCCTTCGACGAACTGGTGGCGCTGGCCCGGATGGTCTACCCGTTCGTCGAGAACCACAACTTCTACTGCGAGCACCAGCACCACACCCGGCTCTGGAACAAGATCCGCGAGCTGGGCGGGGTGTTCGCCGCCCGCGGCTACTTCGCCGACCCCGAAGACGTCTGGTACCTGCACCGCTTCGAGGTCTACCAGGCGCTCTGGGACCTGCTCACCGGCTGGGCGACCCAGACGCCCGACGCCCGCGCCCACTGGACCCGGGAGATCGCCGATCGCAGGCGGATCATCGATGCCCTCAACCAGTGGTCGCCGCCGCCTGCCCTCGGCGCCGTCCCGGAGACGATGACCGAGCCGTTCACGGTGATGCTCTGGGGCGTCAACGACGAGACGATCCAGCGCTGGCTCGGCGCCGGCGACAGCGACGGCTCCGGCGAACTGCTCGGCGTTGCCGCCTCGCCCGGGGTCGTCGAAGGCACCGCGCGGGTGATCTTCTCGCCGACCGAACTCGACCTGGTCCAGCAGGGCGAGGTCCTGGTCTGCCCGATCACCGCCCCGAGCTGGGCGCCGGTCTTCACCAAGATCGCCGCCGCCGTCTCCGACATCGGCGGGATCATGGCCCACGCCGCGATCGTCTCCCGCGAGTACGGGCTGCCGGCGGTGGTCGGCACCGGCTTCGGGACGAAGTCGATCAAGACCGGGCAGAAGGTGCGGGTCGACGGCAGCCGCGGCGTCGTCACCGTGATCGACGAATCGTGATCGGCGCGTAATTCCCGCGGGGCGGCCTGGCATCCTCGCTGTATGAGCGAGGGTGCGCCGCCGCCGATCGACCGCCGCACGCTGGTCCGGGCCGCCGCCGCGATCGCCGGCGTCACCCTGCTCAGCCTCCTCTTCATCGCCTCCTACGCCGGCGCCCTGCACGAACCGCGCCCGCACGACGTGCCGCTGGCGGTCGACGAAGCGGTGCCGGCGCCGGTCGTCGCCAAGCTCGCCGCCTCGCCGGCGCTGGCGGTCGAATCGGCGGCCGGGGTCGAAGGCGCGCTGGCGATGATCGACCGCCGCGAAGCCTACGGGGCGCTTGTCGCCGCGCCTGGCGGCGCCCTCGTCCTCTACGTCGCCCCCGCCGCCTCGGCCGCGGTCGCCGACTTCCTCGCCGCCGAAGTCCCGAAGCAGCTGCGGGCGGCGGGGGTGCCGGTGCGGGTCCGCACCGTCCACCCGCTGCCGGCCAGCGACACCCGCGGCCTGGTCGGCTTCTACACCGTGATCGGCTGGGCGATCGCCGGCTACCTCGGCGCCACCCTGCTCGGGCTCGCCTTCGGCACCAGCCCGAGCCGCGCCCGCACCGCCTGGCGCTTCGTCGCCCTCGCCGCGCTGGGGCTCCTGGTCGGGCTCGGCGGCGCCGCGATCTCGACCGCGATCGCCGGCTACGACAACGGCTTCGCCGAACTGGTCCTGATCGGCCTGATGACCGTGCTCGCCACCGGGGCGGTGACGGTGGCGCTGCAGTCGCTGCTCGGCATCCTCGGCACCGGCGTCGCGATCCTCCTCTTCGTCGTCTTCGGGAACCCGGCCGCTGGCGGCCCCTACGCGAGCGAGCTGCTGCCGGGGATCTGGCGCTTCGGCGGCCAGCTGATCCCGACCGGGGCCGCGACCACCGCGGTCCGCAACGTCACCTACTTCCCGCAGGCCTCGATCGGGCTCTCGCTGCTCTGCCTGGCGCTCTGGATCGCCGCCGGCGCCGTCGTCGCGATCGTCTTCGCCGGCCGCGGCCGCGGGCTCGACCAGGCCGAGGCCGAAGCCTCGGCGGCGGGCCTCGCCTGAGCCGCGGCCCGGCTCAGCGGTCGTGGACGATCAGGGTCGAGCGCTTGCTGTGCTGGGAGACGGCCGCGGCGACGCTGCCGAGCAGCACGTGCTTGAGGCCGGACAGGCCGCGGGAGCCGATCACGATCGGTTCGCAGCCGCGCGCCTCGGCGAGGTCGACGATCTGCTCCCAGACCGGGGCCCCGGCGAGCGCCACCGCCTCGGCCTCGAAGCCGGCCTCGCGGGCCAGCGCGGCGCCCTCCTCGGCGGCGTGGTTGGCCGCCCTCTCGGCGGCGCCGACCAGCTGCTCCATCGTCGTCGAGTCGACCGGGGCGCCGGCGCCGCTGAAGAACGGGATCGTCTCCAGCGGCTCGAAGACGGTGACGACGAGCGCCGGACGCCCCGCCGCGAACTGCTCGCCGGCGACCGCGATCGCGCCCTTGGCGTGGTCGGAGCCGTCGTAGGCGATCAGGATCGGCGCGGAGCTGGGGTCGGCGGCCATGGCCGCAAACACTAGCCGGCAGGTGGCGCCGCCGATCGCGGCCCCGCGCCCGACTCGCGTCTTTAGAAAAGTCTTCAGATTCTTTTAATCTCGGCACGGCTGCCGTTTAGGGAGCGGCGAGGCCCTTCGCCGACCCTTGGCGCATGCCCAAGAAGAAGAGAAGCACCCCCGCGTTTGGCTCCGCCGTCCTCGGCGGAGCGGTCGTCGCGGTTGCCGCGGTCGTCGCCCTCGCGACTGGTCTCGTCGGCACCAGCGGCGGTTCCACCACTACTCCCAGCGCCGTCGTTGCCGCCAACGCGGCGAAGCCGGCCGCTTCGGTCAGCCACGAAGAATCGACCAACGTCATCAACCAGATCTACAAGGCCGACGGCGGCGGCGTCGCCTTCATCGAATCGCAGGAGGCCGAAGGCGTCGCCTCGGGCTCCGGGATCGTCCTCGACTCCGAAGGCCACGTCCTCACCAACAACCACGTGGTCGAAGGCGCGACCCAGATCACGGTCAAGCTCGAATCCGAAGGCCAGGCCTACCCGGCGACCCTGGTCGGCGCGGAACCGAACTCCGACCTGGCGCTGCTGCGCGTGGAAGCGCCGGCGGCGAAGCTGCACCCGCTCAAGCTCGGCGACTCCTCGAAGCTCGAAGTCGGCGACCCGGTGGTCGCGATCGGCAACCCGTTCGACCTCGAACGGACCGTCACCAGCGGCATCGTCTCCGCTCTGCAGCGCGAAATCAAAGCCCCGAACGGGACCACGATCGACAACGTGATCCAGACCGACGCGGCGATCAATCCCGGCAACTCCGGCGGCCCCCTGATCAACGCCGACGGCGAAGTGATCGGGATCAACTCGCAGATCGAGACCGGGGGAGAAGGCTCCGACGGCAACGTCGGGATCGGCTTCGCGATCCCGATCGACACCGCCAAGGAAGAGATCGCGCAGCTCGAGGCGGGCGGCTCGGCGGCGGGCGGCGCCGGTCAGACCGGTGGCAGCGAAGCCGGCAGCGGCGGCTTCCTCGGGATCAGCGGCGTCTCGATCACCCCCGAAATCGCCCGCCAGTTCAACCTCCCGGTCGAAAGCGGCGTCCTGATCGAGGAAACCGTGCAGGGCGGCCCCGCCGCCGAAGCCGGCCTCAGCGGCGCCACCGGCGGGGTCGAAATCGAAGGCGGCCAGTTCGGCACCGGCGGCGACATCGTCGTCGCGATCGACGGCCACGAAGTCGGCGGGATGGAAGAACTGGCGCAGATCGTCGGCGCCGACCAACCTGGCCAGGAAGTCAAGCTGACCGTGGTCCGGGGCGAAAGCACCGGCACCGTCACGGTCACCCTCGGCCAGCGCTGAGCTGGCCCCCGTCTCGCCTGCCCGTCTCCGGGGCCTTGCCTAGGCCCCGGAGACGAAGGCACGGGCCTCGCGGGCGAGGCCGAGGAAGTCGTCGTCGCCGTCGAGCACCTCGAAGGCGACCCACTCCCGCATCTCGCGCTTGCCGACCACGAAGAGGTGGGCGCGGCCGCCGCCGGCGAGCTCCTCGCAGCGCGCCGCCGGCAGCTTGTAGACGAGCTCGCCACGGACCACCATCGCGAAGATCCTGCCGCCGCTGCGGAGGCCGGGGTTGGTCCCGAACCCGGTGCCTTCCTCGACCCCCGGCTCCGGCAGCAGCTCGGCGGCGATCGCGGCGAAGATCGCCTCGGCGCTCACCGGTTCAGCATCCCCATCCCGGCCTCGTCGTAGCGGCTGCCGCGCACCGCCTCGGCGGCGACCGCCTGGTCGAGGTCGGCGACCTGCTCGGCGCTCAGGTCGACCTCGCCGGCGGCGGCGTTCTCCTCCAGCCGCCGCGGGCTTTTGGTCCCCGGGATCGGGACGATGTCCTCGCCCTTCGCCAGCAGCCAGGCGAGCGCCACCTGGGCCGGCGTCGCGCCGATCCCCTTGGCCAGCTCGGCGACCCGGTCGGCGAGCTTCAGGTTCGCCGCCAGCGCCTCCTCCTGGAAGCGGGGGTTCTGGCGCCGCCAGTCGTCCTCGGCGAGGTCGTCGAGCGAGCGGATGGCGCCGGTGAGGAAGCCGCGGCCGAGCGGCGAGTAGGCGACGAAGCCGATCCCGAGCTCGCGCAGGGTGGGCAGCACCTCGTCCTCGGGGTCGCGCGTCCACAGCGAATACTCGCTCTGCACGGCGCTGATCGGGTGGGTCGCGTGGGCGCGGCGGATCGTCTCCGGCGCCGCCTCGGAGAGGCCGAGGTAGCGGACCTTGCCGGCGGCGACCAGCTCGCCCATCGCCCCGACCGTCTCCTCGATCGGCACCCCCGGGTCGACCCGGTGTTGGTAGAAGAGGTCGACGTGGTCGACGCCGAGCCGCTGCAGCGAGCCGTCGATCGCCCGCCGGGCGTTCTCCGGCCGGCCGTCGACTCCGCGCCGGCGCGGCTCGGCGGGGTCGATCGCGAAGCCGAACTTGGTCGCGATCTCGACCTCGTCCCGGCGGCCGGCGATCGCCCGCCCGACCAGCTCCTCGTTGTTGAAGGGGCCGTAGATCTCGGCGGTGTCGATCAGGGTGACCCCGAGCTCGAGCGCGCGCCGGATCGTCTCCTCCCCCGCGGCCTGGTCGCCCGCCCCGTAGGCCCAGGTCATCCCCATGCAGCCGAGCCCCTCGGCCGACACCTCGAGGCCCTGTCCTCCCAAAGTTCTCCTGTCCATCGGCTGCCTCCTTGGTTCGTGCCTTCCTCCGTAGTCCTTACGAAGATATGACTTCGGCCGCGCGTCCCTCTCAGCGCGAGCCGCAGAGCCGTTCACGGGCGATCCAGTCGGCGCCATGCGGGGCACGCTGGTGCTCGCGCTGGCCGTGGCGGCACTCGAGCCGGGTGCCGGCCGCGGCGCCGCCGGGGCGGGCGACGGTCGCCAGCAGCAGCGGCGCCGGGTCGATCGGGGTGTCGTAGCGGCGCACCTCGAAATGCAGGTGGGGGCCGGTCGAGTTACCGGTCGAGCCGACGTACCCGAGCAGGGTGCCGCCGTTGACCGCCTGGCCGACCGCGGTGACGATCGAGGAGAGGTGGGCGTACCAGGTGGTGTAGCCGAGGCGGTGCTGGACCACGACCAGGTTGCCGAAGCCGCCGTAGTTGTAGCCGGCGTAGATCGTGGTGCCGACCCCGGCCGCCTTGACCGGGGTCCCGTAGGGGACCGGGAAGTCGATCCCCTGGTGGACGTGGTCGCTGCGCGGCGCCCCGAAGCCGTCGCCGGTCGGCCCCGGCACCGGCCGCAGGAACCGCACCGGCCCGCTCGGGTCCGGCGCGCTCGGGGGCGGGCTGCCGCCGCGGAGCGCGGCGATCGTCTCCGACCCGGCGGCGCCGTCGACGGTGATTCCGGCGGCGCTCTGGGCGCGGGTCACCGCCGCTTCGGTGAGCGGGCCGAAGAGCCCGTCGGCGCGGCCCGGGCCGTCGCCGGCGCGCTGGAGCAGGAACTGCAGCGCCGCCACGTCCCAGCCCCTGGCGCCGGCCGTCATCACCCGGCTGCCGAGCCCGGGCCGGCCGCGCCAGCCGAGCGCGCGCCGGGTCTGCGGCCCGGCGACGCCGTCGACGCTGAGGCCGTGGCGCTTCTGCAGGGCGATCACCGCGGTCCGGGTCAGCGGCCCGGCGACGCCGTCGACGTAGCCGCTGTAGAGGTGCAGCGCCTGCAGCGCCGCCTGCAGGGCGGCGGTGCTCGGGGCGGACGCTTGGGCGCTCGCGGGGAGGGCAACGGCGAGGGCGACGAGCACCGCTGCGCCGAGTCCTCGGATCAGGCGCATCGCCAGATGGTTGCCAGGAAGCCGCCCGGTTCGCAACCCCCGCAACGTGTCGTGCAGCGGCGGCGCGCCGCCGCCGGCGCTCAGCTGACCCAGTCGTCGGCGACCGCTTCGCCGTCGGCGTGGTGGGGGCCGAAGGCGATGAACTCGAGGCCGTCGGGCCCTGCCTCGAAGGCGCGGGGCAGCGCGGGAGCGACCCGGATCGCGTCCAGCTCGGAGACCGCCCGGACCTCCTCGCCGAGCTTGACCCAGCCGCTGCCGCGGAGGATCACGTAGACCTCCTCCGCCTCGCGGTGGCGGTGGACGAAGGGCGAGCGCTTGCCCGGGTGCAGGCGGAAGTGGGAGACCCCGACCTGCTCGGCGCCGAGGTCGGTGCGGGCGACCCGCGCCTCCCAGCGCTCGCCGAAGCCGTTGCCCGGCGCCGCGTCCGCGACCCGGTCGAGGTTGAGGTGGGTGTAGGTGCCCGCCATCCGCTCAGTTCTACCGTGTCCTGGGGCGGTGTTGGGCGCCCGGGCTGATATACGAGCGGGTGATGCCGGCGAGCGCCCGCCCAGATGTCGCCGCTTGAGGTCCTCGCCGTCCTCGCGGCGGCGATGGCGGCGGGCGCGGTCAACGCGATCGTCGGCTCCGGCTCGCTGATCACCTTCCCGACCCTGCTCGCGGTCGGCTACTCGCCGATCACCGCCAACGTCTCCAACACGACCGGCCTCTCGTTCGGCAACTTCAGCGCCGCCTGGGGCTACCGGGCCGAGCTGCGGGGCCAGGAGCGGCGGGCGGTGGTGCTCGCCACCGTCGGCGGCATCGGCGCGATCGTCGGCGGCACCCTGCTGCTGGTCCTGCCCAGCTCGGTCTTCGACGCCGTCGTCCCGGTTCTGATCCTGCTCGCCTGCGTGCTCCTGATCACCCGGCCGAACCCGCGCCTGCACCAGGTCGCGCCCCGCACCCGCGCCGCCGCCCTCGGCACGATCACCTTCCTCTCCGGCGTCTACAGCGGCTACTTCGGCGCCGCCGCCGGGGTGATCCTGCTGGCCTCGCTGCGGCTGCTGGTGCCGGAGCGGATGCAGCGGCTGAACGGGGTCAAGAACGTGATGGTGGGGACGGCGAACGGGGTGGCGGCGCTGCTGTTCGTGCTCTTCGCCCACGTCGCCTTCGCCGCCGCCGGGCTGGTCGCCGTCGGCTCGATCTTCGGCGCCCAGCTGGGCTCCACCTACGGCCGTCGGATTCCCGACGAAGTGCTGCGCTGGGTCGTGGTCACCGTCGGCGTGGTCGTCGCCGCGATCCTTTTCGTCGACTGAGGGGACCCGGGGTCGAGGGATCAGGGGTTGGCGGGGGGAGCGACGGCGCACCCCTCCCGAAAACGCTCCGCCTTCGGCTCCGCTCGAGTGTTTTCGGGAGGGGCACCCCGTCGCTCCCGACGAAACCGCTGCGGAACTCGCCACGTCCCGAAGCTCACGACAAGGGCCGAGGGCGTCCACCCGGTTGAGCTCCGTCCCGGTGTCTTGAAGCTGACTTTGCTCGGGAGACCCTCCGAACGTTTTGCGGCTGAGGCCGGGAGCTCGATCAAGGCGCCAGCCGAATACTGCGAGCCGACAGGCCGAGAGAGGAGGGTCCCCCGACCCCCTCCCTACGGAGCCCTCTGTCTAGAGCGCGAAGAAATGCAACGCCGTGACGATCTCGCGCCCGCCCGCAACCTCGCGGCCGTGTTCGGCTCGGGGCGTGTTGAGGAGGGCGCCCGCGACGACCAGGGAGGCTGAGCCGCCGCCGTCGAGGTTGATCGCGTCGACCGCGCCGAGGCCCTGCATCGCCGTCGCCAGCTCGGCCATCGTCAGCCCGGCCTCGTCGTCGGCGCGGCCCTCGCAGGCGACGGCGATGATCTCGGTGGCGGAGAAGCCGAGGGCGGCGCGGGGGTAACGGCCGTCGGTGATGTCGGAGTCGAACTGGCGGGCACCGGCGGAGAAGCCCTCCGGGTCGCGGCCGGCCCGGACCAGGGTGCGGCGGCCGCCGACCAGCTTCGGCCCCGCCTGCAGCAGGTGGCCCCGGGGCTCGCCGAGCTCGCGCCGGGCCCGGATCGCCAGCTCGGCGCCGTCGGCGTGGACGCAGGCGCGCTCCAGGTGCCACGGCTGGTCGAAGGGCTCGACCGCGAGTGCCTCGCCGTCGATCCAGACGTCGCCGAGCGGCGGCCCGCCGGGGCGGACGTAGAAGCCGCCGACGATCGCGTGCTCGGCGCCGTTTGCCGCGCACCAGCTGAGCAGGGTCGCGCAGGGGTCGATCGAGACCACCCGCAGGCCGAACTCGCGGCGGTCGAAGCGGGCGACCTGGACGGTCGTCTCCGCCCCGTCGGCAAGCGTCAGCCGCGGCGATTCGACCGCCGGGGAGGAGGCGCTGGCGACGATGCCGGTGGCGAGCTTCGGCGGCTTCACCGGTAGGTCACCAGGGCCCGGTCGATTTCCTCGAGATGGGAGTGGTCGTTGAAGTCGACGAGGTGGGTGCCGGCGGCGCCGATCGCGATCTTGGTGACGCTGGCGTTGACCATCACCCGGTTCAGCGCCGGGAAGACCAGCGCCGGCGCTCCCAGCAGGCCGCCGGCGACGGCGGCGATCGTCCCGCCGGAGCTGACCACGACCGCGGTCTCGCCGCGCCCGAGGTCGGCGGCCAGCTCGGTCAGCGCCGCGCTGCCGGCGGCGCTGAACTGCGGCCAGCTCTGCCGCGCCGGGCTCGCCTCGGCCATCTCGATCCAGGCCGCCAGCGCCGGGTCGAGCACCGCCTGGAAGCCCTTGCTGGTCAGCGGCTCACCGCTCCCGGCATCGGGACCGTCGAGCCGGGTCGGCGAGTCGCTGTGGTGGGCGAGGACGTCGTTGGGGTCGTACTCGTCCCAGCGCGGGTCGAGCTCTGGGGCCGGCCCGTCGAAGGCCGCCGCCGTCTCGACCTGGCGTTGCAGCGAGCCGCTGACGAGCCGGCTCGGCGCGTACCCGCGCCGGGCCAGGGCAGCGGCGACGAGCTCGGCCTGGCGCGCTCCGGTCGGCGAGAGGACGTCGTAGTCCTCGGCGCCGAACGAAGCCTGGCCGTGGCGGATCAGCAGGATCGTGGGCAAGGTCCGGGGCATTATGGGGGCCGGGGATCCCGTCACGATGCAAGACTGGCCGCGTGCCCGGCTCGTCCCTCCCCTTCGACCCGATCGCCGAGGCCGCCCGCCACTGGCAGGAGCGCTGGGATCAGCAGGCCGCCACCGAGATGGTCGCGGTGACCTCGATCA
>JAFDWC010000035.1 GCA_018268655.1 Actinomycetota bacterium
AGGCGGCGATCGCCGCCTGCAGGCCGTAGGGGCCGAGCGGCCGCGGCAACGCCTCGGCCCGGGCCAGGGCACGGCGGCCGCGGACGATCAGCAGCGGGTCCCAGCGGCCGCGGTCCTGGTCGAGCAGGAGGACAGGCTCGCCGCCCGGACCGAGCCGCGCCGCCAGCCGCGAGGCCTGGATCTCGAGCAGGGCGATCAGCCCCTGCGCCTCGGGCTCCTCCGGGGCGAGCTCGGCGAGGACGCGACCGAGCCGCAGCGCTTCCTCGCAGAGCGCGGGGCGGACCCAGTCCTCGCCGCCGCTCGCCGCGTAGCCCTCGTTGAAGATCAGGTAGATCACTTCGAGCACCGAGGGCAGGCGCGCGGCGAGCTCGGCGCCGCGCGGCACCTCGAACCGGACCCCGGCCTCGCGCAGGGCCTTCTTTGCCCGCACCAGGCGCTGGGCGACGGTCGCCTCCTTGGCGAGGAAGCCGCGGGCGATCTCCGCCGCGGTGAGGCCGCCGAGCAGGCGCAGGGTCAGCGCCACCCGCGCCTCGCGGGCGAGCAGCGGATGGCAGCAGGTGAAGATCAGGGCCAGGATGTCGTCGCCGACCTCCTCCTCGGCGGCGAGGTCGATCGCCGTCCGCTGGTGCTCGATCCGCAGCCCGGCCTCGCGGACCAGCTCCTCGCGCTTGCGCTCGAGGGTGCGGTCGCGGCGGATCAGGTCGATCGCCCGGTTCTTCGCGGTCGCCATCAGCCAGGCGCCGGGGTTGTCGGGGACACCGTCGCGGGGCCAGCGCTCGAGCGCCGCCAGCAGCGCGTCCTGGGCGAGGTCCTCGGCCAGGCCGAGGTCGCCGACCATCCGCGCCAGGCCGGCGACGAGGCGGGCCTGCTCGATCCGCCAGACCGCCTCGATCGCCCGCTCGGCGGCGGCGCGGCCGGCGGTGTCGCCCCCTCCGCCGCTCGGCGTCGCGGCCGCCGTCACCTCACTCGCCGGCTTCCGCCGCCTGCTGGATCTCGGGCGGGAAGTCGTCCATCTCCTGCACCCGCCGCAGTTCGATCCGGCAGCTCTGGCAGGGGCAGCGCCGCGCCCACTCGACCGCCTCCTCCTTCGAGCGCGCCTGGATCAGCCAGTAGCCGCCCACCACCTCCTTCGTCTCGGCGAAGGGGCCGTCGGTGACGGTGGCGGCGCCCTCGGCGTCGAAGGAGACGGTGGCGCCGTCGCTCCCCGGCGGGTGCAGGCCGTCGAGCGAGAGCAGCATCCCCGCCCGCCGCAGCTCCTCGTTGTAGCGGGACATCGCCTCCACCAGCTCCAGCGATGGGGCCGACGTCGACCCCTCCCCGAGCCAGTCCTGCTCCTCGATTTCGGGGTACATGAACATCATGAACCGCATCGTTCTCTCCTCTCGTTGGACCTCTCTCCTACCCGCTGGCGCCTGCCGCCGCGGCGACGAAAAATGCCACGGCTTCCCGTCACCGTTGACACCGGTCCCCTGGTGCATCGAAATTCATTAGTGATAAGAATTCAATTCGGTTGCTCCCGGTGAGAGTCAGCGACGAAAAGAGCCCCCGGCCGAAAGCCCTCGCGATCGCGGGAGAGCCGGCCGTCCGCGATCCCCTCCGGATCCCCCTCGACCGTGCCGAGATCGACCTGGTCGAGGCCGACACCGGGGTCTCCGGCCTGCGCCGCTTCTACGTCGAGCGCCCCGACGTCGTCGTGCTCGAGTTGAAGCTGCCGGACCTCGACGGCTTCGACGTGCTGGCTCGAATCAAGGCGCTGAGCGACGTGCCGGTGGTCGCGGTGGTCGGCAGCGGTGGCGAGGGCCGGGTGCTCGGGCTCCGCGCCGGCGCCGACGACTGCGTCTCCAAGCCCGCGCTGGCGGAGGAGGTCGTGGCCCGGATCGAGGCGTTGCTGCGCCGCCGTCGCGGCGACGCCGGGGCGCCGGACGTGATCGAGGACGATTTTCTCCAGATCGACCGAGCCGGCCACAGGGTCACGGTAATGGGACTCGAGATCGACCTGACGCCGACCGAGTTCAGGATGCTCGAGACCTTCGCCGGCAGCCCCGGGCGGGTGCTCGGCCACGGCCAGCTCCTCGATGAGGTCTGGGGCGACCGGATCCGCGGTCGCGACGAGGTCAAGCTCTACGTCAGCTACCTGCGGCGCAAGCTGTCGGTCGCCGGGCTCGACCCGGTCGAAACGGTGCGCGGGGTCGGCTACCGCTACGCGCCGCGCCGCCTCCGGCCCGCCACCGGCTAGCGCGCCGGCGTCGTCAGCGCCGGCGTCGTCATACGGATCTCATACCGAGTTCATCCCGGATTCCGATCCTCGCTGCCGAGACCAGGGGGATGAGGCGACCCGTCCCAGCTCTGCTCGCGGTGCTTTGCCTCGCCCTCGCCGCGGCGCCGGCCGCGGCGGCACCGCTGGCGAGCGGCGGCGTCATCCACGCCTGCATCCTGACCAAGGGCAAGAAGGCCAGCCGCGGCTTGCTGCGGGTGGTGGCCACGGCGAAGTCCTGCAGGAAGGCGAAGGGCGAAAAGCCGCTGGCATGGAACCTCGCCGGGCCCAGCGGGCCGGCGGCGGCTCCGGGTCAGCAGGGCCCGGTGGGTGCGACCGGGGGGCCCGGCCCGCGCGGCGAACCCGGCGCCGACGGAGCCTCCGGTTCCGTCGCGGCGCTGGAAACGACGCTCAACACCCAGGCCCAGGAAATCCAGGCGCTGACGACCAAAGTCAGCGGGCTGACCCAGGACCTGCTGGCGACCGAAGCGCTGCTCGGCAGCGTCAACGGCACGGTTGGCACCCTCAGCGCGACGGTGACCGCGCTGACCCCCAAGGTCGGCACTCTGGAAGGCAAGGTCGGCACCCTCGAAACGGGCCTGACCGGAGTCAAAGCGACCGTCAACGAAAGCTGCGGTCAGCTGACGACGCTGACCACGCAGTCAAACGCACTTGGCACGACGATCAACGGCGTCAACGCTCTGCTGAAGACGGTCCCGCTGCTGAGCGCGCTCAGCCTGCCGTCGGCCCCGGCGCCGCTCGAACCCTTCGCCTGCAAATAGCGCGGGGCCGGCGGCGACCCGCTAATCGTCGCGGGGGACGATCCGAAAAACCGAGACGACCTCGGCCTGGTGCGCCTCGGGGTGGGCTACGTAGGCACTGGGACCGCCGCCGAACCAGCCGGCGGCTTCGTTCATGCCGACGAAGACACCGGGGTGGCGGTTGCCGTCGGCATCCTCGACCCAGACCTTGTCGCCCTCCTTGAAACCGCTCTGCGCCGCGTCCGTCATCGGCGCGAGTCTACCTCGCGCCCAGGCGTGGTTGTCCTTTGTCCGGGTATCCCGGACAAAGGACAACCACGTTCGGTTTAGAGTCGCGGCCGATGCCGCCCGTCGATCGCCCCCGCTTCGCCGTCACCGGCCGCCTGCCCGCGCCGGCGCTCGAGCTGCTCGCGGCGGCCGGCGAGGTCGCCGTCGCCGATGTCGCGACGCCTCTGCCGCGCGAGGAGCTGCTCCGCCACGTCGCCGGCGCCGCCGCGATCGTCTGCTTCCTCTACGACCGCGTCGACGCCGAGCTGCTCGACGCCGCCGGCCCCGGCCTGGCGGCGGTCGCCAACGTCGCGGTCGGCTACGACAACGTCGACCTCGTCGCGGCCGCCGAGCGCGGCGTCGCCGTCGCCAACACCCCCGGCGTCCTCGACGACGCCACCGCCGACCTCACCCTGGCCCTGCTGCTGGCGGCGGCGCGGCGGCTGGGGGAGGGGGAGCGCCTGATCCGCAGCGGCCGCCCCTGGGCCTGGGGCTTCGACTTCATGCTCGGCCGCGACCTCCGCGGCAAGCGGCTCGGGATCGTCGGCCTCGGGGGGATCGGCAGCCGCGTCGCCCGCCGCGCCCGCGCCTTCGGGATCGAGATCGCATACTCCAACCGCAGCGCCGCCGAGCCGGCCCTGGTCGCCGAGCTCGGCGCCGTCCGGCTCGAGCTCGACGAGCTCCTCGCGGGTTGCGACTTCGTCAGCCTCCACATGCCGCTGACGCCACAGACCCGCGGCCTGATCTCGGCCGAGCGCCTGGCCCTGATGAAGCCCGGGGCGATCCTCGTCAACACGGCCCGCGGCCCGGTCGTCGACGAAGCGGCGCTGGCGGCGGCGCTGCGCCAGGGCCGGCCCGCCGCCGCTGCGCTCGACGTCTACGAGCACGAGCCGCGGGTCCACCCGGAGCTGCTCGAGCTCGAGAACGTGACCCTGCTGCCGCACCTCGGCTCGGCCACGGTCGAGACCCGCGAGGCGATGGCGACCCTTGCCGCCCGTAACGCCGTCGCCGCTGTTCGCGGCGAGGCTTTGCCGACGCCGGTCGTCGCCTAGACGCGATCCCTCGTTAGCAACGCCCCAGAGCCCGCAGGCGCTTGCGGTAGATCCGCATCGAGCTGTGGCGCCAATCGCCGTGTGTCTGGGTGCGCAGGCTCGGGACGTCCTCGCGGTGGTAGGGCGAGGAGAGGCTCTCGTTGTGGCCGATCACGTTCCTGATCTTGATCCCGAACCTGCAGCGCAGCCACTGGGTCAGCCGCAGGGAGGCCCGCATCTCGGCGGGGTTTTCGAGAGCATCGGCGTCGGCGTAGCCGACGTGCTCGATCCCGATCGCGGTCCAGTTGAGCCCGACCGTGTGGCGGCAGCGGGTCCGCAGGTTGACGAGCTGGAAGATCCTGCCCGAGGCGCCGACCACGAAGTGGGCGCAGACGTTGGGCAGCTCGTGCAGCTCGACGTCGGGGACGTCGGGGACGAAGGTGTTGCGGACGGCGGCGGCGCTGCTGGCCTCCGCCATGTGCTCGACGATCACCTGCGGGTGGATCAGCCGCCAGGTGTGTTCGCCGTAATGGCGCTCCGAGTAGGCGGCCATCTCGTGCTTGCGTTTCGGCCCGAAGGGGATCAGCCAGCGGACGATCGGCGGCCGCGCCGCGCGGGAGCTCGCCGCCGCCCCGGCCCCCGCCCCAGCGCTGGCGGCAACCGCACCGCCGGCAAGCAGCACGGCGAGGCAGCAGAAGGCGGCGCGGGCGGCGGTTCGCACCGTCGCGACTCTACCCACACCCTTGCTCAGGAATATGTCGACGAGAGCCGACCGCGCCGCGGGAACGGGCCGTCGACGTCGCTCGCCGATTCCGGCCGCAGCGCCAGGATCACGAGGTCGTCGCGGAGGATGCCGCCGCCGCGCCGGATCGCATCGGCACGCAGCCGGGCGGTCAGCTCGGCCAGCTCGAGCCCCGCCAGCGCGTTCGCCATCTCCGCCAGCGCCTCCGGTTCGAGGTGCGAGGAGACTGGGCCGGCCTCGAGCCAGCCGTCGGTGCAGAGGACCAGCGCCTCGCCACCGGCGAGCTCGACTTCGTGGCTCTGGACCGCCGCGTCGACCCAGGCGCCGAGCACCGAGCCGCCGCCGAGCAGCCGCGGCTCGCCGGCGCCCACGTAGACCGCGGGCGGGTGGCCAGCCGAGGCGACCGCGGCCCGCCAGACGCCGCCGTCCAGCCGCCACAGCCGCATCAGCATCGCCGTCGCGAAGTCGTTGAGGCTGGAGCCGCCGAGCAGCAGCTCGTTGACCCGGACCAGCACCTCCTCGGGCTCGGCGATCTCGCGGGTCAGGCCGCGGACCGCGTGGCGCAGCGCCACCGAGACCGCGGCTGCCTCGGTCCCTTTGCCGGCGACGTCGCCGATCAACACCCAGCAGCCGTCGTCGGTCGCCAGCACGTCGTAGAGGTCGCCCCCGATCTCGATTCCCTCGCCGGCCGCCTCGAACACGACCTCGATCGCCAGCCCCGGCACCCGCGGCGGCCGCGGCGGCCGCAGCCCCCGCTGCAGGCTCTCGGAGATCCGCGTCCGTTCGCTGTAGAGGCGGGCGTTGTCGAGGGCCATCGCGGCGCGGTCGGCGAGCTCGGCGAGGAAGGCGAGGTCGCCGGGGTCGTAGCGGAGGTCGCGGCTGGCGTGGAGGAAGGCGACGGCGCCGAGCTTGTGGCCGCGGGCGATCAGCGGCACCACCGCCGCCGAGTTGTAGCCGGTGTCGTTCATCAGCCGCCGGTGCTCGTCGCTCTGGGCGATCTGGTCGACCACGTCGGGATCCGTCAGGTCGCGCCAGATCATCGGCCGCTCGGTCCGCATCACCTGGGCCACCGGGTGGTCGCCGCCGGCCGGGAGCGGCGACTTGCGGCGGATCTCTTCCAGCCACGCGGCCGCGGCGGGGTCGGCCCCGGCGACGACGCTGTCGCCGTAGCTGCCGTCCTCGCGGAGGAAGTCGATGATGCAGATCTCGGCCAGCTCCGGCACCGCGGTGGCGACGATCGTCCGCGCCGTCTGCTCGATGTCGAGCGAGCTGTCGAGCCGCCGGCTGGCGGCGATCAGGAACTCCTGGGCGCGACGCCGGCGGGTCTCCGCAGTGATGTCACGGGCGATCACCGAGGCGCCGATCAGCCCGGCGCTGGGGTTGGTGATCGGCGAGACGGTCAGCGAGACCGCGATCCGGGCGCCGTCGGCGCGGATCTGCTCGGTCTCATAGGTTTCCAGCCGTTCGCCGCGGCGGACCCGTTCGAGGATCACCTGCTCCTCGTTCTTGTGGTCCTCGGGGACGAGGAAGGAGATGTGGCGGCCGATCGCCTCCTCGGCGCTGTAGCCGAACAGCCGCTCCGCCGCCGGGTTCCAGGTGGTGACGATCCCGAACAGGTCCTTCGAGAGGACCGCGTCGCCGGTGCCGCGGACGACCTCGGCCAGGTGCTGGCGCGCCTGCTCGCCGGCGGCGGCCTCGGCGACGGTGCGGCTGTGCCGGATGAAGGTCGCGAGCTGGTCGGCGAAGACGGCGAGGACGGTCATCAGCTCCTCCGACTGGGCGCTGAAGGCGGCGGTGTGGAACTCCGCCACCGCCTGCACCTCGTCCGGGTCGCCGATCGGGATCGGGATCGCCAGCGCCGCGTCGAGCCCGAGCGTCGCGGCCTGCTGGTGCCTCGGGTAGTTCGAGGAAGCGCTGAAGTTCGGCGCGACCGCGATCCGGCCGTCGCCCCAGGCGCGCCCCGGCATCCCCTCGCCGCGGTGGATGCGCAGTTCGCGGCTGCTCCGCCAGAGCGGCTCGAGGTCGAGCCCGGGCTGCGCCCAGCCGGCGATGAAGTGCAGCACCTCGGCTTCGCTGGGGACCTCCCACAGCGCCGCCGCCTCCCAGTGCAGGAGGCCGGCGACCGCCTCGAGGAAGTCGGGCGCGACCGCGGCCAGCGTCGTCTCCTCGATCAGCCGCTCCGCGAGTCGCCGCTGACTCCGCAGATACCGCCACAGCTCTAGCTCCCGCGGTCCCGCCATCGAAAACAAGATAGACCGAGTTTGGCGCCGCGCCCGCTGGGTAGCCAGTCGATGGGCCCGTCGGTTTGAAGCTCAGCGGCTTTCACCGGTGCGCCGGTTCCCGCTCGAGTTCCGCGACCAACCGTTTCCCCCACGGCGAGGCGTTCGAGCCGGCGGGCACCCTGAATCCTCGCCCGGCGCCGTTTGCGCGACGATCGACGGGGGTACCTCCCGGGGGAGAAGCTCGGTGAGGAGCGGCGATGGCCAGCAACGTGATCGCAGTCGTTACCGACAGCCTCCACGGGGACGGGCCGGTGGAGGAAATCTCGCGCTGCGTCGGCGGCGCCAAAGGCGCCGTTCGCCTCGTCGTACCGGCGGTCGAGCCGAATCCGCTGCGCCATGTCCTCGGCGACGTCGACGAGCCGCGCGAGCTCGCCCACGAGCGGCTCGAGGCGTCGCTGCGATACCTGCGGCAGCGGGGGATCGAAGCGAGCGGCGAAGTCGGCGACTCCGACCCGATCCAAGCCGCCCAGGACGCACTCCTGCGGGCGCCGGCGGACGAAGTGATCTTCTTCGAGTACGAGCCCGGTCATGCCCGCTGGTTCGAAGGCGGGATGTTCCAGCACGCGAAGGAGTCGCTGGAGCCGCCGCTGCGGATGGTGATCCTGGACGGCGGCGCCAACGACGCGGTGGTGGACATCCAGCGCCGCGGGCCGGGGGCGATCAGCGGCGTCGAACACGAAGTCGGGACCTCCTACCTGCCGGGCCTCTCCCGTTCTGATTTCTCCGGGATGGTGGTCGGCATCGCCGGCACCGTCGTCGCCGCGATCCTGGCCGCGGTCGCCGCCGCCGATCAGGGCACCGCCACCGGCTGGGCGGCGGTCGCGATCGGAGTCGGGATCGGCACCGGTCTCGTCACCATGGCCCACGTCGTCGCCCTCGGCCTGATGGAGGCGGTTCGCTACCGGGGCGGCTTCGCCAAGTTCTTTCACAGGCTCTCGCTCGTCGGCACCCCGATCGCCGTTCTGATCAACCTGGCGATCGTGCTTTTCGCCTGACCGCAAGGTCCGCGGCGCCGGCCTCGGCCCGCAGCCCGTCGAGGACCTCCTCCGCGAGCTGGGAGCCATGCTCGGGCCGCAGCGGCGTCGCCTGGACCCGGAAGGTGACCCCGTCGGGGTCGATTTCCTCGAGCGAGACGTTGGGCCGGTAGCGAGTCGGGACGGTGATCGAGCGCAGCAGGCACTGCTCGACCCGCCGCGGGCTGGCGTCGGTCGGGAAGCGGGCGCGGAGGTCGACCTTGTCGGGCTCGCGGAGGGGGACGACGACGAGGCTGAGGAGGACGCTGTTGGGGACTTTGAGGCGGTCGGCCCCCTGGCTCAGCGTCGTGTAGAAGAGGCCGAGCGAGGAGACGGTGCCCTCCAGCGAGCCGGCGAGGAGGCCGCCGACCAGGCGCACCCGTTCGCCGACCCGAAAGGGACGGGTGCTCTGCAGGACGATCCCGGCGAAGACCCCGCCCAGCGCCTGCTGGGCGGCGAGCCCGAGGACGACCGCGGTGAAGGCGCCGCCGACGGCCAGGGTGCTCGCCTGCACGCCGGCAATCCGCAGCGCCAGGATCACCACCCCGGCCGTCGCCAGCAGGCGGATGACGAAGCCGAGCGTGCCGGCCGTGGCCGGGTCGAGGCGGCGGTAGAGCCGCGGCGAGAAGGCGCGGCCGAGCCAGTGGACCGCGACGGTGCCGACCAGGACGAGGACGACGACCGTCCCGAACCGGATCCATTCGCCGTAGCCGGGCGCGATCTCGGCCCGGTTGTAGTAGACGATCAGGGTCGCGGCGAGGACGATCAGCGCCGCGAGGAGGCCGCCGATCGCCCGCGGGGAGACATTCGAGGACAGCTCGTCGCCGAGCCCGATCGAGGTCCAGGCGTGGCTGCGGGTCTCGAACAGCTCGCGGTGCAGTTTCCGGCGTGGGGCGGGCATCGTCACCAGATACCCAGGCGGAGGCCGGATATCGCTGCCGCCCACCCGTGTGACCGGTCTCACGACCGTGGGCCGGGCGGCTGTCCCGCCTCGCCGTGCTCAGCCGCTGCGGAGCGTCGCGAGTGCCGCCTCGCGGCTGGCGTGGATCGGGATCGAGAGCTCGAGGCCGGTGATCTCGAGCACCCGCCGCACCTGCTCGTTGGTCGCGCAGATCACAACCCGGCCGTCGGCGGCGCCGCCGTCGGCGATCCGCTGCCAGGCGCGGACGATCATCGCGATCCCGGTCGAGTCGATGAATTCGCACTCGCTGAGGTCGATCAGCAGCGGCTCCTTTGCCTCGACCGCGTCGGCCAGCGGACCCTCCAGCTGCGGCGCCGTCCCGAGGTCGATCTCACCGCGCACGGCGAGCACCCTCATGCCCCCCTCCAGCTCGGCCGTCGACGCCTCGAAAGACCCTGGGCTCACGGGGGCGATGCTAGCGCAGCGTTCCCCGGGCGCAGCGCCGTTTTACGGCACGTCGGCCGGGTATGAAACCGAGTGCGGGCTGGAAGCTATGCTCGCCGGCGGCGAGACGGACGACAGAGGCCCCAGGCACGGCGGTCCAGAGCGGGGCCAGAGCCGCTTTTCCGAATGTGAACGCGACCAACGACGATCGATCGGGGCTTGAGATGTCCCTGCCCGCAAAGGCCGAGAACGTGGCCGTGGTTCGGCACGCGTTGGCGGGCCTGGCCGAGTCGATCGGGATGGACGAGATCGGCGTCGCCGACCTGAAGACTGTGGTCACCGAGGCCTGCATGAACGTCGTCGTCCACGCCTACCCCGACGGCCAGCCGGGTCCGCTGGAGGTCGAGGCGATCCCCGACAACGGCGGCCTCACGGTCGCCGTCCGCGACCACGGGATGGGGATCCGACCCCGCACCGACGGCACCCGCTCGAGTCTGCGCCTCGGCCTCACCCTGATCGCCGCCCTCTCCGGCAGCTTCGAGATCAAGGGCGGCGTCGACCGCGGGACCGAAATCCGCATGCACCTGCCGCTCGCCTCGCGCGACGGCAAGAGCGCCGAGATGCCGGTCAGCACCGTCCCCGGCCACCCCGAGACGACCGACCTGCGGGTCGGCGCGCCGCAGCTCCTGGCGCCGATCCTCAGCCGCGCCCTGACCTCGCTCGCCGCACGCCGTAACATCACCGTCGACCGCATCTCCGACGCGATGCTGCTCAGCGACGCGATCTCCGCCGGCGCCCCGCTCGGCTTCCCCGAGGGCCAGGTCTGCCTCTCGATCCTCGACCGGCCCGACGGGGTCCAGCTCCGGCTCGGGCCGATGGCGGAGGGCGGCGGCGAGAGCCTGCGCCGGAGCCTCGAGCTGCCCGAGGTCGGCGGCACGCTCGAGTCATTGGCCGACGAGATTCGGGTGGAGGGTGGGGGCGAGGGCGAGTACCTGGTGGTCGAGATAGCGGCGTTCTCTGCGTAGGAGGAACAGCCAGGGTCCCCTCGGGCGGGGGAGTAGGTCGGGGGACCCTCCTCTCTCGGCCTGTCGGCTCACAGGATTCGGCTGACGCCATGATCGAGCTCCCGGCCTCAGCCGCAAAACGTTCGGAGGGTCCCCCGACCCCCTCCCGAGCGACGTCTGTCCAGCCTTCCGCCCCGAGGTACGGAAGCTTTTACAAAGCCCGGGGTCTGGCCCGGCCCCGTTCGTGAGCTTCAGGACGCTGCGGGGGCGCGGACCGGATTCGTTGGGAGCGGTGGCGTGCCCCTCCCGAAAACACTCAAGCGGAGCCGAAAGGCGGAGCGTTTTCGGGAGGGGCATGCCGGCGCTCCCCTCGCAAACCCTGATCCCTAGCTCGTCTCGTCTTCCTCGACCTCCTCCCGGATCCGCTCGAGGGTCCGCCGCAGGATCCGCGAGACGTGCATCTGGGAGTGGCCGATCCGCTCGGCGATCTGCGACTGGGTGAGGTCATCGACGAAGCGGAGCTTGAGGATCAGGCGCTCGCGCTCGTCGAGCTGCGGCAGCACTCCCTCCAGGGTCAGCTTGTCTTCGACCAGCTCGAAGCCCTCGTCTTCGTCGCCGATCCATTCCGAGGCCGGTGACTCCTCCTCGTCGCCGAGCGGCCGGTCGAGCGAGAGCGGCCGCCGGTTGTGGTTCGCCTCGAGAACTTCGAGCACTTCGCCCTGGTCGAGCTCGAGCCGGGCAGCTATCTCGCCGACCGAGGGCGAGCGTTGCAGCTCGACGGTCAGCTCCGAGGTCGCTTTGTCGACTTCCGCCATCCGGTCGTGGAGCCCGCGCGGCACCCGCACCGTCCAGACCCGGTCGCGGAAGTGGCGCTTCAGTTCGCCGAGGATGGTCGGCGAGGCGAAGGCGGCGAAGGGAGTGCCGCGCGCGGGTTCGAAGCGGTCGATCGCGTTGACCAGGCCGAGGTTCGCGACCTGGAGCAGGTCGTCGAAGGACTCGCTGGCGCCGCGGTAGCGCAGCGCCAGGTTTTTCGCAAACGGGAGGTAGCGCCGCACCAGCTCCTCGCGGCTGGCCTGATCGCGCTCCGCCGCGAACCGCCGCCACAGCTCGGCCTCGCTGGCGAGGCCGTCGCACGGTGTTGGCGCCGGGGCCGCGGCGGTCGCTGGGTTCTGCTCTTCTCTCGCTGCCAAAGCTGGTTCTCCTCGCGCCGGGAAGTCCTCACCGGCACCGCTGGAGGACATCGCCACGGGCGATGCCGTGCAGCGCCAAGCGGCCGGGGGCGCCGCCTCCGAACACCATAGCGACGGCGGCCGCGCGACTCGCGCGGCCGCGTTCGGGGCGTGCGGGAGCCGCCGCCGGGTAGTCTCGTCGCAGCGTCGACCGGCATCCGCCAGCGAAGGAGGTCTGATGGTTTTCGACCAGTACCACGAGCCACCGGAGGGGCTGCCGGCGCGGACGCGGACGTTCGCCCGCCTCTGCGCCTCGCTCGACGAGGAGTCGCAGGCGATCGGCGTCGCCAACGGCGAGGCGGCGGAGGCCGGCTCCGAGAACCTCGCCCTGGTCGCCGTCGGCGACGGCTCACTCGGGATCGGCGGCCTCCGGGAGGAGGCGCGATGAACCATCTCCTGCGCGAGATCGCCCCGCTTTCCGACGGCAACTGGGAGCTGCTCGACGAGGAGGCGCGCGAGCGCCTGGAGGGGCCGCTGGCCGCCCGTCGCCTGATCGACTTTGCCGGGCCCCAGGGCTGGGAGCACTCGGCCACGAACCTCGGCCGGACCGAGAAGCTGGCGGCGCCCGACGGCGGCGGCGTCGAGGCGCTGCGGCGCCGGGTCCTGTCGCTGGTCGAGCTGCGGGCCGACTTCGCGATCGATCGCGAGGAGCTGCGCGCCGACGGCCGCGGCGCCGTGGACGCCGACCTGACGCCGCTCGACGAGGCCGCGCTGCGGGTTGCCACCTGCGAGAACGTCGCCGTTTTCCATGGCTGGGCGGACGCCGGCATCATCGGCATCGCCGAGGCCTCGCCGTTCGCGCCGGAGCCGCTTGGCGAGCGCGGCGACGACTACCCGCGCAGTGTCGCCCGGGCGGTCGAGTCGGTTCGCGGCGTCGGCGTCGGTGGGCCCTACGGGCTGGCGCTCAGCCCCGACGAGTACACGCGCGTGATCGAGACCGCCGAGCACGGTGGCTACCCGCTCTTCGATCACCTCGGGCAGATCCTGCTCGGCGGCCCGATCGTCTGGGCGCCGGGGCTCGAGGGCGCGCTGGTGGTCAGCCTCCGCGGCGGCGATTTCCTCTTCGAGTCGGGTCAGGACCTGGCGATCGGCTATGACCACCACGACGCCGACTCCGTTGCCCTCTACCTGCAGGAGAGCTTCTCCTTCGTCGTCGCCACGCCCGAGGCGGCGGCGCCACTGAGTCGCTGAGCGGCGCTGCCATCCGGGTTCGGGGGCGTCGGGGGAGGAAGGCCTCAGTCGGCCTTGGCGGCCTCCGCGGCGGCTTTCTTCGCCTCGGCCTCGCCCTCGTCGGATTCGGGCGACTTGAAGTGGAGCAGCTCGACCTTCGCGAGCATGCCCTTTTCGTCGTTGTCGGCGAGCCTTTGGGAGGACCGGGTCTGGATCTGGAGCAGCCGTTCCAGCGTCTCGCCGAGCAGGGCCGAGGTTTCCTCCCAGCCCGTCCGGTCGATGATCATCGGCGTGCGGCTGACGTGGAAGTCGTTGCGCTCGTCCATCGTCCCCGATTTCACGGCTTCCTCGACGTCGCCGAAGATCGACTGCAGGACCGCCCCGGAGAGCGCGGGGCGGAGGACGTCCGGCAGCCGTGACCATTCGGCGTCGCTGAGGAAGGGACGGCGGGTGGCGCGGTAGAAGTGCTCCGTCGCGCCGCGGCGCTGCTTGGTGTCGACCAGCTCGATGCACTCGTACTTCTCGAGCACTCGCACGTGGTAGGCGACCAGATTCAAGCTTTGGTCGAGCTCCTGGGCGAGCAGGTTTGGGCTCGCCACCCGCTCGTTCAAAATGATCAGGATCTGAACTCGGAGCGGATGTGCGAACGCCTTGGCAACGATGGTTTCGACGTCGTCCTTTTGTCTAGTCCTGGGCATGGGGGGCTTCTTTCCTTTGTCAACTCGGTTTGCGGCCGGCTCGGACACTCTACGGCCCGAAGCTCAAGAAAATCTACACCGGTTCTCAACTATCCGTTTAGTCGCCCAGGTCTGGTGTATTGACTCTGATTGATGAGAGGTATTAATCTAATCCTCGGTTTGCGCTGCCAGGGGCGGCGCGGGGGTATCCAGTAAGCAACGCGGGAGGAGCCAAAGTGCGCGTCAGAAAAGTCGGGGCCCAGGTCTCGCCGATCGCGCTCCTGAAGGGGGCCTGATCCAAGGTTGTTGAAGATGCGCGGACGGCGATCGTGCGTGGCAGTCTTGAGCGGTGGCACCTTGGAAGCTGCCGCTTCTCGTCGCTGCGATCGCCGTCCCGATCGCCGCCGGCTTCGTGCTCGCGGGGCCGGCGATCGGTGTCTCGGTCGGCGCCCTCGTTGCCGTAGCCGTCGTCGTCGTCACCGTTAGGCAGCGCCCGCGCGGCGCGATCGGTGCCGATGCCCCACCCGGAAGGCGACTACTCGTGGTCGTTGCCCGCCCGGTCGAGGACCCGCAGACGGTAACCGCCATCGACGCGCTCGCCGGCGCCGAGGATGACCATCCGGCTGCAGAATCCGTCCTCGTGCTGGCGCCTGCCCGAACCGGCTTCCTCGACCGTTGGGCCTCCGATCTCGAGGGAGCCCGGCGTGTCGCGCAGGAGAACCTGGTCGTCACCGTCGCCTCGCTGGCCAAGGCCGGGATCGAGGCCGAGGCACGAGTTGGTGACGAGGACCTGGTGCAGGCGATCGAAGACCAGATTGGCAGCTACCCGGCGACCGAGGTGGTGCTGGTGACGGCCGACGCCGAGGAGGATCCTGGGGCGGAGCGGGCGGTGGGGGAGCTGCGGCAGCGGTTACGGGTGCCGCTGGATTGGCTGGTGGTCTAGGGGGGCGTTGCGGGGGAGGGTCGCCGGGGTGGGTCCTGAAAACGCTCCGCCTGCGGCTCCGCTCGAGTGTTTCCAGAACCCACCCCGGCACCCGTCCACGACCGAGCCCCGTACCACGGCAACCCCGGCCTCCGGTTTGGAGCTTGCGAGGGGCCGAGGTCTGTCGTCTAGATCCCCCTGGCGGCCTCGCAGCGGCCAGTTCGACCATGCCGTCCGGAGGGCGGCCCAGCGTTCGTCCCTATCGGTCCAGCAGCTCCGCGTACCGCAGCGCGGCTCTGGTTGGGGTCACGAACTCGTCGACGAGATGGACGAGTCCGACGCCTGAGAGGTCGCGGGCGGCGCGTTCGATCGCGTCGCGGGTACCGAAGTCGACCTCCTCGCCGGCCAGTTCCCGGATCAGTTCGGCGATGGTGAGGCGGGCGGGGTGGACGTCGATGACGCGCTCCAGTACCGCCGACTCCATCGTCATGTCGTCGTCCCGCGTGGTCCAGCTGTTGCTGCTCGTCTCCATCTCCATGGCTATGCCTCCGGGTCGTCCTGTTTCTCCCCTTGCGCCTCGTCCTCGGCCTCGCTGATTCCGAGAACTTGGCGCGCCCAAGGTGCGTCGATCGCGCTGCGGTAGAAGTGCTTCATCGAGCCGCGGACCGGCTGCGTGCCGACCAGGGTGACCGCGGCGCAATCCACCAGGACCCGCACGTGGTAGCTGACGTTGCTGAGTGGCACCTGCAGCTGGTGGGAGAGCTCGCGGGGGCTGATCGGGCGCTCGTCATCCATGCGGCGGAGGATCCGACGGCGCAGGGGATGCCGCAGCGCGATCAGAAGGTCGTTGTCGTCGGAACGGTCGAAGCTCGCCATCTCGGCGCGTAATATAGACGAACAGAAACTTATTGTCTGTAAACCTTCCGTCTGAAGGAGAAACTCCAGCGTTTTCCGTGCTTTCAAGCACGCCGAGGACCACCAGAGCGCTCATCTACGCTGGGTGAGATGACCCTGCCGCTCGCCCATCTGACCGGCGTCTTCGCCTTCGTCGAGCTGGCTCCGATGCTGATCGCCGCCACCCTCTACGCGAAGCGGGCGGCGACCCTGGCCGGGCGCGGTCGCCCGGTACCGCTGTGGCGACAGATCTGTTTCGCGATCGGGCTGCTGCTGATCGTGATCGTCCTCGTCACCCCGATCTCCGACGTCGCCGACGAACTGGTGATCGCCCACATGATCGAGCACCTGCTGATCGGCGACATCGCCTCGCTGTTCATCGTCCTCGGCCTGACCGGGCCGCTGCTGCAACCGGTCCTGGCGACCAAGCCGCTCGACAAGCTGCGGGTCCTCGCCCACCCGGCGGTGGCGCTGCCGCTGTGGATGCTCAACTTCTACGCCTGGCACGTGCCGGTCCTCTACGACGCGGCCTACGGCGGCGCTCCCGTGCACGCGCTCGAGCACGCCACCTTCATCTTCTTCGGCTGCCTGATGTGGATGCCGATCTTCGGGCCGCTGCCGAAGCCCGCCTGGTTCACCGCCGGCTGGAAGCTCGTCTACGTGATCGTCGTCCGCTTCTCCGGCTTCATCCTCGGCAACGTCCTGATGTGGTCGAACACCGTCCTCTACGACGTCTACGCGAAGGGCGAGGCGAGCTGGCACATCAACCCGCTCGCCGACCAGAGCACCGCCGGCGTGGTGATGATGGTCGAGGGGACGGTCGGCGGCCTCGCCCTGATTGCCTACTTCTTCTTCCTCGCCGCCAAGGAGGGCATCGAGAAGCAGCGGCTGATCGATCTCGCCTGGGAACGTGGGGTCGAGCTCGACCCGGCACGCGCCCAGCGCGCCGTCGCCGCCGGCCAGGTGGCGCGGCTCGAACGTCAGCTCTTCGGGACCGGTGGGGAGACCGGTGCGCCCGGTGCGCCCAGCCGCGGCTAGGGGGAGACCGGAGCGGGTTCTGCTGGCGGCGCTCGTCTTCGTCGTCGGCGCCGCCAGCCTCGGGGTCGAGATCGCGGTGGCGCGCCTCCTCGCGCCCTACTTCGGCGCTTCGACGATCGTCTGGGCGAACACGATCGCGGTCGTCCTCGTCGCCCTCTCGACCGGGTACTGGTTCGGCGGCCGGATCGCCGACCGCCACCCGCACCTGCGCGGGCTCTGCCTGCTGGTGCTGGGCGCGGCGGTGCTGATCGCCGCCGTCCCGTTCGCCGCCCGGCCCTTCCTCGGCTTCTCGGTCGACGCCTTCGCCGAGGTCTCGGTCGGCGGCTTCGCCGGCTCGCTGTTCGGGGTCCTGATCCTGGTCGCGGTGCCGGTGATGCTGCTCGGCGCGGCGGCGCCGTGGGCGGTGCGGCTGGCGGTCGACGACGTGCGCGGCTCGGGCGAGGTGGTGGGGCGGCTCTACGCGATCTCGACCGCCGGCTCGCTGCTGGGGACGATGGTCTCGGCGCTGATCCTGATCCCCCTCGTCGGCACCCAGCGGACCTTTCTCGTCTTCGCCGCGGCGCTGGCCCTGGTGGCGGCACTCGGGGCGGGCCGGCGGCTGGCGGTCGCGGCGCCGGTGGCGCTGGTCCTCGCCCTGGTGCTGGTCCCGGTCGGGACGATCAAAGGTGCGGGAGAGGGGCGCGTCCTCTACGAGGCGGAGACGACGCATCAGTACGCGCGCGTGGTCGAACGCGACGACGGCAGCCGGGCGCTGGAGCTGAACGAGGGCCAGGCGGTCCATTCGCTGCTCCTCCCCGGCAGCTACCTGACCGGCGACTACTGGGACGGCCACCTGGTCCTGCCCGCCGCCTCCGGGCGGCCGGCGCCGCGGCGGATCGCGATCCTCGGCAATGCCGGCGGCACCGTCGCCCGCGCCTTCGGCCACTACTTCCCGCGGACCAGGGTCGACGCCGTCGAGATCGACGCCGAGCTGACCGAGCTCGGGCGCCGCTACCTCGACCTCCGCAACCCGCGGATGCGCGTCCACGCGGAGGACGCGCGGCCCTGGCTCGAGCGCTCGGCCGGCGGCTTCGACGCGATCATGGTCGACGCCTACCGCCAGCCGTACATCCCCTTCTACCTGGCGACCCGCGAGTTCTTCGAACTGACGCGCGAGCGGCTCGCCCCCGGTGGGCTGACGATCGTCAACGTCGGCCACCCCGAGGGCAGCGACAGGCTCGAGCAGGTGCTGGGGGCGACGATGGCGGCCGCCTTCCCGCGGGTCATGCGCTACCCGATCGAGGCAACCAACACGCTCCTGGTCGCCGGCGCGGGTGTCTTCTCGGCGCCACGGCTGCGGGCCGCCTCCGCCTCGCTCCCGGCCGAGCTGCGGCCGTTGGCCCACGAGGCGGCGGCCGGGTTGGCGCCGCGGCTGCGCGGCGGCGAGGTCTACACCGACGACCGCGCCCCGGTCGAGTGGCTGGTCGACAGCTCGCTGCTGGAATACGCGAATGAGTGACCGTGCCGAGCGCTATCGCGACCGTGCCCTCGCCTGGCTGGCCACCGGACCGCTCGGTCGTGGCGCCGCCTTCGCGATCGACTTCGGGGCGGCGCTGCGGATCATGCTGGCGCGGCGCTGGGCTCGCCGCCACGCCCGCACCTAGGCCACACACCCAATTCGTCTAGATTCGGGCCGATGCAGACCACTCTCACCGAGCTCCCCGATTCGCGCGCCCGAGTCGAGGTCGAGGTCCCCGCTGAGGACGTCGGCCGCGCCACCTCGCGCGCCGCCCGTGCGCTGGCCCGCGAAATGCGGCTGCCCGGCTTTCGCAAAGGCAAGGCCCCGCCGTCGCTGGTGATCCAGCGGCTGGGCTTCCCGGCCGTGCTCGAAGAGGCGATCCGCGAGGCGCTGCCGGAGTGGTACGAACGGGCGCTGCTCGAGTCGGGGATCGCACCGATCGGCGATCCCTCGATCGAGATGGTCTCGAGCCCCGATGCCGAGGGCGAGTCGCTCCAGTTCAAATTCGAGGTCGGCGTCCGCCCCCAGGCTGAGCTCGGCGAGTACAAGGGCCTCGAGGTCGGCAAGAAAGAGACCGAGGTCGCGGAGGAGATCATCGACACCGAGGTCGAGCGGCTTCGGCAGGGCTTCGCCCGGCTGGAGCCGGTCGAGCGGGCCGCGCAGGAGGGCGATGCGCTGCTGATCGACTTCGAGGGCACGCTCGAGGGCCAGGCGTTCCAGGGCGGCAAGGCCGAGGACTACCTGCTCGAGCTCGGCTCCGGAAACCTGATCCCGGGCTTCGAGGAGCAGCTGGTCGGCGCCGAGGCCGACCAGGACGTCAAGGTCGAGGTCACCTTCCCCGAGGACTACCCGAACGAGGAGCTGGCGGGCGAAGACGCGGTCTTCGCGGTCACGGTCAAGGAGGTGCGGGAGAAACTCCTGCCCGAGCTCGACGACGAGTTCGCTTCCGACGCCTCCGAGTTCGAGACCCTGGAGGAGCTGCGCGCCGACATCCGCGAGAAAGTCGGCAACGCACTCGGTTCGCGGGCTGAGGAAGACTTCCGGGTCGCCGCCGTCGACGCCGCGGTCGACGCGGCGACGGTCGAGGTCCCCGACGACCTCGCGACGGCGCGGGCGACGGAACGCCTGGAGCGGATGGAACGCCAGCTCGCCCAGCGCGGGATGGACCCCAACCAGTTCCTGCAGATGCAGGGCAAAACGCGCGAGGAGCTGATCGAGGAATCGAAGGCCGACGCGGAGCGCGAGCTGCAGCGCGAGGCGGTAGTCACGGCGATTGCTGAGGCGGAGGCGATCGAGGTCGGCGACGAGGAGCTGATCGAGGCGCTCGAGCACTCGGCCGAACACGAACGGACGACGCCACAGAAGCTGCTGGAGCGGCTGCGGGCGAACGGTCGCGTGGCGATGATCGAAGACGACATCCGGGCGCGCAAGGCGATCGACCTGATCGCCGAGGCCGCGAAACCGATTCCGCTGGAGGAGGCGGAGGAGCGCGAAGAGGAGGCCGAGGCGAAAGCCGAGGCTGCCGAGAAAATCTGGACGCCGGAGAAGGAACGCGAGGCGGCCGGGAGTCTTTGGACGCCGGGGGACGAGTAGGGACTGGGGGTGGCGGTAGGGCGGCGCTCTGGTGCCCCTCCCGAAAACGCTCCGCCTTTCGGCTCCGCTTGAGTGTTTTCGGGAGGGGCACCCGATCACCCCCCACCACAGCGCTCCGTCCTACCGCCGGCGCCCACACACACGCCGGCACTTCCGCGAAGCTTCCCCACCCAGTACTGGGAAGCTTCTTCGAGACTTTCCTCGGCACGTGTACCGGAAGCTTCAGCGAAAGCGTCGGGGGCGCCAGCCCAGGCCGCCTCCTACCGGACCGCCTCCGTCAAAGCCGTCCCACGCACACCCAAGCCCGCCGACCCCGATCTATAGAGTGCCGCTCATGAGCCCACTGGTCCCCATGGTCGTCGAGCAAACGTCCCGCGGCGAGCGTGCGTTTGACATCTACTCGCGTCTGCTCGGCGAGCGAATCGTCTTTCTCGGCACCCCGGTCACCGACGACATCGCGAACCTGATCGTCGCCCAGCTGCTGCACCTCGAGTCCGAGGATCCGGACAAGGACGTCAGCCTCTACATCAACTCGCCGGGCGGCTCGGTCTACGCGGGCCTGGCGATCTACGACACGATGCAGTTCATCAAGCCCAAGGTGCAGACGATCTGCGTCGGGGTGGCGATGAGCATGGGGGCGCTGCTGCTCTGCGGCGGCGCCGAGGGAAAGCGGATGGCGCTGCCGAACTCGAAGATCCTGATCCACCAGGTCTCCGCCGGGTTCCAGGGTCAGGCGACCGACATCGAGATCCACGCCAAAGAGATCATCGACGTCCGCCGCCGGCTCGACGAGATCATCGCCAAACACACCGGTCAGCCGTTCGAGAAAGTCACCAAAGACACCGAGCGCGACTACTTCATGAGCGCGGAAGAGGCGAAGGAGTACAACATCGTCGACCGCGTGATCGAGCACCACTGAGGTCGCCGAGGGCCCGCCGCTGAAGCGCACCGCCCTCCTCGCGCTTCTCCTCTTCGCGGCCCTGGCCGCGCCCGCCGCCGCCCATCCGCATGACCCCTTGCGGGCGCCCGACGGCGGCATCCCCTTCTTCGCCCACGTCTTCCCGGTCCAGGCGCCGCACGGGGAACGCGGCGCGGTTGGCGAATTCGGCGCCCCGCGCACCGGCGGCCGCGTCCACGAAGGCTTCGACATCCTCGCCCGCTGCGGGGCGGAGGCGGTCGCCGCGGCGACCGGCAAGGTGCTGCGGACCGGCTACGACCCGATCCTCTACGGCAACTACCTGGAAATCCACGGCCAGGGTGAAGAACGCAGCTACTTCTACGCCCATCTGAAGGTGCCGCCGTTCGTCCACAGGGGCCAGCGGGTGTGGGCGGGGGAGCGGGTCGGCGCGGTCGGCAAGACCGGCAACGCGGAGACCGTCGGCTGCATGCTCCACTTCGAGATCCACATCCACGGGGTGGCGGTGAACCCGAAGCCGGCGCTCGAGCGCTGGGATGGCTGGAGCTGAGCAGGAGGCCGTCGCGCGCCGCCTGCGCCGGCAGGTGGAGGAGTGCAGGAGGCTGGGCTCGCCGCTTTACGCGGAGCTGCTGGGGCGGGCGGCGACCGACGTCGAGGTCGGCGGGCCGGCCTGGGAGGTGCTGAGGGGACAGCGCGACGAGCCGACGTTCTCGGCGCTCGGACTGCGATTGATGGGCGCGGTGAACAGGTTGGTGCTGGGCGGGGAGGAGCCGGAGGCGCTGGCGGGATGGGAGGAGCTGCGCGGGGTGCTGGAGCGGCGGCGCGAGGTGCTGCGCGAGCTCGTCGACCTGCCGGTGCAGACGAACGAGGTCGGGCGCTCGGCGGCGCTGCTATTCGGCTTCCTCGCCGTCGCGGCGCGGACCGGGCTGCCGCTGCGGACCCTGGAGCTCGGCGCAAGCGCGGGGCTGAACTCGAACTGGGATCGATACCGCTACGAGGTGCCGGGGTTCGCCTGGGGCCCGGAATCGTTGCTGCGGCTCGGGGAGTGGCGCTTTAGTCCCCCACGTGAGGGACCAAAGCGCCAGGGGTCCGCGACGGTTGAGGTCGCCTCGCGCGAAGGCTGTGACGCAGCTCCCGTCGACGCGACCACGGAGGGGGGGCGGCGGGCCTTGCTCGCTTACGTGTGGGCCGACCAACGGCAGCGAGTCGAGCGGCTCGAGGGCGCGCTCGAGTTGGCGGCGGCGCACCCGGTCGTGGTCGAGCGGGCCCCGGCGGCGGCCTGGGCCGCCGACCGTCTCGCGGTGCCCGCCGCGGGGGTCGCGACCGTCGTCTTCCACTCGGTGATGATCTTCTACCTGCCCGCGGACGAACGGGAGCGGCTGCTGGGGACGATCGCCGCCGCCGGCGAGCGTGCCACCACCGCCGCACCGCTCGCCTGGCTCCGCCTCGAGGGCCCCGGCGAGCTGGCCGGGCTGCGGCTAACGACCTGGCCGGGCGGGGAGGAGCGGCTGCTCGCCCGCGCCGGCTACCACGGTGATCCGGTCGAGCTGCTGGAATGGCCTGCGTGAGAGGGGATACGAGGTGACCCGAGCCGCCGCTGACAGGTTGCTGCGCTGGCTCCTGTTCTCGACCGTGGTCGGCGTCGTCATCGTCGTCGTCCTCGCGATCGTCGTCGCCGAACA
This sequence comes from Actinomycetota bacterium, assembly GCA_018268655.1. Classification (GTDB taxonomy): domain Bacteria; phylum Actinomycetota; class Thermoleophilia; order Solirubrobacterales; family 70-9; genus VAYN01. The sequence continues at coordinate 22,319 of JAFDWC010000035.1, forward strand.
GCGCGGGCTCCTGCTCGTGGTCGGTGGGGTCTACCTGCTGACCTCGATGGCCGCCTACTTCACCGTCCGCCGCAACCTCGAGCGCGAGCTCGCCCGGCGCCAGCGCCAGGAAATCGAGGGCGAGTAGTCGGGGCGGAACCGCCGCCCTCCGCCGGCGCCGCCTACAGCTCGAGTTCGAACCAGAGGTCGGCCTTGGCGTTGCCGTTGTAGTCGGCGACCTCGCGGTAGCCGGCGGCGCGGTAGAGGCCGACCGCCTCGCGCAGGTAGTCGTTGCTGTCGAGGCGAACGGCGCGGCAGCCGCGCTCGCGGGCGATCGCCTGCAGCTGCTCGAGGATGCGCCGGCCGAGGCCGAGACCGCGGTGGGCGGGCGAGACGTACATGCTCTTGATCTCGGCGATCGGCGTATCGAGGTGGCGGACGCCGCCGATCCCGGCCGGCTCGCCGTCGACCCGGACCAGCAGCATGGCCCCCGCCGGCGGCACCAGGTCCGCCGGTGGCCCGGCGGCGGCCTCAGCCGCGGTTTCGGCAGCCGTCTCCGTCAGCCCGGCGCCGGACTCGTGGGCGAAGGGCTCGTAGAGCGTGAGGACCGCGGGGTCGTCGCGGGCGGCCGGCGCCAGCTCGATCTCAGGCATCGAGCTCGTAGCTGAGCCAGGTCGAGCGGATCGCGCCGGTGGCGTCGTAGAGGCGCTGGGCGGTGTGGTTGTCGGGCGCCGTCTGCCACTCCAGCTCGGCGGCGCCGCGCTCGCGGGCGATCGCGAGGCTGGCCTCGATCAGGGCTCGGCCGACGCCTTCACCGCGCGTCTCCGGCACCACGTAGAGGTCGTTCATCAGCACCGTCTCGCGCGCCTTGGTCGAGGAGAAGTGCCAGTAGAGGCAGGCGTAGCCGACGAGGTGGCCGTCGCGGCGGGCGCCGAGCAGGAGCCCGGCGTCGCTGGGCCCGATGAAGCGGCGAAAGAAGCGGTGGTTGCGCTCCTCGTCGATGTCCTCGACCTCATAGAAGTGCTGGTAGGCGGCGATCAGCGGCAGCAGCTCGCCGTATTCGGAGGCGGCGATCGGCGCGATCTCGAGCGCGGCGGGCATCGCCTCCAACGCTAGTCGATTCCGGCCGCGGCGCCGCTCGGTCTCGCGCAAGCTCGCGACCAGGGGGAGGGAGGGCCGGACGGTTGACGTATTGCACCGGCACAGACCGGCGACCGGCCCCGTCTAAGCTGTTGGAGCCGCCGCCGGAGAAACCGATCGTCCCGCCCTAGGAGGGGATTCCGCTGGCACGTCCGACCGACT
>JAFDWC010000036.1 GCA_018268655.1 Actinomycetota bacterium
CGTCCCCGCATACCGGGGACAACTGCGCGCGAGTGCTCAGCGCACTCCCGGGTGGCGGACAGCGGCTGGGTCCGGCAGGTAGAGGTCCTCGCCGCAGCGCGGGCAGACCTGGACGTACAGCTTCAGCGGCTTCGTGCAGCGGGGGCAGAGGCGTTCCGGTTCGTCCTTCTCGCGGCGGTAGAAGATGACCGCGAAGAGGCCGAGGATCGGCAGTACCGCGCCGACCAGGAACCAGACGAAGAAGGAGCTCCCCTTCGATTTGCCGATGATCGCCGTGGCGAGGCCGAAGAAGAAGACGATGATCAGGTAGTCCACGCCTCCCATTGTGGCGGCTCGCGCCCTCGGCCGAACGTCCAGGGACCGAAGCCCGTCCTAACGCCGCGGTCGAGCGCTACCGAGAACTGAGGAGGCCCGCGAACGGCGCCCGCGCCGCATGGCGATTCCCCAGACCAAGCAGAGCTCGTCCCAGCCGCAGCGCACCCGCAGGCGCCGGCGGCACCCGCGCGTCTGGAAGGACCGGCACTGGCGCTGGGTGCCGACCGCAGACGGCGACTGGCGGGTCGAAGGCTTCGTCTTCCGCCACAAGCACAGGCCGCCCAAGCACCACTTCCGCGGGCCCGGCCCGAAGCCGCCCCGGCGCGCCTCCGCGGCCGCCGCCCCCGCCCCGCCCGCGAGCGGCGAACAGCGCCCCAGTGGCGCCTACCAGGGGCCGTTCGGGATGCCGCAGGCGAACCGGCTGCTGCAGCGGGCCGGGTTCGGGCCGCTCGCCGGCCAGGCCGAGCAGCTGGTCTCCTTGGGGCTCGTCGGGGCGGTGCGGTCGCTGACCCGGCCCACGGGCGCCGCCAACCTGATCGGGCCGCCCCCGACCGACGACGAAGGCAACCCGCTCGCCCCCGCCGACGCCTGGGGCCACGACGGCCTCTGGTGGCTCGACCGCATGGTCCGCGGCGACCAGCCCCTGGTCGAGCGGATGGCGCTCGTCCTCCACGACTGGTTCGCGACCTCCCAGGCCAGCGTCTCGCGCCCGCAGCAGATGATCGACCAGTCGAACCTGTTCCGGGCCCACGGCTTCGGCTCCTTCCTCGACCTGTTCAAGGCGGTGACGGTCGACCCGGCGATGCTGCAGTGGCTGAACGGCGCCGAAAACACCAAGTCGGCGCCGAACGAGAACTACGCCCGGGAGATGATGGAGCTGTTCTCGCTGGGGGCGGACCGAGGCGCCTACAGCGAGGACGACGTCCGCGAACAGGCCCGCGCCCTGACCGGCTGGCGCAACGACTGGTCGGACGCCGAAGGCGCCCACAACTTCCGCTTCGACCCCAGGCGTCACGACGAACGAACCAAGACGGTGTTCGGCCGCAGCGGCAACTTCAACTGGGAAGACTCCTGCCGGCTCTGCGTCGAACACCCGCTCCACGCCTCCTTCTTCGCCGACAAGCTCTGGAGCTACTTCGTCGCCACGCCGGCGCCGGAAGCGACCCGCCAGGCGCTGATCCAGACCTACGTCGCCGGCGGCTGGCAGATCCGGCCAGCGCTGGAGACGATCCTGACCAGCCCCGAGCTCTACGAAGGACCGCCGATGGTCAAGCCCCCGGTCGTGCAGCTGGCCTCGATGCTGCGGCGGCTCGGCCGCCACCTCGACACCGACGCCTGGACCTGGCTGCTCGAGCCGACCGGCCAGGTCCTGTTCTGGCCGCCCAACGTCGCCGGCTGGGACGACACCCGCTGGCTCGACACCTCGCGGCTGCGGGCACGCTGGAACGTCGTCGACTACGCGCTGGCGGAGGTCTCGGTCGACCGCTGGGACGGCACCTACAGCACCACCGAGAACGCCGAGGAAGCGCTGGCGCGCGCCCTCGCCACCTGGGGCAACCCGGAACTGCGCGACGACACCCGCGCCGAGCTCACCGATTTCGCCCGCCGCGCCGAGGGCACGATCGGCGCCGACTGGCAGCGCGGGCCCTACCGGGCGATGCGCCAGAACGCGCTGCTGCAGCTGATCGGCATCAGCCCCGACCTGATCCTGCAATGAGGCGCTGAGAGGAGCCGAGGATGCACAACTGCTGCCGCAACTACACCCGCTCGCAGCTGCTGCGAGCCGGCGCCGCCGAAGCCGGCAGGGGCCTGCCGGCGATCGAGCCGGGGATGCCCGAGCCGGCGGGGACGGGGCTCTCGCGGCGGCGGTTCCTCTCGCGCGGCGCCGGCCTCGCGCTGGCGGTCTACGGCGCCTCGAAGATCCCGCTGTCCGCCTTCGAGACCGGGATTGCCCAGGCCGCGCAGGGCGGAAAGATCCTCGTCTCGGTCTTCTTCGACGGTGGCATCGACGCGCTCAGCGTGCTGGCCCCGATCGGCGACCCGAACTACGCGAGCCTGCGGCCTACCCTGGCCGAGAAACCGGGTGAAGGGGCGGCGTTCGCCGAGGACCCGCGGCTGCAGTGGCACCCGAGCGCCGCCGGCCTGGCGACGCTCCACGCCGAGGGGAAGGTGAGCGTCTTCCCCGCGATCGGCTACGACCACCCCGACCAGTCGCACTTCACCTCGCGCCACTACTACGAGATCGGCGAGCTCGAGGTCGGCTTCCGCACCGGTTGGATGGGTCGCTACCTCGATCTCGTCGGCGACGAAGAGAACCCGCTGCAGGGGCTCTCGATGGACGGCTCGCTCTCGCCGATGATCGCCACCGCGGAGAAGCCGGTGGCGGCGATCGACGGCGTCGACGGCTACGACCTCTGGGCGCCGGTGGAAAGCCCGGTGCGGGCGGAGATGTTCCGGAGCTTCGCCCAGTTCGGCTCGCTGCCTGCCGACTCGCCGGCGCTGGCGCAGGTGCGGCGGGCGACCTCTCAGACCGACAGGCTGCGAACCGAACTCGGCAGCCTCGAAGGCTTCACCAGCCCGGTTGCCTACCCGAGCGAAAACTACTTCGCCCACAAGCTGGCCGGGCTGGCGGCCTTCATCGCCGCCGAACTGCCGATCCGAGTGGTGACGATCAGCGCCGCCGGCGGCTACGACACCCACTCCGGGCAGGCCGAAGACCTCGGCCGCAACCTGCGGGAAACCTGCGATGGCCTGCTCGCCTTTCAGCGCGACCTCGAGGCGCGCGGGCTGGCCGACAGGGTCCTGGTCGAGGTCTGGAGCGAGTTCGGGCGACGGCCAGAGGAGAACGGCTCGGCCGGGACCGACCACGGCGCCGCCGGCTGCGCCTTCGTGATCGGCTCCAGGGCGAAGGGTGAAATGGTCGGCGAGTTCCCCGGGCTCGCGAGCCTCGACCAGAACGAAAACCTCCGTGTCACCAGCGATTTCCGGGCGATGTACTGCTCGCTGCTCGAGCAGTGGCTGGGACAGGACGCGGGTCCGATCATCCCCGGAGCCGCGGGATTCGCGCGACCGGCCCTGGTCAAGGCCTGATGCGGCGAGGACGGCGGCCAATCGGGGCGCGGCGAGCGGCGGCGGTCGCCGGCCTGGCGCTCGCGGCTGCCGTCGTCCTGCCAGCCGGCGGTGCGGCTGCCGAATCCGGCGAATGCGAATGGCGCCCGCACCAGGTGCGCGTCGTCAAGCACGTCAAGCGCCACGGGAAGCGGGTGCGGGTGGTGCGCAAGCGGGTGCGCTGGAGCTGCGTGCCGGTCGCGGCGACGGCGCCCGGCGGCGAAGTCCCGGCCACCCCGCCGGCGCCGCCCCCTGCTCCTCCCGGGCCGACCCCGCCGGAAGAAGAACTGAGCAACCCACACTGGCTCGGGGCTCAGGCCTATGAGTTCAAGTTCGAACCGACGAAGGAACGGTTCGAGATCAGCGCCGGCACCGACACGATCGAACTGATCAATCGCGGCCAGGACGCCCACGACCTCCATCTCGAATCGCTCGCCACCCACGCGACCCTGATCGCGGTGAGCCCGACCGCGAGCGGTGGCCACAACCGCGGTACGGCGCTGCTCGAAGCGGGCGAATACCGCCTCTTCTGCAGCCTCGCCGACCACGCCGAAAAAGGGATGGAACGGATCCTCGTGGTGACGCCGTAGGGCGTCGCCGCTCAGCCGAGGCGCTTCGGGTGGCCGATCGAGCCGACCTCGGAGACGTCGCGCCGGAAGGGCAGGCCGGCGGTCCAGTCGAGGACGGCGCGGACCTTGCGGGCGGTTCCCGGGATCTGGCTCATGTGGTAGCTGCGGGCCAGCCACCAGGCAGGGAAGCCGCGAAACGTGCGCTCGCCGATCCGCCCGACCGCCTTGTGGCGGCCAAGGTTGACGAACGAGGCATACGCCTTGAAGGTGAACGGCGCCGGGCTGCCGACGCCGAGCTCGGCGGCGATGTTGCGGGCGGCGACGGGGCCCTGGCGGACGGCGTGCTGGGCGGTCGGCGGGCAGGTGCCGCCGCGGGGGTCGGGAGCGGCGGCGCAGTCGCCGATCGCCCAGACCGAGTCCATCCCCTCGACCCGCAGGAACTCGTCGACCGGGACCCGGCCGCGCTCGTCGAGCGGCAGGTTCAGCTCCCTGAGAACCGGCTGCGGGGCGACGCCGGCGGTCCAGACCACCGTTTCGGTCGGCAGCAGCTCCCCGGTGGAGATCCGGGCGCTGTCGGCCGTCACCTCCTCGAGGGTAGTGTTGAGGCGGATGTCGATGCCGCGGCCGCGCAGCTCGCGCAGGGCGTAGTCGGCGAGCTGCTCGTCGATCTCGGGCAGCACCCGGCCCGCCGCCTCGACCAGGACCCAGCGCATCCCGTGCAGGCGCGCCCGCGGGTAGGAGTCCATCGCGTCGGCGGCGAAGTCCTGCAGCTCGGCGAGCGCCTCGAGGCCGGCGTAGCCGCCGCCGACGAATACGTAGGTGAGGAGCTTTTCGCGCCGGACCGGGTCCTCGGTCGCGTTCGCTTCCTCCAGCGTCTCGACCACGTGGTTGCGGAGGTAGATCGCGTCGGCGAGGTCCTTGAAGCCGACCGCGTGCTCGGCCAGCCCCGGCACCGGCAGCGTCCGCGAGACCGAGCCCAGCGCCAGCAGCAGCTGGTCGTAGCGCAGCTCCTCGGTGCCCCCGAATTTCTTCCGCAGTTGCAGGGTCTTTGCCGCCGGGTCATGGGCGACGATCCGGCCCAGCCGCAGGTAGGTCCGGGTCAGCTGTTCGCGCAGCGGCGTCACCACATGGCGCGGCTCCAGCGTCCCCGACGCCGCCTCCGGCAGGAACGGCGTGTAGAGCGAGAAGTTGGTCTCGTTGACGAGGCTGAGCCGCGCCGACTGCTTCGGCAGCAGCCGCTCCAGCTCCCGCGCCGCCGCCGCCCCACCAAAACCACCGCCGGCGATCACCACGTTCCAGGCCATATCCCCAACTTAGCACTTTGTAACAACCTGTTACAAAGTGCCGATCCTCGCAAGCGGCAGGGCGCAGCGCCCCGAGACGCAAAACAGGCCCCAGCCCGCCGTTGCCGCCTCTAGCTTTGATCCCTTCATAAGAAGGTGGGTGCCTGATCCGACCCCGAAGGGCCATGGATACGGTGGCTCCCGCGCCGTTTGTGTTGGGTCAAACGGTGAGACGGCTCTCGCACGGGCTCGAGCCTTGGCGCGAGGTTAGCACCGGCACCTCGAGGCGACCCCGCTCAGTCGTCGAGGTTGGAGAGGTGCCACTCGGCCTCCGACCAGCGCTCGGCGGGGACGCGGAGGGCAATGTCGCCGCTGCCGAAGCGATCGAGCGGCCAGTCGGCGGTCAGCACGGCGTCGATCCCGGCCTCTTCGAGCGCCTGGTGCCAGGCACGGGCGGTGCGGACGTCGACGAAGTCGCGGACCACCTCCCAGGAGTCGTAGTCGGGATCGCCGACGTGGACCGGGGTCTGGCCAGGTCCGGGGCCCGGGCGCCACCTGCGGGGTATCCAGTCCCGCAGGGCCATCTCAGTGACCGGCGAGGTTCGGTTTGTGGACGGCGACGCCGAGCTCCTTCAGCTGCGCCTCGTCAACCGGAGCGGGAGCGCCGGTCAGGGGGTCGAAGCCGGAGGCGGTCTTCGGGAAGGCGATCACGTCGCGGATCGTCTCCGCCCCCGAGAGCCGCTGGACGATGCGGTCGATCCCGTAGGCGATCCCCCCGTGCGGCGGCGCCCCGAAGCGCAGCGCCTCGAGCAGGAAGCCGAAGCGGGCCTCCGCCGTCTCGTCGTCGATCCCGAGCACGCGGAAGACGGCGCGCTGGACCTCGGGATCGTGGATCCGGACCGACCCACCCCCCAGCTCCTGGCCGTTCCAGACCACGTCGTAGGCGAGGGCGCGAGCGGCGCCGGGGTCATCGGGGTCGAAGGCCCCGGCCGGCGAGGTGAACGGATGGTGGACCGCGTCCCAGCGGCGCTCCTCCTCGTTCCAGTCGAACAGCGGCCAGTCGACGATCCAGACCAGGCGGTGGTCGTCGGGATCGATCAGGTCGAAGCGCTGCGCCAGGTCGAGCCGCATCTGCCCGAGCACGGCGTTGCTCACCGCCGGCTTGTCGGCGACCAGCAGCAGCAGGTCGCCCTCCTCGGCCCCGAGCCGCCGGTTCAGCTCCGCCAGCTCCTCGGCGCTGAGGAACTTCGCGGTCGGCGAGCGCCAACCGGCGCCCTCGCGGAAGGCCCAGACCAGGCCCTTGGCCCCCAGCTCCTGCGCCCGCGAGATCAGCCCGTCGAGCTCGGAGCGCGGCATCTCGCGGCGCCCCGCGTTGAGGCCGCGGATCGTCCCGCCGCCGGCCAGCACCGAGTTGAAGACCTTGAACTCGGTCTCGCGCAGGGCGTCGCCGAGGTCGACCAGCTCGAGCCCGAAGCGGAGGTCGGGCCGGTCGGTCCCGAACCGCGCCATCGCCTCCTCGTAGCCCATCCGCTCCATCGGCAGCTCAACCTGCGGGCCGCCGGCCCGCTCGAAGACGTGCGCCAGCAGCCGTTCGTTGACCGCGATCACGTCGTCGGCGCCGACGAAGGACATCTCGAGGTCGAGCTGGGTGAACTCCGGCTGGCGGTCGGCCCGGGTCGCCTCGTCGCGGAAGCAGCGAGCGATCTGGTAGTAGCGCTCGAGGCCGGAGACCATCAGCAGCTGCTTGAACAGCTGCGGCGACTGCGGCAGCGCGTAGAAGGAGCCCTGCTGGGTCCGGCTCGGGACCAGGAAGTCGCGCGCCCCCTCCGGGGTCGAGCGGGTCAGGATCGGGGTCTCGACGTCGACGAAGCCCTCGCCGTCGAGGAACTCGCGGATCGCTGCGGTCACCCGGTGGCGCAGCGCCAGGCCCTCGCGCATCCCCTCGCGGCGGAGGTCGAGGTAGCGGTAGCGCAGCCGCAGGTCCTCGCTGGCCTCGCCGGCGTAGCCCTCGATCTGAAAGGGGGGCGTCTCGGAGTCGGCGAGCAGCTCCGCCTCCCCGACCAAGAGCTCGACCGCGCCGGTCGGCAGCTCCGGGTTGACCGTCTCCGGCGCCCGCCGCACGACGCTTCCCGCGGCGCTGAGCACGTCCTCGGCCCGCAGCCGGTGGGCGAGCTCGAAGGAGGCCCCGGAGCTGTCCGGGTTGAAGACCAGCTGGACGATCCCGGTGCGGTCGCGGAGGTCGATGAAGATCAGGCCGCCGTGGTCACGACGGCGGTGGACCCAGCCGGCGACCCGGGCCCGCGAGTCGACGCGGTCGGCCAGCACCTGGCCGCACCAGGTGTCGCGGAAGCCGTTCGGCGCCAGGGCCGGGGTCGCCGCGCCGGCGGCGAGCTCGCTCACGCCCCGCCCCCAGTCAGCTCGGCGACCAGGTTGGCGGTGTCGGCGCTCCGCTGCTCGCCGCTCTCCATGTCGCGCAGCTGGGCGCTGCCGTCGCTCTCGAGGATCAGCACCTGCCGCGCCCCGAGCCGGTCGGCGTGTTTGAGCTGGCCCTTGAGGCCGCGCCCGGCGAGGTCGACCTCGGCCGAGAGCCCGGCTCGCCGCAGCTCGCGGGTCAGCGCCATCGCCCGCTGCCGCTGGCCCTCGGCGGCGATCGCGACGAAGGCATCGCGCCCTGGCGCCGCGACTTCTTCGTTCAGCGCCAGCAGGATCCGCTCGATCCCGCAGGCCCAGCCGACCGCCGGCGTCGAGGGACCGCCGAGCTGCTCGATCAGCCCGTCGTAGCGGCCGCCGCCGCCGAGCTCCGACTGCGCCCCGAGCACGTCGCAGTCGAAGGTGAAGATCGTCCGCGTGTAGTAGTCGATCCCGCGCACCAGGCTGCCGTCGATCGTGTAATCGATGCCGGCGGCGTCGAGCAGCGCCCGCACCTCGGCGAAGTGCTCGGCGTCCTCGCCGGCGAGCTGGTCGACCAGCATCGGAGCGCTCGCCATCACCTCGCGGGTGCCCTCGTCGTCGGCGTCGAAGGCGCGCAGCGGGTTGAGGTCGATCCGCTCGCGCACGTCGGCGGAGAGCTTGCGCTTGTTCTTGCGCAGGTGCGATCGCAGCTCCTCCAGGTACTCCCGCCGGGCCTCGAGCGAGCCGAGGCTGCCGAGCCGGAGCTCGACCCCCGGCACCCCGAGCTCGCCGAGCAGGTCGGCGAGCAGCATGATCACCTCGGCGTCGGCCAGCGGCGAGTCCGTCCCGATCGCCTCCGCCCCGAGCTGGTGGAACTGGCGGTAGCGCCCGGCCTGCGGCCGCTCGTGGCGGAAGAAGGGCCCGCCGTAGCAGAGCTTCACCGGCTGCGCCAGTTTGTGCATGCCGTGCTCGAGGTAGGCGCGGGCGACCGGCGCCGTCCCCTCCGGCCGCAGGGTGAGGCTGCGCTCGCCCTTGTCCTCGAAGCTGAACATCTCCTTGCGGACGATGTCGGTCGATTTGCCGACGCCGCGTTCGAACAGGTCGGTGTCCTCGAAGATCGGGGTCTGGATCGGCTCGTAGCCGGCGCGGGCGAAGAGCTCGGCGGCAACCCGCTCTACCACCGCCCGCGCCCGCGCCTGGGCGGGGAGGACGTCGAAGGTCCCGCGGGGTGCCTGGAATTTGCTCGCCATCGTGGCTGCGACCTTAGATCAAGTGTCCGCGGCCGGCCTAGACCGTCAGCTGGGCCAGGAACGGATTGGTCGCGCGCTCGGCCCCCAGCGTCGTCGTCCCCATGTGGCCGGGGTGGACGACGGTCTCGTCGGGGTGGCCGTCGAGCAGGGCCTGGATCGAGCGCGCCAGGGTCGGCCAGTCGCCGCCGGGCAGGTCGACGCGGCCGACCGAGCCCTGGAAGAGCACGTCGCCGGAGAAGATCGCGTCCTCGCCGCGGGCCGAGTAGGTGACGTGGCCGGGGCTGTGACCGGGGGTGAAGATGACGTCGAGCTCGAGCCCGGCCAGCTCCAGGGTCTCGCCGCCGGAAACGGCCTCGTCGGCGTCGTAGCTCTCGAACGGCCCGAAGCCGGGGTAGCGGACGTAGGCGTTGATGTCGGCCAGCACCGGCACCTCGAGCTGCGGGCAGTAGACCGGCGCTCCGCTCGCCCGCGCCACCGCCGCCACGGCGCCGACGTGGTCGAAGTGGGTGTGGGTGAGCAGCACCGCCTCGATCTCGCCGCCCATCGCGGCGGCCTGGGCGAGGATCCGCTCGGCCTCCTCGCCGGGGTCGACGACGACGAGCCCCTCCGACCCCTCGGCCCGCGCCAGGAAGCAGTTCTCGGCGATCGGGCCGACGGTCAGCATCTCGACCTCGACCGCCATCAGTCGTTGTTCCGTTCGCGGATCCGTTTGCGCTCGCGTTTGCGCCACATCGCGAGGTCGATGTAGTAGCCGGTCGGGATGTAGAAGGCGAGCATGAAGCCGCCGAACGCGAGCGAGACACCGAGCGGCCGTTTGAAGATCACGATCAGCAGCAGGGCGAAGATCACGGCGGCGCCGACGCCGCGGATGATCGAGCTGCGCCAGGTCGGCGGCAGATCCTCTTTCGTGCGGCCGGAGCCGCTGCTGCGGCTGGAGCGGGCGCGCGCCTTCGCCTCCTCGCGGCTGCGCGGCCGGCTGGCGCGGCGGCGGGCGTCGATGCTGCCCCCCTGGGTCCCGCGGCGCTTGCGGCGACGCCGTTTCTGGTTCTGCGCCATGCCCGGATGTTATTGATGCTGGGGAATCGATCCAGGTGAACGATTCTGTCCTGCCTAGCCGGGCGTGGCGAGGCGGCGCTCGATCACCTGGCGCCCGGGGTCGAAGCCGCGGATCGGCACATCATCGGGGTAGCCGACGAGCGCCGCGGCCGGGACCAAGCCGACCAGCTCGGCCTCCAGCGGCCGCGCTCCGAGCGGCGCCGCCAGCGCCCGCACCCGCTCGACGACCTCGGCCAGCGGCACCGCCAGCGGGTCGTGAACGTTGGTCGAGACCTGGGCCCGCCCGCTCCCCAGCAGGAGCCCGATCGCCCTCACCCCGGGCGGGCCGCCGCCGGCCTCTCGCAGCGCCGCCGCGACCGCCCGCGCGACCTCGAGCTCGCCGCTGTCGAGCTCGAGGTTGAAGGCCGCCAGCGGCGGCCGCGCCGTGACCAGGGTGGCCCCGCCGCGGGGGTGCGGCAGCCGCGGCCCGAAGTCCGGACGCAGCTCACCGGACTCCATCCGCAGCCAGAGCTCCTTCAGACCGCCGTTGCGGAAGTAGGAGCGCTCGGTCCGGCTCGGCCCGCTCGCCAGCTCGCCGTAGAGGAAGACAGGCACCCCGATCCCGCCGATCTGCGCCGCCACCGCGACCGCCTCGGTCCGCGCCGCCTCGCGATCGCCGGGGTGGAGCCAGACGACCGGGCAGACGTCGAGCGCCCCGATCGCCGGGTGGGCGCCGGCATACCCCCCCATGTCGACCAGCTCGAGCGCGGTCTCGGCACCGGCCACCAGCGCTTCGGTCAGCAGCCCGGGGGCGCCGGCGGCGAGGGTGAAGACGGCGCGCCCGTGGTCGGCGTCGACGTGGCGGTCGAGCACGGTGACCCCGCGCCCGAAGGCCTCCCCCAGCTCCGCCAGCCGCTCCTCGTCGCTTCCCTCGGAGACGTTGGGCACCGCCAACAGGGACGACATGGCTGAGAGGCTAGCCTGTGGCGGGATGGCAGCGGAGCCTCTCAGCGACGGGACCGCGGGGACGATCGACCTCGGGGACCTCACCGTCCGGCGCCTCGGCTTCGGCGCGATGAGGATCACCGGCGAGGGGATCTGGGGACCGCCGGCTGACCGCGGGGAAGCGATCCGGGTCCTGCGGCGGGCGGTCGAGCTCGGGATCAACCTGATCGACACCGCCGACTCCTACGGCCCGGACATCAGCGAGGAATTGATCGCCGAGGCGCTGCGTCCTTACCCCGAGGACCTGGTGATCGCGACCAAGGGCGGCCTCACTCGCACCGGCCCTAACGTCTGGCCGCGAAACGGGCGACCGGAGCACCTGCGGGCGGCCTGCGAGGGCTCGCTGCGGCGGCTCGGGCTGGAGCGGATCGACCTCTACCAGCTGCACAGCCCCGACGCCGAAGTTCCCTACGAGGAGTCGGTCGGGGCGATCAAGGAGCTCCAGGACGAGGGCAAGATCCGCCAGGTCGGCGTCTCCAACGTCAACCTCGAGCAGCTGGCCACCGCGCGCGAGATCGTCGAGGTGGTCTCGGTCCAGAACCGGTACAACCTCGCCGACCGCCACTCGGCCGACGTGCTCGCGGCCTGCCAGCGCGACGGCCTCGCCTTCATCCCCTGGTTCCCCCTCGACGCCGGCAAGATCGCCGAGCCGGCGGTCGCCCTCGCCTGGCTCCTGGCCCAGGACCGCGTCCTGCCGATTCCCGGGACCAGCCAGGTCGCGCACCTGGAAGCGAACGTGGAAGCGGCGCGGCTCGAGCTCGGCGGCGAGGAGCTCGCCGCCCTCGACGCGGCGGCTTAGGCCCACCGGCTCCCTGCCCGAGCCCGCTAGAGCAGCAGCTCTTTTCCTGTGACGACGACCTCGCCGTCGATTTCGACTGTCGGTTCGAGCAGCACGCAATCGAGGTGGACGGGGACCTGGACGGTGCCGCCGATCGCCGCCGAGGCGCCGAAGGCGACGTGGGCGGTGCCGAGGATCTTCTCGTCCTCGAGCACGTTGCCGGTCAGGATCGCCTCTTCGTTGGTGCCGATCCCGAGCTCGGCGACGTTTGTCGCGTCGGCGCCGTGCGGGCTCAGCAGGCCCATCAGGTCCTTCCCCGCCTTGCCCTCGACCTCGGTCAGGTGGCCGCCGCGGATAGTCAGCCTGGTCGGTGTCTCGAGCAGGCCGACTTCGGCGATCGAGCCGTCGACGACCAGCGCCCCTTCGCAGGTGCCCTCGACCGGGGCGATGAAGCCCTCGCCGCAGGGCAGGTTGCCGAAGGCGCCGCGGGTCGAGAGTTCGCCGCCGTCGACGATCCCCTGACGGCCGGCGAGACCGATCCGGAAGTCGCTGCCGCGGGGGCAGGTGATGCGCGCCTCCGCGCCGCTGTTGAGCGCCGCGACGAGGGCCCAGCCGCGGCGGCGGATCTCCTCGAGGTCGCCGGTCATCAGCCGTTCCAGCATCTCCTCGGTGACCCCGGGCAGGGTGCCGATTCGCACCCCCGCTTCGCTCGCTCGCTTGCGGGCGGCGGTGTGGGACAGCGACTGCACGGTCGGCGCCAGGACCACGTCGGCGGCGGCCATCGCCGCCGCCACGGCGGCCGGTGGCTCGCCCGCCGCCGAGTCGCGCTCGGAGATCACCGCCAGGGTCGCGTCGGCGCCGTCACCCTGGGCCTCGATCCGCATCAGCGCGCCGATCTCCTCGGTTGCCGGGTTGCAGATCACGAGCACGTCCTCCCCGGGGGCGACGCCCATGCACTGGCGGACGACGGTGCGGATCGCTCTGTCGAGCTCCGAGCTCACCTCTCCACCCTAACCACCATTAGAACAATCTGTCTCACCAATGCAGGGTCGATTATCGGTCGTCGTCGTGGCGGTGCGCCACCGCCCAGCCCTCGAACCAGACCAGGCCGACCAGGATCACGCTGAAGGCGATGAAAGGCGGCACCCAACCACGTTTCTGCGAGAGGCCCAGCGCCGCCACCACAACCGCGTCGGCGACCAGCAGGAATGCGACCAGAACGGGCCGAATTGCCGCCCACCCCGTGTGCGGGCCGCCACCGGAACTGCTCTCCATCTACCATCCACCGTCCCGCCGGAGTAGCTCAGCTGGTTAGAGCAGCGGAATCATAATCCGCGTGTCGGGGGTTCGAGTCCCTCCTCCGGCATCGCTTCGTAGATCTCCCGGCCGCGTTCGGGGTGCCCGACTTCCCGAGCACCTAGCCAGGGCGCAGCGCCCACCAGAGGAAGAGGAACGGGACCGCGACCCAGAGCTGGGTGACGGAGAAGTAGCGCAGTTCGGCGCCTATGTCGGCACCGGCCAGCTCGGCTTCGAGGGCCGGGCCGGAGCGCAGCGAGAGGGCGTGCAGGGCGAGCGGGACGTAGTTGAGGCCGACCCCGAGCGCCCAGATGCCGAACAGGATCCCGACGAGGCCACCGTCGGCGTTGGCCAGCAGGAAGACGCCCAGCGCGACGCCGCCGAGCGCGGCGAGCACGAACTCGGCGAGGATGATCCGCCGTCGGAAACGGCGCCCGGCGACGCCGTGCATGTCGATGGCGGCGAGCCTGCGGGTGTCAACGCGCTTCACGATGTCGCCGCGGGCAACGCCTACTAGGCCATCGGAAGGGGCCGATGCGGATACGCGAAGGCGCGACGACGACACTGCCCTCCGCCGGCTCGGACTCGATCGCCCCGAGCCTGGGGCGGACGGCGATCCGCGTGCAGCTCACCTGTCCAGCGTAGCGCCGCCGACCGCAGCGGCCTCGCGCCGATCGTCAGCCGCGGATCGCCCGGGCTGCGAACGGGGTCGGGCCGAGCGGTGGTGCTCCCTCCCTCGCCCGGGCCAGGGCGAAGGCCGAGGCGATCAGCTCGTCCAGCTCCGCTGTCGCCCGCTCGTTGGGCTCGCCGTCGGTGAACTGGTCGTTGGTGAGGTAGACCGTGACCGGCAGGACCAGCGCCCCGAAGAAGGCGAGGACGTCGCGGAGGTGGCGGTCGGCGCCGAGGTAGTGGTGGGGCGAGCCGCCCATCGTCACCAACCCGACGGTCTTCCCGGCCAGGGCCGGCACCGGCAGCAGGTCGAAGAGGTTCTTGAGCGCCGCGGTCATCGAGCCGCGGTAGGTGGGGGTGGCGAAGATCACGGGCTCGGCGGCCGCGACCGCGGCCAGCACCGCCGCGGTGTCGTCGTCGAGCGTCGCCGGGTCGCGCCCATCGGCGAAGCCGACCCGCTTCTCGGCGAGGTCGAGGAACTCGAGCTCGTGGTCACCGCCCGCCGTCCGCTCCGCCGTCGCGGCCAGCGCCGTCCGCAACCTCCCCGGCGCCTGGGCGCTACCGAGGACGAGGAGGCCGCTGTCGCCGTTCGCCATCGCGCCGTACCGTACCGTGTCGGCCGGCACCGGCTGCGCCAAGTCGAGCCTCCGAACGGGCCAGGACGCCTGCTTCGTCGCGTCTCACGCTCGGCGCCGGTTTTCGTTCCCCGAGCGGGGCGAGCGCTTGCCGGCGCGCTCGTTGCCGCGCCTGTAGTTGCCGGTGACGCGGGCCATAAGCTGCTGCTCGTCGGCGCCCGCGACGACGGCCAGGAAGCGCTCGGCGTCGCGCCCGCGCAGGACCGTGGCACGGCGGCCACGGTGATAGATCGCGACCGTCGCGCCCTCGATCTCGTAGCGGAAGCCACTCGGCGCGGGCATCGCCAGAGGGTAGGCGAGCTATGGTCGGAGGCGTGCCGGGGAGGCCGGATCCGGGTGGCTGCGCGACGGGGCGACCGCCGTCGGCCCTGCTCGCGGTGCTGGCGGTGCTCGCAGCGGCGCTGCTCGGCGGCTGCGGTGGGTCGAGCGGCACGACGGCTGCCGAAAGCCCATCCCCTCCCCCAGGCCAGGGCTACCGCGGGGCCAAGGGCGAACAGATCGAGGGCGAAGCGGCGACCGGGCAGCATCTCTCCGGCGCCGATTGCGCCGCCCTGCGGCGGCTCGCCGAGGCGCAGGTCGGTCACCCGCTGCAGCTCGAGAGCAAGCCTGCTCCACCGTCCTCGAGCTGCCGCCTGACCGCGGGCGGGATCGCGATCGGGGTCTACCTCGACTCCGGCCGCTCCGCCCACCAGCGCTACCTGAACCGGATGGTCGAGCAGGATCAGTTCGGCGCTCCCGACCCCGGCCGGGTCACCCATCCCGTCCCCCACGTCGGCGAACCGGCACCCGGCAACCAGAACGCCAGCTGGGTGCCCAACCTCGGCTCGCTGTTCGCGACCCGCGGCAACCGCTGGCTGACCGTCACCTACGCGGCCGACGGGGTGCCGGGGGCACAGGCGCGGGCGCGGGCCGCGGCTCTGGCCCGGCTCGGATTCCGGCTCACCTCCCACTGAGCCGGGCCGGCAGAACGCCAGGCTAGGCTGGGCCGGTGAGCGGAACCAGCGAGATCCTGCTCGTCTCCGGCAGCCTCCGCAGCGGCTCGACCAACGGCGCCCTGCTGAACACGGCGGCCGCACTGACGCTCCCCGGCATCACCACCACCTCTTATCGAGGCCTGGCCGACCTCCCCCACTTCAACCCCGACGACGACAGGCCGGACGCCCCGCTCGACCCGGCCGTGCGGGAGCTGCGGGCGATTCTCGCCGCCAGCGACGCCGTCCTCTTCTCGACCCCTGAGTACGCCGGCGGCCTGCCGGGCTCGTTCAAGAACCTGCTCGACTGGACGGTCGGCGGCGGCGAGACCTACGGCATGCCGGTCGCCTGGATCAACACCGCCGGCCCGGCCGCTCCCAGCGGGGGCGCCGACGCCGAGGCCGAGCTGGCCAGGGTGCTCGGCTACACCGGCGCCGAGATCGTCGCCGCCGCCTGCCGGCGGATCCCGGTCGCGCGGGAGGCGATCGGGGCCGATGGCCTGATCGCCGACCCGGCGATCCGCGACCCGCTCGCCGAAGCGCTGCGAACGCTCGCCGCGGCGGTCGCAGACGGCGCCGCCGCCCGGCACCGGGTCAGCGCCTCGGGCTAGCCCGCAGCGCTCGAGACCGCGACGATCGCCGCCGCGACCGCCGCCGCCTCCTGCGTCATCACCGCGTGGGCGCAGTCGTCGAAGACCCTCGCCTCGGCGCCCCAGCGCTCGGCAAGCGGCACCGCGTTGCCGACCGCGATCAGCTCGTCGAGCCCGCCGTGGAGCACCACCGCCGGTGGTGGGCCGGCGAGCGGCGGTGGCGGCTCGCGGCGGCGCCAGGCGACCAGGGCCGCCTCCTGCGCATCGAGCGCCCGGTGGTCGAGCCGCGCCCGCGCCGCGGCGACGACGTCGCCGACTTCGGCCTCGATCGCCGCCACTCGCTCGGGCGGGAAGAGGACCGAGATCAGCCTGCTCGCCTGCTCGCGGGGGGTGCCGGAGTGGTCGACCAGCCGCTTGAAGGCCCCGGTGTCCGCGCAGGGGACGTAGGCGGGACCGCCGGGGTGGGTGCCGATCAACCCCAGGGCGCTCACCCGCCCCGGCGCCGACTCCGCCAGCCGCTGGACGACGAAGCCGCCCATCGACCAGCCGGCCAGTACCGCCGCCTCGATCTCGAGCGCGTCCAGCAGCGCCTCGACGTCCGCCGCCATCGCCGCGATCGTCAGCTCCTCCTCGCCGAGCTCGGACTCGCCCATGCCGCGGTTGTCGGGACAGATCACCTCGAAGCGCCGGGCCAGGTGCGCGAGGAAGGTCGGATCCCAGTCGGTGCCGGTGCCGCCGTAGCCGCTGACGAGGATCAGCGGCGGTCCGCTGCCCACCGTGTGCCAGGCGTAGCGCCGCCCTTCGATCTCGATCGCCCGCGGGCCCGCCATCGCCCCTACATCCTGAAGACCGGGGCGGCGCGAGGTGCGAGCGGTGCGTTTGCGCAGACGCCGAGGGCAAGGCCGACGAGGCGGCGACTGTCGAGCGGATCGATCACGCCGTCGTCCCAGAGCCGCGCGGTCGAGTAGTAGGGGGAGCCCTGGCGCTCGTACTGCTCGCGCAGCCGCTCACCGGTCTCGGGCTGGCCGACCTCACCCATCACCGTCGCCGCCTGCTCTCCCCCCATCACCGAGATCCGCGCGTTCGGCCACATCCAGAGGAAGCGCGGCGAGTAGGCCCGCCCGCACATCCCGTAGTTGCCGGCGCCGAAGGAGCCGCCGACGATGATCGTCAGCTTCGGCACCCGGGTCGTCGCCACCGCGGCGACCATCTTGGCGCCGTCCTTGGCGATCCCGCCGGCCTCCGCCTCGGGCCCGACCATGAAGCCGGTGATGTTCTGCAGGAACAGCAGCGCCACCCCGCGCTGGTCGCAGAGCTCGACGAAGTGGGCGACCTTGAGCGCGCTCTCGGAGAAGAGGATGCCGTGGTTGGCGACGACCCCGACCGGGTGCCCGTGGACGTGGCCGAAACCGCAGACGACGGTGGTCCCATACTCGGCCTTGAACTCGTGGAAGCGGCTGCCGTCAAGCAGGCGGGCGAGGATCTCGCGCGGGTCGTACGGAGTGCGGCTGCCGGTCGGGACCGCGCCATAGAGCGTCGCCGGGTCGACCGCGGGGTCCTCGACCGGCGCCCGTGCCCACGGCGGCGCCCCGCCCGGCGGCAGAGTGGCGACGATCGAGCGGACGATCCGCAGCGCCTCGGCGTCGTCGGCGGCGAGGTGGTCGACGACGCCCGAGGTGCGGGCGTGGAGCTCACCGCCGCCGAGCTCCTCGGCGGTCACGGTCTGGCCGATCGCGGCCTTCACCAGCGGCGGGCCGCCGAGGAAGATCGTGCCCTGGCCGCGGACGATCACGGTCTCGTCGCTCATCGCCGGCACGTAGGCGCCGCCCGCCGTGCAGGAGCCCATCACCGCGGCGATCTGTGGGATCCCCTGGGCCGACATGTTGGCCTGGTTGAAGAAGATGCGGCCGAAGTGCTCGCGGTCGGGGAAGACCTCGTCCTGCAGGGGCAGGAAGGCGCCGCCGGAGTCGACGAGGTAGACGCAGGGGAGCCGGTTCTGCAAGGCCACCTCCTGCGCCCGCAGGTGCTTCTTCACCGTCATCGGGTAGTAGGTGCCGCCTTTGACGGTGGCGTCGTTGGCGACGACGACCAGCTCGCGGCCGTGGACGCGGGCGATCCCGGTGATCACCCCGGCCCCCGGCGCCGCCTCCTCGTACATGCCGCCGGCGGCGAGGCCGGAGAGCTCGAGGAAGGGGCTGCCGGGGTCGGCGAGCCGCTCGACCCGCTCCCGCGGCAGCAGCTTGCCGCGCTCGCGATGGCGGCGCCGGGCCTCCTCGCCGCCGCCGAGGGCGGCGCGCTCGAGGCGGCCGCGGAGGTCGGCGAGAAGGTCGCGGTGGGCGGTCTCGTTGCGCTCGAACCCCTCGCTGCCGGGGACCGCATGGCTGCGGAGGACGGTGCTCACCCGGCCTCCTCCCCCATCAGGACCAGGGTCTGGCCGCGCTCGACCTGCTCGCCGGCGGCGACCAGGACCTCGGCGACCGTGCCGGCGGCCGGGCTCTGGACCGCCAGCTCCATCTTCATCGACTCGACCACGACCAGCACCTCGCCCTCCTCGACCGCCTCGCCGGGACCGCGGCGGACCGCGATCACGGTCCCGGGCATCGGAGCCTCGAGCGAGCCGGCGCGGGCGGCGCCGCCGTCGTGCTCCCGGTCCTCGTCGGCGAAGGCGAAGCGCACCGGCTCGGCCGCCCCGTCGAGGATCCAGACGGCGCCGGTGCCGGGCTCGCGCACGACCTCCCATCGAGGTTGCCGTTTGCCGCCCGCCTCGCGGGAAACGGCAACCCCGGCGGGGATGGTTGCCTCGACCTCGCCGTCGGGGCCGGCGAGGGTGGCGCGGATCGGCGCCGCGCCCCCGAGCCGCCAGCCGTCGGCGGCTTCCCACGGGTCCTCGCCGGCGACCCCGGCGTCGAGCAGCAGGCGCAGAGCCGCGGCCGGGACCTCCGGTGCCATCGGCGGCGGCGCGACCTCCTCGCCGAGCCGCTCGATCAGGCCGGTGTCGATCTCGCCGGAGCGCACCTCCGGCCGCGCCAGCAGCGCCCGCAGGTAGGCGACGTTGGTGCCGGGGCCGAGCAGGACGAGCTCGCCGAGGGCGCGGTCGAGCGCCGCCAGCGCCGCGGCGCGGTCGCGGCCGGCGCCGATCACCTTGGCCAGCATCGGGTCGTAGTCGGAGCCGACGACCGAGCCCTCGGCGACGCCGGAGTCGATCCGCACCGAGCTGCTGCCCATACCCGTGTCGCGGCCGAAAGGAACAGCTCGCGGCTCGCGGTAGGCGACGACGGTCCCGGTCGAGGGCAGGAAGCCCCGCCCCGGTTCCTCGGCATAGACCCGGCCCTCCACCGCCCAACCGCGCAGCTCGACGTCCTCCTGCGCCAGCGGCAGCTCCTCCCCGGCCGCCACCCGCAGCTGCAGCTCGACCAGGTCGAGCCCGGTCACCACCTCGGTCACCGGGTGCTCGACCTGGAGCCGGGCGTTCATCTCGAGGAAGTAGAAGCGCTGTGGCTGGTGGCGGTCGGCGATCAGCTCGACGGTGCCGGCATTGACGTAGCCGGCCTCCCGCGCCAGCGCCACCGCGGCGGCGCCCATCCGCTCGCGCAGCTCCGGCCCGACCACCGGCGAGGGCGCCTCCTCGATCACCTTCTGGTGGCGGCGCTGGAGGCTGCACTCGCGCTCGCCGAGGTGGATGCAGTTGCCGTGGGCGTCGGCGATCAGCTGCACCTCGAGGTGGCGCGAGCCCTCGAGGTAGCGCTCGACCAACAGCCGCTCGTCGCCGAAGGCCGCCACCGCCTCGCGCCGAGCCGCCGCCAGCGCCTCGGGCAGCTCGCCGAGCGACCGCACCACCCGCATCCCGCGCCCGCCCCCACCCGCCGCCGCCTTCAGCAGCACCGGCAGCTCCTCGCCCTCGGCCCAGGCGGCGATCTCCTCGTCGCTCAACCCCCCCAACGTTTGTAACCCTCTGGGTGACAAACGTTGGGTGTCGGCGCCGGCGAGCCCCGGCAGCACCGGCACCCCCGCCGCCTCGGCCACCGCCTTCGCCGCGACCTTGTCGCCGAGCAGCGCCATCGCCTCGGGGCCGGGCCCGACGAAGGCGACGCCCGCCTCGGCACAGGCCCGCGGCAGCTCGGGCCGCTCCGAGAGGAAGCCGTAGCCGGGGTGGACCGCCTCGGCCCCGCTCGCCAGCGCCGCCGTGACCACCCGCTCGACCGAAAGGTAGGACTCGGCCGCGGGCGCCGGGCCGAGCCGCAGCGCCCGATCCGCCGCCCGCACGTGGACGGCGCCAGCGTCGGCGTCGCTGTAGACGGCGACCGACTCGACCCCCAGCCGCCGCAGGGTGCGGGCGATCCGCACCGCGATCTCGCCCCGGTTGGCGATCAGGAGGCGGGAGAACACCGCCGCCGGCCCCCTCGGATGATCACCGCGGCTCCCACTCGACCGCGCCGGCAACGAGCGTGTGCGAGCCGAGGGGCCGTCCCAGCACCCGCTGCGCCTCGCGCGCGGCGGCGAGCAGGGACTCGAGGCTGACCCCGGTCTCGACCCCCATCCCGTCGAGCATCGAGACCAGGTCCTCGCTGGCAATGTTGCCGGTCGCCCCGGGCGGCACCGGGCAGCCGCCGAGCTCGCCGAAGCTCGACTCATACGACGCGCACCCCGCCTCCAGCGCCGCCAGCACGTTCGCCAGCCCCTGGCCACGGGTGTTGTGGAAGTGGGCAGTCAGCTCGACCCCCGGCAGCTCCGCCGCCGCCCGCTCGAAGAACTCGCGGACCTGGATCGGGTTCGCCATCCCGGTGGTGTCGCCGAAGCCGACCTCGGAGGCGCCGGCAGCGGCCAGCGCGGCGGCGATCTCGAGCACCCGCTCCGGCGCCACCTCGCCCTCGTAGGGACAGCCGAAGCTGGTCGAGATCACGCCCTCGACCCGCAGCCCCTCCCCGCCCGCGCGCCCGATCACCCGCTCCAGCCCGGACAGGGACTCGGCCACCGAGCGGTTGACGTTGTGGCGGTTGTGGGTCTCCGAGGCGGAGAGGAAGACGTTGACCTCGTCGATCCGGTCGCGGACCTCGAGCGCCGCCTCTAGCCCGCGCTCGTTCGGGATCAGGACCGAGACCGCGACCTCGGCGGGGATCTCGGCCCGTTCCAGCACCTCGCCGCCGTCGGCGAGCTGGGGGATGACGTCGGCGCGGACGAAGCTCGTCACCTCGAGCCGCCGTACCCCCGTCCGCGCCAGCATCTCGACCAGCCGCACCTTGTCGTCGGTCGCGATCACCTCGGGCTCGTTCTGGAAGCCGTCGCGAGGCCCGACCTCGCGCAGCCTCACCGCCGCCGGGATCCCGGCCGCCCGGCTCATCTCAGGCCCCGAGCGCCCGCGCGATCACCATCTGCTGCACCTCGTCGGTGCCCTCGCCGATCGTCAGGATCTTGGCGTCGCGGTAGAAGCGGCAGACCGGGTACTCCTCAATGAAGCCGTAGCCGCCGTGGATCTGCACCGCCTCCTCGGTCGCCCGCACCGCCAGCCGCCCGGTCAGCAGCTTGGCCTGGGCGGCGGTGAGGGTGAACGACTGTCCGGCGTCCTTCTCCAGCGCCGCCCGCCAGGTCAGGAGCCGCGCCGCCTCGATCTGGGCCGAGAGATCGGCCAGCTTCGCCTGGATCGCCTGGAATTTCGAGATCGGCTGGCCGAATGCCCGCCGCTGCTTGGCGTAGGCGAGCGCCTCGTCGAGCGCTCCCTGGGCGAGGCCGACGCCCATCGCCGCGACCCCGATCCGGCCGCCGTCGAGGATGTGGAGGAAGTTCTTGAAGCCCTCGCCGCGGCGCCCGAGCAGGGCCGCCTCCGGCAGCCGGCAGTCGACGAAGGAGAGCGGCCGCGTATCGGACGCGTTCCAGCCCATCTTCCGGTAGGGCTCGCCGACCTCGTAGCCGGGGGTGCCGGTCGGGACCAGGAGGTTCGAGATCTCCTTGCGGCCGCGCTCGTCGCTGCCGGTGGCGGCGGTGATCGCGACGACGCCGGAGATCTCGGTGCCGGAGTTGGTGATGAACTGCTTGGCGCCGTTGACGACCCACTCGCCGTCCTGCAGCCGCGCCGTCGTCCGCACGTTGCCGGCGTCGGAGCCGGCCTCGGGCTCGGTCAGCCCGAACGAGGCGAGCCGCTCGCCGCTGCAGAGCCGCGGCAGCCATTCGTCCTTCTGCTCGTCCGTGCCCCAGAGGTAGATCGGCATCGTCCCGAGCGAGGTGTGGGCGGCCATCGTGATGCAGACCGAGGAGTCGACCCGGGCCAGCTCCTCGACGGCGAGCGCGTATGAGAAGGTGTCGGCGCCGCCGCCGCCGTACTCCTGCGGGAACGGGATCCCCATCAACCCGAGGGCGCCGAGCTTGGCGACGATCTCGTAGGGAAAGGACTTGGTGCGGTCGAGCTCGCCGGCGACCGGGGCGACCTCGGCCTGGGCGAACTCGCGGACGGTGTCACGGAGCAAGCGCTGCTCGTCGCTGAGATCGAAGTTCATGCCTTGCAGAATACCGAACGATCGCTCTAACTTCGAGCGATTCTTCGGTTTTTGTCGCTACCGTATGTGGATGGCCAGCTCTCCCCCAGCACCCGAGCGCCCGGCGCTCCGCGCCCGCTACGAGGGCCGCCGCCAGGAGGTCGTCGCGGCGGCCGCGAAGCTGTTCGCCGAGAACGGTTACGCGGCGACCTCGATCGCCGACCTGACCACGGCGACCGGCCTCACCGCCGGCGGCCTCTACCACTACATCGGCAGCAAGGAGGCGCTGCTGCTGGCGATCTGCGACGACCTACTCGACCCGCTGCTGGCGCACGCGCGCGAGATCGCCGCCAGCGACGAGCTCTCCCCCAAGGGCCAGCTGCGGGCCCTGCTCCGCGCCTGGCTGAGCCACATCGAGAGCCACCGGGACCACATGCTCGTCTTCTCCCAGGAGCGCCAGGTGATCGAGCGCGAGCCCCAGTGGCGCGCGGTCCGCCGCGCCCGCAAGGACTTCGAGCAGATCCTGGACGGCATCCTCCGCCGCGGCGAGGAATCCGGCGCGATGGCCTTCGAGGACCGCGGCCTGACCCTGCTGGCGCTGCTGGGGATGGTCAACTACACGCCGCAGTGGCTGCGCCCCCGCGGCCGCCTCTCGGCCGAGCAGATCGCCGACCGCTACTGCGACCTGATCCTCCGAGCGGGCGCCCCTTTGGGGGCGTAGGAGGATTCGCGGGACTGCAGGGCGGATTCGAGGGCGGCGCTCGGGGGTCCCTCCCCGGACGGAAACGACAGCCTTCGGCTGGTTTCCTGAGTGTCAAGGATTCGCGGGACGAACCGCCTTCGATGCGGATTCGAGGGCG
>JAFDWC010000037.1 GCA_018268655.1 Actinomycetota bacterium
GCCGGGGCGCCCACGTGGCGATCGAACACGAGGACGCCGCCTCGATCTGCCGGGCGATGATCGCCGCGGGGGTGATCCCCGATTTCCGCACGCCGAGCGCGATCCGCCTCGGGATGTCCCCGCTTACCACTAGCTTTTCCGATGTCTGGAATGGGCTCGCGCTGCTGCGCGAGCTGGGAAGTGAACGAAGACACGAGCCTTGAGCAAGAGTCAGGAACCCGGCGAGATTCTCCGCGATTTCGATCTGACGGAGAGCGTCGCCCACCTCCTCCGGCGCGCCCACGGGCGCGCCGAGCACCTCTTCGTGGAGGTGATGCAGACCCCCGGCCTCACCCCCAGGCAGACCGCGCTCCTGGTCGCCTCCTACCAGGTCCCCGGGGCGACGATCGCCGACCTCGCCGACCGGATCGACCTCGACCGCAACACCACCGCCGAGATGACCGCGCGCCTGGTCGAGCGCGAGCTGCTGCGGCGCGAGCCCTCGCCGAGCGACCGGCGGGCCTGGTCGGTGTTCATCGCCCCCGCCGGCGAAGCGATCCTGCGCGAAGTGCTGCCGCGCAACGAAGAGCTGATGCAACGGCTGCTCGAGCCGCTGCCCCCCGAGTACCGCCCGCTCTTCGTCAAATCGCTGCGGCTGGTGGCCGGCCTCGAGCCGGCCGAGCCGGGCTCAGCGGAGCGCGAAGACCCTGGTCGGTCCGCCTGAGCCGAACCTGGTCTTGATCGGCGCCGCCAGCAGCACCGAGCCGGTCGGCGGTACCTCGTCGAGCCTGGTCAGGTTCTCGAGGATGAAGGCGTCGGAGCCGAGCACGGCTCGGTGGGCGTCGAGCTCGAGCGCGACGTGGCCGGCGTCGAGGCCGATCGAATCGATGCCGACCCCGCGGACCCCGCGTTCGGCCAGCATCTGCGCGGCCGCGGCGCCGACGCCGGGCCAGTGGAAGCCGCCGCCCTCGTCGGCGACCACGTAGCGCTCGGGAGTCGGGTAGCGCGCCTCCCAGCCGGTCTGCAGGAGGACCACGGCGCCGGCGGGGATGTGGCCGTGCCGGCGCTCGAAGGCTTCCAGTTCCGGCACCCCGACCTGGTAATCGGCGAGGTCGTCGCAGGCCTCCCGCAGATCGAGCTTGAGAGCCGGCCCGACCAGGTCGGGGAAGGGAATCTCGTCGACGAAGCGGCCGTCCTCGATTGCGTGCGAGGGAGCGTCCATGTGGGTGCCGACGTGCTCCATGAAGGCGATCCGCGCGTAGCAGAGCGGGATCTCCTCATCGGAGACGCGCCCCAGCTGCTCGAACTCGAACCCCGGCTGGCCGGGGAAGACCGGGCCGCCGACTTCGAGGCTCCAGCTGAGGTCGACTGCCTCGGCATTGGACGGGATCGAGGCGAGCGCCTCAGACCAACGTATACCGCTCATTTTGTGAGCCTATCACGCATAGTCAAGCGCGCCCACTCTCCGAAGCAGAACGTATACGTCCTGTTTCAGACGATCTGCATTCCGATCCCGGGCGAGGTCGCCCTGAGGATCGAGTGGATCACCGCGTCCGGCAGCTCGGTGCCGGAGACGCCGGCGATTCGCTGCCGCTTGCAGATCCTCAGCTCGGAGCCGTCGACGGCGCGGGCGTCGAGTTCGGCGACGTGGACGTCGAGCCCGGGTTCGGCGACGAAGATCCCCCGGCAGCGGTCGAGCCCGCCGCTGGCGAGCCCGGCGGCGATCATCGCGTTGAGGTTGCGCGGGTAGGCGCGCGCCGCCTCCCGCACCGAGCCGTCGACGAGGGTCGTCGGGCCGTCGATCTCCGGGCGGCCGCCGACGCTCGCGAAGTCGATGTGGAGCGGGTCCTTGCGGAAGGTCACGGTCACCGACTCCCAGCTCCCCCGCCTCTCCTCCAGCCCCTCCAGCCCGGCCAGGGCGCCGTGGGGGATCAGCAGCCGGGTCCCGGCGTGCTCGGCGCACTCGCTCAGGGCGCGCTCCAGCGCCGGGTCGACCAGCGCGCTCAACGAGAGCGGCAGGTAGTCGCCGGCCGCCAGGAAGGCGAGCCCGTGGGCGCGGGTCACCTCCGCCGTGGCCGCCTCGACGATCAGGTCGGCCTGCCGCTCACCGAAGCGCCCGAGATCGTCGAGGACCTCCTCCGGCCGGCAGCCCTCGAGCCGACCCGGATCGAGGTCGAAGACGAAGGCGACCTCGAGCAGCGCCCCGAAGCGGTCGCGAATCAGCTCGTGGAGCGCGCTGCCGATGTAGCCCATCCCCACCAGCCCGACCCGGACCCGCCGCTCGCCCGCCGCGGTCTCGGTGCTAACGGCTCTCGGTGCGTCGGTGGGGGGAATGAGCGTCCGCTTGGTTCCGGAGGATCCGGCCAGCATCGTACCCCCGCTCAGGCCGGCGGCGCTGTCGCCGGCGAGGGCGGCGCGGCCTCTCGCTCCGGCTCGATCCGATCGCGCCGTCGCCAGATCTGGACGGCGAGGAAGACCATCGTCAGCGGCACCAGCACCGCGGCCGCGCTCATCGCCGAATCGACCCCGACCTGGCCCGAGATCAGGACGAAGTCCTGCGAGGAGTGGACCAGCATCGCGACCCAGATCACCCCCGCCCAGCGCTTCGTCAGGTAGAAGAAGTAGCCGGAGAGGGAGACCAGCAGGGCCTGCAGCAGGGCCTTCGGCCCGTCGCTGATCGCGTTGCTGAGGTGCGCCGCGCCGAACAGGATCGACGTGTAAAGGGCGACCTTTGCCTCCGGGAAGCCGCCGCGCCTGAAGGCGACGACCCCGATCCCGCGGAACATCAGCTCCTCGGTGAAGCCGACGATCAGGACCAGGAGCACGAAGAGGACGACCAGCCCCGTCTTCTGGTCGAAGAGGTTGCCCCAGCTGGTGCCGACGGCGGCGGCGAGGAGCAACCCGATCGGGACGATCCTCAGCCAGCCCTGGACCGGCTTCCCGTCGCGGACGATCTCCGGCCACCAGCCGAGCCAGGAGGCGACCGCGATTGCGAAGACGGCGGAGATCGCGACCGGGATCAGGGTCAGGCGGAGGAGGTCGTGCGCGGTCCGGAAGCCGTCTTCGCCGCTGATGCCGCTGCCGAAGATCAGGCCGCCGACCTTGATGATCGCCAGGTAGGCGACCGCCACGACGATGAACTGCCACCAGCTGAGATGGCGACCTGAGCGGGCCTTCGCGGTCGCCATGGGCGGCGGATCCTAGACGGTCGGAGGAGCCGATTTCGCGCTGCAGCACTATCACCCCCTACGGCGGGTGCAACGCTTGCAATGCGTGTCCGGAACCAGAGCCATGGGCGATGGCGGCCCGGCCGATCGAACGGGAGTCAGTTTCTTTGGCGAAGGTCAGATCCGGTCGGCCATCGAGTCGTCGACACTCGGTGCCGCCGCGATCAGCCGCTTCGTGTACTGGTGCTGTGGATTCCCGAGCACGCTGGAGGTGACGCCCCGCTCGCAGATGACGCCGTCCTCCAGTACGAGCAGATCGTCGGCGATGGTCGCGACCAGTCCGAGGTTGTGGGTGATGAACAGCAGGCTCAGTCCGAAGTCCGTCTGCAGCTCGCGGAGGAGCCTCAGCACCGCCGCCTGCACCGAGACGTCGAGAGCGGAGGTGATCTCGTCGCAGATCATCAGCTCCGGGTCGGCCGCCAGCGCCCTGGCGATGGCCACCCGCTGGGTCTCTCCCCCGGATAGTTCGTCCGGATAGGAATTGGCGATCCGCTGCGGCAACCTCACCCGCTCCAGCAGGCTGTCGATTTCGCCGTCCACCCCGTTGCTGAGCGTGGACCGATCGCGCAGGACCCGGATCGGGCGAGCGATGGATTGACGGACCGTGTGCCGAGGATTCAGCGCGTCTTTCGGGTTCTGCACCACCAGCTGAATGCGCCGGCGCTCGGCAACGCTCCGCCTGCGCGCCTCCGGCGTCAGGGAACTGCCGGCAAGGAGGATCTCGCCCGACACGTCGGCATGAAGCCCGGCGATCGCGCGCGCGATCGTCGTCTTCCCGCTTCCCGACTCACCGACCAGAGCGAGGCACTCGCCCCGGCGGATCTGGAAGCTGATGTCGGCCGCGGCGACGACCGTGGTGCCGCGGCCACGATGCTCGGCTCTCAGGTGCCTGACCTCGAGCACCACCTCGGACTCCGTGTCCGGGCTGATCCAGCTCCCGGCCCTGGCGTCGTCGGAGACCGGCGGTGTCGATTCCCAGCGGAAGCAACGTACCTCGTGCCCGCTCGTCACCGGTGTCGACGGTGGGACTGACTGCTCGCACTCGCTCGTCGCCTGCGGGCAACGGGGGGCGAACGGGCATCCCTTCGGCCATTCGCCGACGGACACCGCGATCCCCCGCATCGGCTCGAGCCGGCGGGGACGGCGGTGATCGGGAATGGAGAGGAGGAGCCCGCGGGTGTAGGGATGCCGCGGCCGTGAGAGCAGGGCGGCGGTCGGTCCCTGCTCGACGATCCTTCCCGCGTACATGACGGCGATCCGGTCGGCGATCTTGCCGACGACCGCAAGGTCATGGGTGACGTAGATCATCGCGATCCTGTACTCGGCGCGGAGGCGCAGCAGCTCGTCGAGGATCCTGCTCTGGGTCTCGACGTCGAGGCCCGTCGTCGGCTCGTCCAGGACGACTACCCCGGGGTGACAGGAGAGGGCCATCGCGATCGACACCCGCTGCTTCTGGCCGCCGGATATCTGATGCGGAAAGCGCCGTGAGAACTCGGCAGAGCTTGGAAGGTTGACCGCCTCGAGCAGCGTCGAGATCTCCGGCAAGCCGGCGCTCCGCTCTCGGTGGGCCCTGACGATGTCCTCGATCGCCGCCCTGATCCGCAATGCGGGGTTGAGAGCCTGTCCCGGGTCCTGCGGGACATAGGCGATCGCACGGCCCCGCAGGGTGCGCATCGACCCGTCCATCGCGACACGGACCCCACCCAACTCCAGCGTCCCGGACCGCACCTCCGCTCCGGGGCGGCAGTAGCCGAGCAGGGACAGGCCCAAGGTCGTCTTGCCGGAGCCAGACTCGCCGACCACACCGACGATCTCGCTCGGAAGAAGCTCCATCGAGACGTCCTCGATGATCGCTGGGCCGTTCCGAACGCCCACCGTCAGGCCAGCGACCGACAGCGACAGGTCCTGCCGTGGCGACGCTATCTCGCCAACTCCCTTCATCTGGCCTTCGACCTGTTCCTCACGTAGGCATCGCCGAGGAGGTTGATCGACACCGTCAGCACCATCAGCATCACCGCCGGCGCCAACACCCCCCAGACGTTCGAGGTGATCACGACGTTGTTTTCAGCGACCATCAGCGCCCAGTTCGCGGACGGCGGCGACTCGCCGAGGCCGAGGAAGTTGACACCGGCGACGAGCGCGATCGCGAACGAGAAGCGGACGCCGAGGTCGGCGAGGATCACCGGCCCGATGTTGGGAAGGATCTCGTGCCACATCACCGCCGGCGCCCGTTCGCCCCGGGCAAAAGCCGCCTCGATGTATCCCGCCGTCGACACCTCGAGCGTCGCCGATCGGACGATGCGGGCGAGACCGGGGAACAGCACGAGGACGATCGAGATGATCAGAATCGTCGAGCTGCTGCCGGCCGAGGCGATCAGCACCAACACCAGCAGCAGCGGGGGGAAAGCCAGCAGCAGGTCCACGAATCTCATCAGGACGGAGTCGGTCAGGCGCCTGCCGAGAGCGGCAACCATCCCGATCAGGACGCCGATCACATAGGTGAAGAGCGTTATCACTGCCGAGAGCCAGAGGATCGGCCAGCCGCCGTACAGCACTCGGCTCAGCACGTCCCTTCCGAGGTAGTCGGTTCCGAGCGGGAAGCCATGTCCCGGGGGTTCGCCCGGAGGCCCGACCGGCTGCGCCAGCGGGTGCGGCGCGACGATGGGCCCGATCACCGCGACCGCAACCGTGAAGGTGAGAAGCACCAATCCGATAACCCCCTCGGGGGCGCGCAGCATCTCCCAGCGGTGGCGCCGGGGCCTGGCCGGTCGCGCGACCTTGGTCTCGGCGGTTGCGCTGCTCATCGGCTCTCACCCCCCGTCCTCAGCCTGGGCACGACCAGAACGACAGCGAGGTCAGCGACGATGTTGATCAGGATGTAGGCGCTGGTCAGCACCAGGGTGATCCCCTGCACGGTCGAGATGTCTCGCGAGCCGACCGCCTGTACGAGTTCACGACCGATGCCGGGGTAGGAATAAAGGGCTTCGACGATCACCGTTCCGCCGAAGAGATACAGCGCGGTCTGGGCAAAGGACTGAATCGCCGGCGCCAGGGAATTGCGCAGGGCGTAGCGCCACAGCACCCGATACTCCCTGATGCCGCCGAGGCGGGCCATCGTCACGTACTCCTGATTCAGAGCGTGGATCACACCGACCCGCAGCTGCCGGACCGCGAATGACAGCGATACGCCGAGCAGGGTCAACACCGGGAGGACCAGCTGTTCCGGATCGTCGAGCGGATTCCCGGTCGGGAGGACCAGTGGCGGCAGGAGGTTGAGCTGGGTGAAGAAGATCAGGATCAGGATCGTCCCGAGGACGAACTCCGGCAGCGACCCCAGCAACAGGGACGAGTAGGAGATCGCGTAGTCGGCGGGCCGGCCGACGCGGAGAGCGCTGATCGTCGCCAGCAGCACGGTCAACGGAACCAGGAGCGCGAACGTGATCAGGGCCAGCCACAGGGTGTTCCGAAGCGCGGGGCCGATCAGTTCCGCCACCGAGGGACCGACACCCTGGGTGATCGTGCTCGCGGGATTGCCGAGTTCACCATGCACCGCCCCACCGAGCCAGTCGACGTAGCGGGTCAGCAACGGTTCTTCGAGGTGGAGCTCGTGGCGCATGCTCGCCAGGGCCTTTGGATTCGCATTCCTGCCCAGAGTCGCCTGGGCGACGTCCCCCGGCAGGGCGTTGGTGGCCCAGAAGATCACCGCCGACGCGGCGACGAGGGTTACGAGGCCGATCGCCAGCCGACGCAGAACGAAGTCGAGGAGTGGATGGAGCCGGCGCCCCGCCGCGGCGGGCTTGACGTCGAGCTTCGGATCGAGCTGCTGAACCCCGACCTGTTCCTCCGGGACGCTCATCGCTCCGCACCGTTAGCCCAAGGCTCAGAGCCTGATCAGTTGAGCCGGCGTCGGCTTGGTCGACAACTGTTCCGCACCGCCGGCCGTGACCACGATGTCGTCCTCCAGCACCAGCCGACCGACGCCCGGGAAGAAGGCATTGGGCTCGATCGTGAGGATCATTCCCTGCTCGAGCTCGAAGCTCGAGCCAGGGACGAGAAATGGAGGCTCCGGCAGCTCGACCCCGATGCCGTGCCCGAGCTCTTCCGGGGGGTTCGGGCCGAGCGGGGCCACCTCGACACCCGAGGCGGCGAGGCTCTCCCGTATCGCCATCGCCACGTCGCCTGCCGTGGCGCCGGGCCTCACCGCTTCGAGACCCGCGGTGTGGGCCTCGAAGAGCTGGCCATATGCCTCGGCCTGTGCCGAGGAGGGCTCGCCGACGATCGCCAGGCGGTTGTAGTCGGATCGATAGCCGTGGACGACCGCCCCGGCGTCCAGCAGGACGATCGCCCCGTCCTTGACCCGGGTCTCCCGTGGCGCCGCTCCGATCGCCCGATCGTCGCTGACGTCGGCGTCCGCGAAGGTGAAGGCAACCTCTTCGGCGCCGCCCAGCAGGATGTTCGCCTTGGTCATGCGGGAGATCTCCTTCTCGGTCGTCCCGACTCGCACGCTCTCGAACGTCCCTGCGAAGGCCGCGTCGAGCGCGCCCACGGCCGCCCGCATCTGCGCGATCTCGGCATCCGACTTGATCAGCCGCGCCTTCCAGAGCAGCGCCGTAACGTCGACCCACTCGATTCCCAGCCGCTCTCCCGCGGCTCGAACGACGCCGAACTGCAGGTCGGGGATCGTCCATCCCCGCATCGGCATTCCGAGCGAGCCCGCACCGGAGAGGCCCAGTTCCTCACCCGACTCCACCAGCAGCTCGACCAGGCTGTCTTCGTATTCCACCAGCTTGGCTCCGGCGATCTCCAGGGGGCCCCAGACGAATCCGTCGTGCTCACGCACGTCGGACCACGGGCTGTATTCGGAGGCGTCGCGTCCCTCGCCGGGGGGCACGAGGATGACCGGGTCGCGATCGCGGAGGACCCAGCACACCCGGCGGGCGAAGGGGACCTTCCAGGCCTCGGTGTGGTGCCCTGTCACGTATCGGTAGTTCGGTTCGTCGACGATCAGCATCGCCTCGAGACCCGCATCCGCGAGCGCTCCACGAATCTTCTCCACCCTCCGCGCGTACTCAGCACCGTCGAAATCAGCAATGTCCATCGCAACTCTCTCCTTCCCCGGAAGCTCCGTCGCGCCGAGGTCGCTCCGAGGTCATGCCGTTTGCCTGGCTGCAGTCGGACTACGCGTATGGGTCGGGGGCGCGCGGAGCCTGCCTCCTCGCTCGCTCACGTGACTTCCCAGCGCCGGAAGTCGTACCAATCGAGTGGCCCAAACTTCGAGGCATAGGCGACGACGTTCGAGGCAACGGCATCCACATTTGGGCAGGTGCCCCAGAAGATCTCCGGCCCGTTTTCCCACATATACCGTTGAACTTCTTTCCACTTTGCTTCCGCCTGGCTCTTGTTCACGGCCGCGAGCGCTTCGTGGATCATCTTCGTCGTTCGGGGGTCTTTCCACTGGCACCCGTTCAGTGGGGCGTCGGGCAGGTACTCGAGCAGGTACTGGGACGGGATCGTCGCCGGCGTCCACTGGATCTGAGCAAAGGCTTCGTTGGGGAATCCCTGGACGTAATAGCTTTCGGCCGGCAGGTTTTCGACGTTGATCTTGAGGCCGATCTGCGCCGCCTGCTGCGCGAACAGGGTGGCAGACGCCAGCTGGCCCGGGAAGAAGTTGCCGTTGGTGGAGTTCAGCGTGAAGCTGGCTCGATCCTGTCCCGCCGCCTTGAGCAGTGATTTTGCCTGTTCCAGATCCTGTTCTCGCTGTTCGAGTTCAGTGTCGTAGTAGGGGACTCCCAGGCAGGGAATGTCGTTCGCCACGTGCCCAAAGCCGTACTGCGCGTCCGCGACCATCTGCGCCCGACTGACGATCAACCTCATCGCCTTCCGCACCCTCGGATCTTCGAAGGGCGGATGACTCATCCCCATGGTGATGCTCGTCGCCTGCGAGGCGTCGCCCACCAGGAGCTTTATCGGACTCGATTCGCCCTGGGACTGGTAGCTCTTCGCGCGCGGGAAGGGGAGGCCGCCGACCGCATCCACCTGACCGGACAGCAGCGCGTTCAGGCGGGCCGTTTCGTCATCTATCGATAGGCATTCGAGGCTATCGACGTACGGCAGGCCGCTCTGCCAATAGTCGGCGTTCTTGACGAAGGCGCTGTTCTGTCCCCTCGTCCACGACTTGAACTTGAATGGCCCGGTGCCGATCGCGGGAACGAACTTCGTGGTTCCGTCCTGGATCAGCCCCCAGCCGGGACCGATCAGCAGCGACATCAGGTCGCCGATCGGCTGCTTCATCGGGATCAGAAGCGTTCTTTCGTCGAGCTTCTTCATCGCGCCGAGGTCCATCAGGGCGGTTACCGGATACTGGGAAGCCCCGGTCTTCGGATTGCCGACGTATTCGAGTGTGTATCGAAGGTCCTGAGAGGTGACCGGCTTCCCGTCGTGCCATTTGAGTCCGCTGCGGAAGCGCACGGTCCACTGGCTGCCGTCCTTGTTCGGTTCGATCGATTCAGCGAGCTGAAGCTTCGGCGCGGCGTTGCGGTCCGCTTCCGCGATCCACTCGAACACCTGCAGGGTCCTGAGCTGGCTCGCGTTGTCGTAGATCGAGAGGATCGGGTTGAGCGTCTCTCTTTGCCCGCCCCCGGAGACGGCGACCCGCAGGGCGCCCCCCCGGCTCGTTCCGGCAGCTCCGGTGGTGCCGGCACCGCTGGGCGTCGAGCTTCCACAGGCCGAGGCAAAGCCGCCGAGCGCGACCGCGCCGAACGCCGCCCCGGCTCCCGCCACGAACTGACGGCGAGTGCTCTTGTTCTCCCATTCGGTCAAATTCCACCCTCTTTCCCGAGATGAGCTGAACCGCCCTGGACCATCGCCGGGCCTTCCAGAATGGAAGGCTGAGGGCGACGATCGTTGCATCTGTGACTATCGTCAATATTTGCTCAAGTGTCAATGCCGTCGTCGAAGGTCCGGCTCTCCGCTCGGGCCCGCCGCCTTGAGATAGGCCAGCAGTGCCCAGCTATCGAGGCCGATCAACGCCCCGCCGCTCCTCGGCGTCGCGTTCGCGCTGCCGCTCCTCCAACAGCTTCTTGGTGCCGCCACCGGTCTCGGCCCAGTGCCGCGCGGATGCGAATCTCATCGGCGCGGTGCTTGGGATCGTCGTCGACTCGCCGCACCCGGACCTCGGATCCGCTCGGCTCGAACATCACAGGGCTCCCGAGAGCCCGCCGCCGGGATCGAACCGGCAACCTCCTGATTACAAATCAGGTGCTCTCCCAGGTTGAGCTAGGCGGGCATGCTGCCGACAATGGCAGGTATGGGTGACGCTGAGCAGGTGAACTTCCGGTTCCTGGACGCCTCTGAGGGTACCGTGCTGACCTCCGCGATCGAAACGGCCTACGGGCAGAGCTACGACGTGCGCTGGGTCTACGACCCGGATCAGGTGCAGGCGCGGCTGGCGAGCGGGCGCTACTTCTCCTGCGTCGCCGAGAACGCCGCCGGGGAGCTGCTCTGCCACGAGGGGATGGGGGTGGTCGCGGCCGGCGACCGGGTCGCCCACTGCGGGCAGGCGGTGACGCTGCCGCTGGCCCGCGGCCAGCACGTCTTCACCCGGACCAAGCGCTTCCTGATGGAGTGGGCCCGCGGCGAGGGCTTCGCCGGGATGTTCAGCGAGGCGACCGCCGCCCACCCCTACAGTCAGCGCGCCAACCTCGAGCTCGGGGCGCACGAGACCGGCTTCCTGCTCGGCTGGATCCCGGCCTCGGTCGACAACGACGCCGCGGCCGAGGACCGTCCCCGGCGGCAGTCGGCGGCGCTCTTCTACGCCAAGCTCAACGACGGGCTCGAGCGCCCGATCTACGCACCGGAGCGGCACCGGGGGATGGTCGAGCGGACGGTCGCGCTGTGCCAGCTGCGGGGGGAGCTGGCCGAGCCGCCGGCCGGGTTCGAGCTGGCGCCGTGCAGCGACCTCCACGTCGAGGTCGAGGAGGACCACAACCTGGCCCTGATCACCGTCCGCGAGCCCGGCGCCGACCTCGAGCAGGCGGTCGGCGCCGAGCGCCACCACCTCTTCCACCAGCGCGGCCTCGACGCCGTCTACATCGACCTGCCGCTGCAGACGCCGGCGACCGCCCACGTCGCCGACCACCTCGAGCGGTTGGGCGTCTCCTACGCCGGAGTCTTCCCGAACCGCCACAGCGACGGCGACGTGCTGCGGATGCAGTCGCTGCACCGGGTCCGAGTCAAGGCCGACGACATCGCCGTCGCCTCGGACCACGGGCGGGAGCTCCTCGACTACGTCCTGGCCGACCTGCCCCCGGGCTGCCTAGCGGCCGTCTGAAGTCATCCGGCCAAGCAGATCAAGGACGCAGGGAGCGTGGCGTGCTCTGCACGCGAGCGACCGAGGACGCAGATATGCGCCGGCCGGATGACTTCAGACCGCAACCTCGCGCGAGGAGAGGTGCGCTCCGACCTTGCGCTTGACCCGCTGCAGGGCGTTGTCGACCGTCTTGGTGTCGCATTCGAGCCGCTCGGCGATCGCCTCGTAGGAGTGGCCGTCGAGGTAGAGCGAGAGGACCCGGCTCTCGAGGTCGGAGAGCACCCCGGAGACGCCGGAGAGGCAGGAGACGAGGCTCGCCAGCTCTTCGGTCGCGATCACCTGGTTGACCGGATCGTGGACGCTCGGGCCGGGCAGGATCTCGTCGAGGGTGGTGTCGGTGTCGCCGCTCGCCGCCGGGGTCTGGCTGAAGGAGACGTACTGGTTCAGCGGCGTGTGCTTGTTGCGGGTCGCCGTCTTCACCGCGGTGATGATCTGGCGGGTGATGCAGAGCTCGGCGAAGTTGCGAAAGCTCGACTCGCGGTCGGAGCGGTAGTCGCGGATCGCCTTGTAGAGGCCGAGCAGGCCCTCCTGGATCAGGTCGTCGGACTCGCCGCCGAGCAGGAAGTACGAGGAGGCCTTGAGGCGGACGAAGCCGCGGTAGCGGCGGACGATCATGTCGTAGGCGTCGGTTCGCCCGTCCTTGGCGAGCGCAACCAGGTAGTGATCATCAAGCTCAACTTGAGAGTTAGCCTGATGCTTCATAGGCGTGCTAAGGGCCACAGATCCTTCTCCTTGCTGAAGGGTCGTGGCGCCACTTACCTCCCCAGAGGCGCCCAATATCGACGGGCAAACTCAGACTCAACCTGAGCTTCACCCTTGTTGGCTGCGCAGTTTACGGCGCCGCGGAGTTCTGTCAACCCCAGGTCAACGGAAATGCAAACGCCGTTGCATGTGCAGGACCGGCCGCCCCGCCGCCGAGCGGCTCAACCGGAGGTGCGCTGGCGCAGCGCCTCGAACAGGATTGCCGTCGCGGCGGCGCTGACGTTGAGCGACTCGACCCGGCCGCGGCGGGGCAGCGCGACTACCCCGTCGCAGCTGGCCGCGACCCGCGGCCGCAGGCCCTTGCCCTCGCCGCCGAGGACGAGGACGGTGGGGCCGGTGAGGTCGACGCCCCAGGGCGCCGCGGTCGCCTCGGCGTCCGCGCCCCAGATCCAGAACCCCGCCTCCTTCGCCTCCGCCAGCCAGTCGGCGAGGTTGCGCACGTGGGCGACCTCGACGTGCTCGACCGCTCCGGCCGAGGCCTTGCAGGTGACCGCCGTCACCGCGGCCGAGCGGCGCTCGGGGATCACCACCCCGGCGGCGCCGGCGAACTCGGCCGAGCGGCAGACCGCCCCCAGGTTGCGCGGGTCCTGGACCTGGTCGAGGGCGACCAGCAGCGCTCCCTCCCGCCGCAACATCGCGGCCGGGTCGCCGTACGGATAGGGGTCGACCTCAGCCACCACCCCCTGGTGGTCCGGCGACCCGCAGATCCGCTCCAGCTCCGCCACCGGAGTCTCCGGCGCCCGCCAGACCCGGTGCACGCGCCTCCTCCCCCGCTCCGCCTCGACGACCGGGTTGCGCCCGTAGATGATCTGGCTGGCCACGCCCGCGGGCATCTCAGCCCCTGGCGGCCAGGGGAACCAGGGTCGCCCCCGCGGAGGAGTCCCGCACTTCCCAGCCGCGCGCGGCGAGCTCCGCCCGGATCGCGTCGGCCCGCTCGAAGTCCTTCGCGGCGCGGGCCTCCTCTCGCTCTGCGAGCAGCGCCTCCGCCGCCGCGTCGGCCGCCGCGTCGACCTCGGCGATCGAATCCAGCCCGAGCACGCCGAGCATGTCCCGTACGGCCTCTGCCGCCCCCGGCACCTCTTCCCGGTTCGCGTCGCCGACCAGCTCGAACACCTGCGCCAGCGCCCGCGGCGTGTTGAAGTCATCGGCGAGGGCATCGAGGAAGAGCTCCCGCCGCGCCCCCGGGTCGACCTCCGACGTCCCCGGCGCGCCCAGCTGATGGGTGCGGAAGAAGTTCCGCAGCCGCTCGACCTGCGCCACGGCCTGCTCCATCTGCTCCGGCCCGAAGGCCAGCGGCTGCCGGTAGTGCCCCGAGATCAGGAACAGGACCACCGCCTCGCGCCCGTAGCGGTCGAGCGCCTCACTCAGCTGGAAGATGTTCCCCTCCGATTTCGACATCTTCTCGGCCCCGGTTTCGACCATCCCGTTGTGCATCCAGAGCCGCGCGAACCGGCGCCCCGCCGCCTCCGACTGGGCGATCTCGTTCTCGTGATGGGGGAAGACCAGATCGGCGCCGCCGCCGTGGACCGCGAAGCTCTCGCCCAGCTCCTCCTCGGCCATCACCGAGCACTCGATGTGCCAGGCCGGCCGGCCCCGCCCCCAGGGCGAGTCCCAGCTGGTGTCCTCTCCCTCCTTGCTCGCCTTCCAGAGGGCGAAGTCGAGCGGGTCCTCCTTGAGCGAGGCCGAACCGGCCTCCTCGCCCTGGTCCATCTCCTCGGTGCGGCGGTTGGAGAGCTTGCCGTAGCCGTCGAAGCTGCGGACCCGGAAGTAGACGTCGCCGCCGGCCTCGTAGGCATGGCCGCCCTCGACCAGCTCGTAGATCAGGGCGACGATCCCCTCGATCGTCTCCGTCGCCAGCGGCTCGGCGTCCGGCCGGCCCAGGCCCAGCCGGTCCGTGTCGGCGAAGTACGCCTGGGTCATCTCGCGCGCGAACTCGGCGGACGGCACCCCCGCCGACCGCGCCGCGACATAGATCTTGTCGTTGACGTCGGTGACGTTGACCACCAGCCGCGCCGCGTATCCCTCCGACTCGAGGAACCGGCGCAGGAGCGAGAAGACGACGAACGGGCGGGCGTTGCCGATGTGGATCCGGCTGTAGACGGTCGGCCCGCAGGCGTAGATCCCGACCACGCCCTCCTCATCGGCCTCGATCGCCCGCGGCTCGCCGCTCAGCGTGTCCCTGATCCGCACCTCGCGCACGGCGCGAGGTTAGATGAAACCCGCTGAGCGAGGCGGTGCGTCGGCGCCGCGAGGTCGCGGCGGCCGGGCCCTAGAAGGTCCGGTAGCCGGCGGTGGGAGCGCTCGACTCCTCGCGCCGCAGCCAGTCCGGCGTCAGTTCGTGCGCCGCCGCCTGGGCCTCGCGACGGGCCCGGCTGACGCTCGCCTTGACCTCGTCCTCGGTCGCCGCACGGACCCGCTCCGCCCGGCGCTCGTTCTGCACCCGCAGCCGGTCGGTCTCGGCCCGAACCTGCTCCTCGGCGCGGGCGCGGGCGGTCTCCTCGGCCTGCCCTTCGACCCGGGCGATCAGCCTGCGCACGCTTTCCTCGGCTTCGCGGCGGACCTCCTCGGTCCCCTCCATCACCCGGCGCTCGATCTCCGTCTCGATCCGGACCGCCGTCTCGTGCGCCTGCTCGGCGGCGCGCTCGGCATCGGCGGCGCGCTGCTCGGCGGCGGCGACCTTGCGGTCGGCCTCGCCTTCGATCCGCTCGCTCGCCTGCCGCACCTGCGCGTCGACCTCGGCCTTGATCGCCCGCCGCGCCTCGGCGACCTCGCGCTGCGTCTCGTCCTTGGCCGCGGCCTGCGCCGCCTCGGCCTCGGCACGCGCCTCGTTCGTCTGCGCCAGCAGCGCCTCGCGCTCGGCTTCGGCGCTGCGCTGCTGCCCTTCGAAGCTCTTCTCGGCCCGGTCGCGAGCCGACTCGGC
Source organism: Actinomycetota bacterium (assembly GCA_018268655.1). GTDB lineage: Bacteria > Actinomycetota > Thermoleophilia > Solirubrobacterales > 70-9 > VAYN01. Next base: position 15,257 of record JAFDWC010000037.1, read on the forward strand.
CGCGGCGACCCGCGCCTCGACGCCCTTCAGCTTCACCTCCGCCGCCTCCCGCGCCCGCCGCTCGGACTCGACCTTGGCCTTCGCCTCGGCGGCGAAGCCGCGCATCTGCTCCAGCGCCCGCGCCTTCAGCTCCTCGCGAACCTGCTCGGAGCGCGCCTCGGCGGCGGCCACGCGCTGCTCGGAGACCTTCAGCCACTCGAGCGCCTGGCCGGCGACCCCCTGGATCTCCTCGCGGGCCGCTCCGACCGCTTTCAGCTGCACCGCCGGTTGCTCGGGCTGCCGCGCCGGGTCACTCATCCTCGGGCACACTACTGCCCCCGGCGGCCGCTGCGCCGTCCCGGCCCAGCACCCGCTTCAGCACCTTGCCGGTCGCGTTGCGCGGCAGCTCGGCCATGAACTCGACCTCGCGCGGCGCCTTGTAGGCGGCCAGGTTTGCCTTGACGTGGCCGACCAGGTCCGCCACGGACAGCTCGGCGCCCGGCTCGAGCACGACGAAGGCCTTCAGCCGCTGCCCGAACTCGGCGTCCTCGACCCCGATCACCGCCACCTCGGAGACCCCCGGCAGGTCGGCGAGCAGGTCCTCGACCTCGCGCGGGAAGACGTTCTCGCCGCCGGAGACGATCATCTCGTCGTCGCGGCCGTCGACGAAGAGGCGTCCCGCCTCGTCGAAGTGGCCGACGTCGCCGGAGGAGAGCAGGCCCTCGATCGCCTGCTTGCCCTCGCCCCCGGTGTAGCCCTCGAAGGCCATCTCGTTGCCGACGAAGATCCGCCCGACCTGCCCCGGCGGCACCTCGTGCCCGTCCTCGTCGAAGAGCCGCACCGTTGTCCCTCGCGGCGGCCGGCCGGCGGTGCCGGGGGCGGCGCGCAGGTCCTCCGGGTTGGCAACCGTGGCGAAGGCGACCTCGGTCGAGCCGTAGAGGTTGTAGACGGTGTCGCCGAAGCGGTCCATCCAGGCCAGCGCCAGCTCGCCGGGGAGGGCCGAGCCGGAGAGGGCGGCGATCCGCAGCGTCGGCATTGAGTAGCGGCCGAGCACCTCCTCCGGCAGGGAGAGGATCCGCTGCACCATCACCGGCACCACCGCCAGCACGTCGGCGCGGCTGCGCTCGACCGCCCGCAGCGTCTCCTCCGGGTCGAAGCGCCGCCGCAGGACCATCGTCGCCGCGGTCGGCAGGCTGACGACGAAGTGGAGGAAGCCCCAGGAGTGGAAGAGCGGCGCCGCGATCACCACCTTCATCCCGCTGCGATAGGGGATCTTGTCGAACAGCGCCGCCAGCGTGAACAGGCCTTCGGGGCTCGAGCGCTGGGCCCCCTTCGGCGAGCCGGTGGTGCCGGAAGTGAGGATCACGAAGCGGGCCTTGCCGGGCGGCGGGCTGTGGTCCGCCTCGCTGCCGGCGGCGATCAGGCCGTCGAGCGTCAGCTCGGCGGTGCCCTCGTCCTCGACCCAGCCGATGATCCGGGTGACGTCGCCGGGGACGCCGCTGAGCAGGCCGGCGAACTCCTGGTCGTAGACGAGCGCCTTCGGCCCCTCCCGCACCGTCACCTCGGCCAGCTGCGGGCCGGCGAACATCGTGTTCAGGTAGAGGGCGCTGGCGCCGAGCTTGGCCGCCGCCAGGGTCGCCTCGAGGAAGCCGCGGTGGTTGCGGCACATGATCCCGACCCCGTCGCCGGAGCCGATCCCGAGCCGGGCGAAGCTGTCGGCGAGGGCGTTGGAGCGCCGGTGCAGCCGCTCCCAGCTGAGGGCCCCGCGCTCGTCGAGGACGGCGATCTCGTGCGGGTGCTCGATCGCCGCCGTCGCCACCCCGGTCGCCGGCGAGGCCCCCCAGCGGAGGAAGGTGCCGGCGACCCTGAGCACCTTGTCGGGGCGCATCGGCGCCACCACGCCGGCCCCGTGCAGGGTCCTCAGCTCGAACAGCGCATCCGAGACCGACCCCCGCACGTTCTCCAACTTGGCGCCCGCATTCGCCATGGAATCGTGAAGACTATTCGACCTCGACCTGAGCGACGGCGAGGCAGGCGATTCCCTCGCCGCGGCCGATCCAGCCCATCCCCTCGTTGGTCGTCGCCTTGACGCTGACCCGGGCCGAGGTGACCTCGCCGAGCACCCGTTCGATCTCCGCCCTGTGGGGGCCGAGGCGCGGCTGCTCGCAGACCACGGTCGCGTCGACGTTGACGATCACCCCGGCAACGGTGCCGACGACGGTGCGGAGGAGGTCGATCGAGTCGGCCCCCTCCCAGGTCGGGTCGTCGTCGGGGAACATCGTGCCGATGTCGCCGCCGCCGGCGGCGCCGAGCAGGGCGTCGATCACCGCGTGGGTGAGGACGTCGGCGTCGGAGTGGCCGGCGAGGCCGAGCTCGTGCGGGATCTCAACCCCGCCGAGGACCAGCCGCCGCCCCGGCTCGAAGCGGTGGCTGTCGTAGCCGATCCCGATCATCGCCTCACCCCTGTGAGGATGGGACGGCGGCGCCGACCGGGACCAGCCGCCGCTGGCGACCCTCGAAGACGCAGATCTCGCCGACCCCGAGCGACTCCAGCAGCTCCAGCGCGCGGTCGTAGCCGAAGCCGACCTGCTCCGGCAGGTGGGCGTCGGAGGAGAGCGCGAAGGGGACGCCGGCCTCGGCGCAGAGCCGAGCGAACTCGGGAGCCGGGTAGAGCTCGCCGACCGGCTTGCGCAGGCCCGCGGTCGAGAGCTCGACCGCGGCGCCGCCGGCGAGGATCGCCTCGACCGCGGGCTCGTAGAAGCCGCGGAGGTCGGCGGCCGGGAGCGGCCGGGCCCGCCCCCAGACCTTGACCAGGTCGGGGTGGGCGAGGATGTCGAAGAGGCCGGAGCGGGCGGCGGCGGCGAAGGCGTCGAAGTAGCGGCGCCAGATCTCGTCGGCGTCGGCGTCACCGCCCTCCCAGACGTCGAAGCCCTCGTGGTCGACGGCGGTGTCGCCCTCGCCGACGAAGTGGACCGAGCCGACCACGTAGTCGAGGTCACGCGCCCCGAGCAGCGCCTCGGTGCGCTCCTCGGCGCCGGGGACGTAGTCGCACTCGATCCCCAGCCGCAGCGGCGTCGAGCGGACGAACTCGCAGTAGGCGTCGAGGTCGTCGAGCGCGTTCTCGACCCAGAGCGGGTGGCGCCAGAGGTCGAGTGCCTGGGCGAAGCGGTAGACGTGCTCGGCGACGCCGAGCTCCTCGATCCCACCCTCCTGGGCGGCGGCGAGGTAGCGGTCGACGTTGGCGGCGGTGAAGTAGCGCTCGAAGGTGGTCCCGTCCTCGTCCGGGCGCAGGTGCAGGTGGTAGTCGGTCAGCATGGGACCCAGCCTAGACTTCCGGCCGCATCGGCCGTCAGTTGCCAACCCCGGCCAGCCCCCAACGTCTCCAGCCCCAAACGTTTGTAACCCTATGGGTTACAAACGTTTGCTCAGCGATCGGCTAGGAGCAGCTCGGCCAGGCGGAGGTCGTGCGGGGTCGTCACCTTCAGGTTCTCGGGGCCGCTCGGGTGGATCAGGACCGTTCCGCCCGCCGCCTCGACCAGCATCGCCTCGTCGGTGGCGGCGTCGCGGGTCGCCGCGTCGACCTCGAGCGCCGCGCGGAGCGCCGCGGTGCGGAAGACCTGCGGCGTCTGCGCCGCCCACAGGGTCGAGCGATCCTCGGTCCCGACGACGACCAGAGCTGCCGACGCTGCCTCCTCGGCAGTCGATGCGGTTCCCGTCCCCGCAGCCGGCGCGGTCCGCTTGACCGTGTCGGTGACGGGCGCCGCCGGAATCACCGCGGCGGCATCAGGGTGGGCCGCGAGCGCCGCCACCAGCGCCTCGACCAGCGCCGAGGTGAGCAGCGGCCGGGCGGCGTCGTGGATCGCCACGACCTCGGTCTCGACCGCGGCCAGGGCGTTGGCCACCGACTCGGCCCGGGTGGCACCGCCCGCCACCACCCGCACCCCGGCGCCGAGCTCGGGCTCGCGGCCAGGCGGCGCCGCGACGACGACCGCCTCGACGCAGTCGCAGCCGCGGAACGCCGCCAGCGACCACTCGATCAGCGGCCGCCCGGCGAGCGGCACGAATGCCTTCGGACCGCCGGCTCCGAGTCGTTCCCCCGAGCCGGCGGCCGCGATGACGGCGGTTACCGCGATCGGACTACGCGGTGGCGGCGAAACGCGCCTCCAGGAGGCCGTCGAGGTATTCCTCCGCGCCCTCCTCGTCCTTGTCGAGGGCGTACATGAACTCGGAGGCGAGGATCTTCTTCGCCCGCGTGTACATCTGCTTCTCGCCGGTCGAGAGGCCCTTTTCCATCTCGCGGATGGCGAGGTTGCGGACCACCTCGGCGAGCTCGAAGACGTCACCCGTCTTGATCTTCTCGCGGTTGTACTTGAAGCGCCGGTTCCAGTTCTTCGGCATCTCCGAGACGTCGTCGGTGAGGACGTCTGTGACCTTCTTGATTTCTTCCTCGTCGATGACCCGGCGCAGGCCCGCCTTGCCGGCGTTTTCGGTCGGGACCATCACCGTGAGTTCGTTGTGGAGGATCTTGATCGTGAGGTACTCGCGCTCGGACCCCATCAGCTCACGGTTTTCTTTCGTCATTACCAATCCGGCACCGTGATGGGGGTAGACGACCTTGTCCCCCTCCTCGAAGTCGCAGACGTACTCGACGTCCGTCTCGAAGACCTCGTCCACGGTGGCCTCGTCTAGCTCGGGAATGGGATGACTCCTTTCATCGGACGGCCCAGGTTGCGCCGTCAGCTGTGCAAGTACCGATCGACCAAGTCGATTTCCTGGAGCCGTCGCAGGCCCTCGCGGATGTCCTTGGCCCGCAGCGGCCCGACTCCGTCGACGGCGGCGAGGTCGTCGTCGGAGGCCTGCATGACCTCCTCCAACCCGCCCAGCTCCTGGGTGATCTTCTGGACGACAAGCTTGGGGATGCGCGGCACGTGGCCGAGCACGCGGTAGCCCCGCGGGGCTACCGGGAAGTCGAGCGTGTTCAGCTTGCGGTCGTAGCCGAGCAGCTCGGCCAGGCGGCCGAAATCGAGCACGTCCTCGTGCGGGAGGCGGCTCAGCGCCTGCAGCACCGCGGCCAGGGTCTGCTCGGAGTCTTCGACCGCGTAGTCGCGGACCAGCGCCGCCTTGTCGGCAGCGACGCCGACCATCGTCTCCTCCAGCTGCATCTCGATCAGCCGGCCCTCGGTCCCGAGCTCGACGATGTAGCGCTCGACCTCGACCGCCATCCGCGTCACCAGCTCCGCGCGCTGGAGCGCCGCCAGCGCGTCGTGGAGGACGGTGCGGCCGTCGAACTCGAGCTGGGTCAGGCGCAGCGAGACCTGGTCGAGGCGCTCGCGGTACTTCTCCAGCGTCGCCAGCCCCTGGTTCGCTTTGGCAAGCACCGCGGGGATGTCCTGCAGCTTGTACTTGGTCCCCTCGACGTAGAGCGAGACGACGTCGCGACGCTGGCTGATCGCGATCACCAGCGCGTCGGTCTGCTTCGAAACGCGCTCGGCGGTGCGGTGCCGGGTGCCGGTCTCCGAGGAGAGGATCGTCGGGTCCGGCATCAGCTGGACGTTTGCCCAGGCGATCTTCGTCGCCTCGGCGTTGAGGACGATCGCCCCGTCCATCTTCGCCACCTGGTAGAGCATCGCCGGCGTGTAGTCGACGTCGAGCCGCAGCCCGCCGGAGAGCATGTGGGAGATCTCATCGAGGTCACTGACGACGAGGAGGCCACCGGTCCGCGCGTGGACGATGCTGTCGATCCCCTCGCGTAGCGCACCGCCGGGGGCGACGACGTCCAGTGCTCTCAGTAGCCGAGGATCCTGACGTTCTGAAAGCTCATGGAGCTCACCCTCGGACATAGAAGACATCGCCATTGATTGTGGCAGAAAGCGCATTGGAATGCGGTTTCGTGCATATCCTGGTGGACAGGTCGGGATTAGGTTTGTCAAGCTCGTTCCCAAGAAGAACGGCTTGGGGCGCCGGAACGGCTTGGCGCCGCTAAACGGTTGATTCCACGGCGAGCCGCGACTGCGGACGTATGACCGGGGGCGCCCTTCTCTCGAATACCGAGAGCAAGGCGCCCCGAACGCTTGCCGGGTGCGTCACCCAGCTGGGCCCGGTCGCGCTAGGCGGCGCCGACGAGGTCGCGCTCGGGGTCGATCCCCCAGCGGCCGGCGACGTCGACGAGTTCCGGGCCCAGCCCCCACCGGTCGGGCTGCTCCTCCCCCTCGTGCGCCGGGTTGCCGCCCTTCAGCGCCATGCAACCGGTGTTGTCGCCGATCGCCCGAATCGCCTCGACCTCGTCCGGGCCGAGCCGCAGCTCGGCCGGGATCGCGGCGAGCTCGGCTCGCTTCTGCTCGATCGGCCGGGCGCCGGCGCCGGCCTCCTGGATCAGGGTCGGAGCACAGCAGGCGACCGCCGGGTGGGCGAGGTTCCACTGGCAGGCGAGGCCCATCAGGCTGAGGTCGGCCCGCTCGGCGAACGGGCGCAGCCGCTCCAGCTTCGCGCAGCCGGCCTCGAGCCAGCCCTCCGGCCGGAACGAGCGGTGGTCGCCCTGGGGCAGCTCGGCGCCCGGGCGCAGGTCATCCCAGAAGAGGCCGCCGTAGTCGACGACCCGGGTGATCACCTCGACCTGATGGCGAGCCGCCGCGTCGAGCACCAGCTCGCCGGGCCAGGGCTCGAGCGGGTTGAGGATGATCATCGCCCAGTCGATCCGGTCGCCGAAGGTCTCGAGGCAGGAGATCAGGTCGAGGGTGTAGCCGTTGGCCGGCCCCGGGGCGACGCCGATCCGCCGGGTCAGGCCGGCCTCGCGCAGCGCCGCCATCCCGTCCCAGACGGCCGCGCTCGAGTAGCCGGTGCGGTCGGGGTTGTGCAGCAGCAGCAGGTCGAACTCGGCGGCGCCGATCCGCTCCAGGCTCGCCTCGGCGGCCATCCGCAGGTAACCGGCGTACTGATCGGGCCCGCGCAGGGCCGGGTCGGTGAAGCGGGGGAAGCCCTTGGGGCCGTTGCGCTCGCCCTCGTAGAAGTCGTGGCCGACGGCGCCGACCAGGCAGTAGCCCTCGCGGTCGACGCCGGCGAGCGCCCGCCCGAGGACCCGGTCGGCCTCGCCCTGGCCGTAGGCGTCGGCGCTGAGGACGGTCTCGATGCCGGCGCCGGGGCGCAGCAGCTCGACCAGCCGATCCTCCTCGATCGGCTCGCCGAAGTGGAGGAAGCGGCCGCCGCTCCAGGTGCCGATCGCGGCCCGGCCCGGTTCGCGGCTCATCGCTACTGGGCGACGCGACGCCGGCCTAGTGGCCGGCGTCGTCGTGCGGCGCGGGGACGTCGCCGTCGGGGCCGTGCTCGGTCTCGCCGCCCTTGGCGCCGACACCGACCTTCTCGGGCTCCGGCTTCGGCTCTTTCTGCGGCGGTTTCTTCGGCGCGATGATCTCGAGGCTGAGCGGCTTGTCCTCCTCGTCGCCGCTCTCGTCGCGGTCGACCATCACGGTCGAGCCCGGGGTCATCGGGCCGGCTCGGAGGACTTCGTCGGCCAGCGGGTCCTCGATGTAGCGCTGGATCGCCCGGCGCAGCGGTCGGGCACCCATCGACGGGTCCCAGCCTTTCTCGACGAGCAGGTCCTTGGCGGCGTCGGTTAGCTCGAGCTGCAGTTCGTGCTCGGCGACCTGGACGCGGACGCGGTTGATCATCAGGTCGATGATCTCCTTGACCTCCTCCTTCGCCAGCTTGTGGAAGACGATCACCTCGTCGATCCGGTTCAGGAACTCGGGCCGGAAGACCTTCTTCAGGTCGCCCATGATCCGGTTCTTCATGTCGTCGTAGGACATCCCGGTCTCGTCGGAGACGGTGAACCCGATCGAGGTGTTCTTGGAGATCTCCGAGGCACCGATGTTCGAGGTCATGATCACGATCGCGTTGCGGAAGTCGACCGT
>JAFDWC010000038.1 GCA_018268655.1 Actinomycetota bacterium
CGCTCCCTGCGTCCACCGACCTGCTTGGTTTTCGCGCCCGTGCGGGGTTCGGGTGTGCGGGGTTCGCCCATGTGGGACTGGGGCTGTGGATTGGCCGCGGCAGTGAAACCCGATCCGGTCCGCGAGTTCATCAGGGCTTTCAACGAGCGCGACCTCGACGGATTCGTCGCCACTCTGGATCCCGAGGTCGAGCTGCATGCGATGAAGGGCCTCCGCAAGGGGGTGGAGGCGGCGCGGCAGTGGGCGACGCGGGCGCCGGGCGGGGTGCAGCAGGAGATCGAGCTCGAGCAGCTCTACGAGGCCGGGGATGGGAGGGCGGTGGCGCTGATCGTGCGGCGTTGGCACTGGGAAGAGGACGGCGAGCTGGCGAGCGCCGAACCGATGGCCTGGGCTTTCGAGCTGCGCGACGGCCGGATTCTCTCCTGGCGGCCCTACGACGACCGCGAGGTAGCCCTGCGCGAGTGGGGCATCGCCGGCGGGTAATCTTGCGGGCATGGCCGATGCGCCCACCGAATCCGTAGCGCCGCGCCTCGCCGCTGTCCGCGAGCAGCTGTCCCTGCTCTCGGACTACCTTTGACCCAGCTGGGCTGGAGGCCGAGGCGGCGCGCCTCGAGGGGGAGATGGGCGAGCCGGGCTTCTGGGACGACCAGGAGTCGGCGGCAAAGACCTCGGCGGCGCACGCCCGCGCCCAGCGCCGGCTGGAGATGTTCCGGAGCCTCGAGTCTGACATCGCCGACCTCGGTGACCTGGCCGAGCTCGCTGACGAAGACCCCGAGATCGCGGCCGAACTCGATTCGCAGCTGAGCGCCGTCGAGGCGCGGCTGGCCGAGCTCGAAGAGGCGCGCCTGTTCAGCGGCAAGTACGACGCCGGCAACGCCGTCGTCACCGTCCACGCCGGCGCCGGCGGCACCGACTCCCAGGACTGGGCCGAGATCCTCCTGCGGATGTACCTGCGCTGGGCCGAACGGCGCGGCTTCGAGGTCGAGATGGCGGAGGCCTCCCCCGGTGAGGAGGCCGGCCTCAAGTCGGCCACCTTCATCGCCCGCGGGGAGAACGCCTACGGCCTCTTCGCCGCCGAGCGCGGCGTCCACCGCCTGGTCCGGATCAGCCCCTTCGACTCCTCCTCGCGCCGCCACACCAGCTTCGCCCAGGTCGACGTCGGGCCGCTGGTCGAGGGCGACGTCGACGTCGAGATCGACGAGTCGGACCTGCGGGTCGACACCTACCGCGCATCCGGCGCCGGCGGCCAACACGTCAACAAGACCGACTCGGCGGTGCGGATCACCCACATCCCGACCGGGATCGTCGTCCAGTGCCAGAACGAGCGCTCGCAGACCCAGAACAAGGCGGTCGCGATGCAGTTCCTGCGCTCGAAGCTGATCGAGCTCGAGGAGCGCAAACGTGCCGAGGAGCTGGAGAAGGCTCGCGGCGAGGTCAAAGACGTCGCCTGGGGCTCGCAGATCCGCTCCTACGTCCTCCATCCCTACACGATGGTCAAGGACCACCGCACCGAGCACGAGGTGGGAGACGTCCAGCGCGTCCTCGACGGCGACCTCGACGGCTTCGTCCGCGACTACCTCGAGAAGACCGCCGCCGCCTCGGCGAACTAGGTCTGGGCCCTCTCCGCCTCCAGCTCGAGCAGCGACTCCTTCATCTCGAGTCCACCGGCGTAGCCGCCGAGAGCGCCGCTCTGCCGCAGCACCCGGTGACAGGGGACGACGAGCGGGATCGGGTTGCTGCCGCAGGCCGAGCCGGCTGCACGGACCGCCCGCGGGTTGCCGGCTCCGGTTGCGACCTCGGTGTAGGTGCGGGTCTCGCCGTAGGGGATCGTCGCGATGCCCTCGAGGACCCGCAGGCGGAAGCCGTGGCTGAGGCTCCAGTCGAGCGGCAGCTCGAACTGGCGCAGGCCGCCGGCGAAGTAGCGGTCGAGCTCGCGCCGGGCCTGGTCGAGCTGGGCCGGCGCCTCCAGGACCCGCGGCGAGACCTTCGCCGCCAGCTCTTCGAGCAGCGCCTCGGAGTCCTGGTTCGGCAGCCCGATCCGGACCAGTCCGCGCGGCGTCGCCGCCAGCAGCAGCGGCCCGAACGGCGAGTCGGCGCTCGCGTAGGCGACGTCGAGCAGCCCCTCGGCGGCGGCCGCCTCGCGGAATCGGTCGATCGCCCTTGCGGTCTTCGTGGTCATGCCAGCTCCTTTCTCAGCTTCGTCAATCCCTCGTGCAGGCTGCGGCGCGCCGCCTCCGGTGAGCAGCCCAGCGCGGCCGCGATCTCGGCGTGGGGGAGATCGCTGCCGAACCGCAGCGTCACCGCCGCCCGCTGCTTCGGCGGCAGCGCCGCGACCGCTTCCCAAAGCCCGTCGTCGAGCCCCGGCCCGTCGAGCGGCTCGGCGCTCGCCTCGATTACCGCCTCCACCTCGGCCACCGGCAGCGGTCGGCGACCGCGGGCGCGGTGGTGGTCGATTGCCTTGCGGTGGGCGATCGTCAGCAGCCAGCCGCGCAGGTTGCGACCGTCCTGCAACCGTGGGTAAGCGCGGAGCGCCGCCAGGAAGGTCTCCTGGAAGGCGTCCTCGGCATCCGCACGGCCCACCGCGCCGCGCAGCAGGCCGAGCACGTCATCCGCGTAGCGGTCGAGCAGGGTCTGAAACGGGGGCAGCGTCCGCATCGTGTGGATTAAACGCGCCGCCCGCTGCGAGCGTGAGGTGAACTCGTGCGCTGGGCCGTGGCACTAGGCTGAGGCGATGTCCGAGACTGCGGACCAGACTTTGGAGCAGATCGTGGCGCGGGCGCTGGCCGAGGACATCGGCGCCGGCGACGTGACCTCGGAGTCGACCGTGCCGGAGGCCGCGCTCGGGCGGGCGCGGATCGTCCAGAAAGCGCCCGGCGTCGTCTTCGGCCTCGCCGTCGTCACCGAGGTGATGCGCCAGTGTGGGGTCGAGGAGGTCGAGTCGCTGCTGCCGGAGGGGGAGTGGCGCGATCAGGTTCCTGCCGACGTCCTCAGCGCCGGCGGCTCGGCCCGGGCGCTGCTCGCGGCCGAGCGCACCGCGCTCAACTTCCTCGGCCACCTCTCCGGGATCGCGACCCTGACCGCCCGTTACGTCGAGGCGGTCGCTGGCACCGGGACGTCGATCCTCGACACCCGCAAGACGCTGCCGGGGCTGCGCCGCCTGGAGAAGGAGGCGGTCGCCGCCGGGGGTGGGGTCAATCACCGGCTCGGCCTCTACGACGCGATCCTGATCAAGGAGAACCACATCGCCCTCGCCGGCGGCCTCGCCAAGGCCGTGCACGGCGCCCGCAGCGCCCATCCCGAGCTCGCGGTCGAGGTCGAGGTGCGCAACCTCGACGAGGCCGCGTACGCGCTCGGCACCGGGGTCGACCGGCTGCTCCTCGACAACATGGACCCGGCGACGATGGCCACCGCGGTGGCCCTGCGCGACGAGCACGTCGGCAGCTCCGATGGCGCCTCGCTCGAGGCATCGGGCGGGATCACCCTCGAGAACGTGCGCGCGGCCGCCGAAACCGGCGTCGAGTTCATCTCGATCGGCGCCATCACCCACTCCGCGCCAAGCCTCGACTTCTCGTTGCTGCTGGAGATTGCCTAGTGGCGCATTTGTCCCCCGCGTAGGGGACTTAAGCGCCAATCCCCGCCGGGTCCACGGCGCCGGCCAGCAGCTCAACCGAGCGCACCCGCCCCGCGGCGGTGGTGGCGTAGTGGACCGTCATCAGCTCGTCGGCGCCGGTGCGGCGGCGGAAGTCCTCGAGGTAGGCGGCGACATCCTCGGCGGTGCCGGTCGCGGTGTAGGTGAGCATCTCGTCGACGACCGCGGCCCGCGGTGAGGCGAGGACTGCGTCGACCTCCTCGCTGGTCAGCCGGCGGTCGCCGCGGCTGAACAGGCTCCGCGCCCGCGCCCGCCGCGTCGCTTCCAGCTGCAGGGCCGCCTCCTCGGCGCTCTCGGCGGCGATCACCCCGACCCCGGCGATCACGTACGGCTCCGGCTGCTGCAGCGACGGCTTGAAGCCCTGGCGGTAGACCGCGATCGCGTCGAACAGGGCCTGGGGCGCGAAGTGCGAGGCGAAGCCGTAGGGGAGGCCGAGCTCCGCCGCCAGCTGGGCGCCGAACAGCGAGGAGCCGAGGATGTAGAGCGGGACGTGGGTCCCCTCGCCGGGGATCGCGTGGATGCCCGGCAGGGGGCTCTTGTCGCTGAGCAGCCCCTGCAGCTCGACCACGTCCTGGGGGAAGCGGTCGCTGGCCAGGGCGTCGCGGCGCAGCGCCCGCCAGGTCACCTGGTCGGTGCCGGGGGCGCGGCCGAGGCCGAGGTCGATCCGCCCCGGGTGCAGCTCGGCAAGGGTCCCGAACTGCTCGGCGATCACCAGCGGCGAGTGGTTGGGCAGCATCACCCCGCCGGAGCCGAGCCGGATCGTCTCGGTGTTGGCGGCGACGTGGGCGATCAGGACCGCGGTCGCCGAGGAGGCGATCGAGGGGATGTTGTGGTGCTCGGCGTACCAGATGCGGACGTAGCCGGCGCGCTCCGCCGCCCGGGCCAGCTCGACGCTGCCGGCGAAGCTTTCGGCGATCGTCTCCTCGCGGCCGACAGCCGCGAGGTCGAGGATCGAGAGCGGGAAGGACTTCATCGGGCCCCTACTTCAGCAGTTTCGAGAGCCGGCGATCCTTCAGCACCTTGCCGCCGGTCTGCTCTCGCGGGCAGTAGTTCATCTGGTGTTCGGAGAAGAAGACGGCCTCGATCGTCGTCCCGCAGCGCGGGCAGGGTTCGCCCTCGTGCTTGTGGACCCTGAGCGGCATCGGCACCTTGTCGGGGACCTCGGGGCCGATCGTCTCCTCGTAGTGCTCGATCGCGTCGCCGAGCACGTGCAGCGCCACGTGCAGCCGCTCCACCTCCTCCGGGTCGAGCTCGCTGCCTTTCTTGAACGGCGAGAGGCGGGCCTCCCAGAGGATCTCGTCGACCCAGGAGCGGCCGATCCCGGCGATGTCTTTCTGGTGGCGGAGCAGCGGGTGCAGGTGGCGGGGACGGTCGATCGCGGCCGCGAACTCCTCCAAGGGCGGCGGCGGCCACGCTTCCGGCCCCAGCGTCGCCACCATCTCGTCTGCCGCCACCGCCGTCCTCGGCAGCAGCTTCGCCCAGGCGCGCTGCCTGGTGCCGAACTCGCGCAGGCGCAGCTCGCGTCCATCGCCAAGCCGGATCAGGACCCGCGAGGCGCGGTCTTTGGGCGAGGCGCGCTTGTCGAACACCCGCAGCCGGCCCGCCGACATCAGGTGGATCAGCAGCGAGAGGTCGCCGAACTCGATCACCGGCATCTTCCCGATCCGCCGGACCCCGCTGATCTCGCGCCCGACCAGCGCTTCCAGCGGCGGCTCGAAGGTCTTCATCGTGTTCATCCCGGGGGCGAGCGCCGACTCGACCTCGGCACCGCGGACGGCGGCGTCGGTACGGCGGGCGACGATCTCGACCTCGGGCAGCTCGGGCACGCCAATGAGCGTAAACGGCCGGGGGCGCCGATCCCATAGACTTCAACCACGTTCATTCGACCGGCCTCGTCCGTGCAGGGCTGTCGGCGAACATCAGGAAAGGAAGGGCTGCTGATGCAGGAGCTCCCGACGATCCAACCCACAATGGTCCCGGAGCTGACGCCCGAGCAGATCGGCGAGCTCAGCGACGAGGTGCGCGAGCTCGCGGCGCAGCGCAACGCCGTCATCCTCGCCCACAACTACCAGTTGCCGGAGGTCCAGGACGTCGCCGACTACCTCGGCGACTCGCTCGGTCTTTCCCGCCAAGCAGCCGCCGCCGAGGCCGAGGTGATCGCCTTCTGCGGGGTCCACTTCATGGCCGAGACCGCCTCGATCCTCTCGCCCGAGAAGACCGTGCTGATCCCCGACCTCGACGCCGGCTGCTCGCTCGCCGACTCGATCACCGCCGACCAGCTGCGGGCCTGGAAGGCAGAGCACCCGGGGGCGATCGTCGTCATGTACGTCAACACCTCGGCCGAGGTGAAGGCGGAGACCGACTACTGCTGCACCTCCTCGAACGCGGTCGCGGTGGTCGAGCACATCTGGGCCGAGCACGGGGCCGAGACGGAGGTCCTCTTCGGCCCCGACATGTGGCTGGGCGCCTTCGTCGAGCGCGAGACCGGCCTCCGCGAGGACCCCGAGCGCCGCGCCCGCTTCCACGTCTGGGATGGCGAGTGCCACGTCCACGCCGGCATCCGCCCCGACGACATCACCCGCACCCGGGCTGAAAACCCGAACGCCGAGTTCCTGATCCACCCCGAGTGCGGCTGCTCGACCCAGGCGATGGAGTACGTCGCCTCCGGCGACATCGACTCCGAGGGCGTCCACATGCTCTCGACTTCGGGCATGCGCTCCTACGTCGAATCTCACCCCGACGGCGAGTTCATCGTCGCCACCGAGAACGGCATGCTCTACCCGCTGCAGCAGGCGGCGCCGCAGGCCAACCTGATCGAGGCCAACCGGATGGCCTTCTGCAAATACATGAAGATGATCACGCTGCCGAAGCTCCGCGACTCGCTGGCGGCGATGAAGTTCGAGGTCTCGGTCGCGCCCGAGATCGCGGTGCGGGCCAAGGTCCCGATCGACCGCATGGTCGCGATCGGCTAGGGGCGCACCGGCGCCGGCGCCGTCAGAAAAACGTCAGACGACTCTTAGATAACTCTCAGCCTTGCTTTAGCGCGCGGTCAGCGGCGCCGGGGAGGGTGCAGGTGTGCTCCCCCGAAGGAGCCTTCCAACCACCGCCCCCGAAGGAGGCCGAGATGGAGATGGACGATCACCTGGAGACGCTAGTCGTCGCCGCCCGCACCGCCGAGCATCCGCGGCTGGTCGCCGAGCTGCGGCGCCATGCCCGCGGGCGCGCCGTCGCCTACACCCTGCTGGTGCCGGCGCTGCCGTCGGCTGGGGAGGAGGCGGTCGATCTCGCCGCCGGCTGGTCGCAGGCGCTGAGCCGGGCCGAGCGGGCGGCGCGGACGCTGCGGGAGGCCGGGCTCGACCTCCGCGAGGCGATCGTCGGCGACCCCGACTGCGCCGCTGCCCTCGGCGACGTCCTCCACGCCCGCGAGTTCGACGAGGTTCTGCTGGCGACCCCGCAGTGGGTCGGCAGCGAGCCGCACCTCAAATTGCAAAGGATCGCTAACACTTCGCTAAGATTTCGCTCACCCCGATTGGGCGCATTCTTGCGCAGCCGAAGCGGCGCAGGAGTCACCCTTCAAGTGCAGAAGGCTGCACCCCGATGGCGAGACGACGCAAGAACAAGGACCAGGCCCCGGAGCGCCCGCGCACGCGCGGTCGCCGTGCCCCGATCATCGAGCTGAGCGAAGTCACCAAGGTCTACCCGGGGGGGCACATGGCGCTCGACCGGGTCTCGCTGGGGATCGGCCGCGGTGAGTTCGTCTTCCTCGTCGGCCCGACCGGCTGCGGCAAGTCGACGCTGATCAAGATGCTGATCCGGGAGCTGAAGGCGACCGAAGGCTCGGTCCGGATCGCCGGCCGCGACATCGGCACCCTGCCGGAGAAGAAGATCCCGCAGCTGCGGCGCAACATCGGCACCGTCTTCCAGGACTTCAAGCTGCTCCCCAACCGGACCGTCTACGACAACGTCGCCTACGCGCTGCAGGTGATCGGCGCCAGTCGCGCCGAAATCCGCGAGCAGGTGCCGGCGACGCTGCGCCTGGTCGGCCTCTCGACCAAGCTTCACAGCTATCCCGACCAGCTCTCCGGCGGCGAGCAGCAGCGCGTCTCGGTTGCCCGCGCCTTCGTCAACCACCCGCCGCTGCTGCTGGCGGACGAGCCCTCGGGCAACCTCGACCCGGTCACCTCGATCGGGATCATGCAGCTGCTCTACCGGATCAACAAGACCGGGACCACCGTCCTCGTCGTCACCCACGACCGCGAGATGGTCGACTCGATGCAGCGCCGGGTCGTCGAGCTCTACGAGGGCCGCGTCGTCCGCGACGAGGTCTCCGGCGGTTACACCGAGGAGTCGACGACCGAATTCGGCATGCGGATGCGGGCCGAGATGGGCGTTGGGCCCGAGGGGCAGACCAACGGCCACGGCCACGACTACGAATCCCTGAGCTAGGCGATGGGCCGCATCATCTTCTTCTTCCAGGAGGCGCTCCGCGCCATGCGCCGCAACGGCGCCCCGAGCGTCGCCGCGATCATCACCACGGTCGTCACCGTGGTTCTGCTCGGCGTCCTCATCCCGATCTTCCAGACGACCCAGGCGAAGAGCAACGAAGTCCGCGGCCAGCTCAACTTCCAGGTCGAAGTCTTCCCCGACGCGACCAAGGCCGAACTGGTCCAGCTGCGCGAAAAGCTGAGCGGCCTCGAACACGTCGCCAAGGTCGAATTCATCAGCAAAACGCGGGCGCTGGCGGAACTGCGCGAAACGCTGGGTGTCGAGAAGGCGAAAGAACTGACCTCGCAGCTGCACGAAAACCCGCTGCCGGCGAGCTTCCGCATCACCCCCGACGACGCCGCCAACCTCGAAGCGGTGAAGACGGCGATCTACCCGGTTGCCGCCACCGGCCAGAAGCGCGCGATCTCGCCGATCATCGGGCGCCCGTTCGAACGCCAGGACGCCTCGAAGCAGATCGAGAAGGTGACGAGCGCGCTGAAGATCGTCCTCACCATCATCACCGCCCTGCTCGTGCTCGCCTCGCTGATGCTGATCGGCAACACGATCCGGCTCTCGATCTACACCCGCCGGCGCGAGGTCGAGGTGATGCGCCTGGTCGGGGCGACCCGCTGGTTCATCCGCTGGCCGTTCATGATCGAGGGCGTGATCGTCGGCCTCGTCGGCGGCTTCGTCGCCATACTCATCCTGTGGCTCGGCAAGCTCACGATCGTCGACCCGCTGAGCAGCTCGTTCTCCTTCCTGGCGGCGCAGAAGAGCACCACCCTGACCTTCCCGGCGCTGATCGCGGTCCTCTTCGCCGCCGCCGTACTGGTCTCGACGCTGGGGTCGGGAATCACCCTGCGTCGCTTCCTCAAGGTCTAGAGCTGCCTCCCGGGCTCGCGGGGCAGGTTCGGTGAGGCTGCGAGCGGCGCTTGTCGTCGCGGTCGCGCTGGTGGCGGTACTCGCAGCCGGCCTCTGGCTCGGCGGCCACCCGAGCGTGCTGCCGGGATTCGCCCGCGAAACGTTCGTCTCCGAACCGGGGGCGCTGAGTGCGGAAGGGGCGGAAATCCTCGAAGACAACTACTGGCGCAAGACCGGTCCGATCGAGCTCGGCAACGCCTCGCTGCAGGGGATGGTCCGCGAGCTGCGGCGACGCAACCACGACCGCTTCACCGAATACTTCTCGCCGGAACACCTCGAAAGCTTCAACCAGCAGATCGAAGGGCGGTTCTCGGGGATCGGCCTCTCCGTCTCCTCGGTCAAGCAGGGCCTGCGGGTGGAGACGGTCTTCCCGCACTCGCCGGCGGCCGAAGCGGGGATCGCCGAGGGTGAAGTGATCGTCTCGGTGGACGGCAAGTCGATCGCCGGCGAAAGCAGCACCGAAGCGACGAAGCGGATCAAAGGCCCGGAAGGGACCGAAGTGACCGTCGGCGTCTTCGACCCGAAGACGAAGAAGACGCGGCAGCTGACGATGACCCGGGCCGAGGTCAGCCTGCCGAACGTCAGCCACGAACTGGAAACGGTGCAGGGGGTGAAGCTCGGCTACGTGCGGATGCTCTCGTTCAGCGAAGAATCGAGCGCGCTGCTGAAGCGGGCGGTGGAAAAGGTCGAATCGGAAGGGGCGGAAGGGATCCTCGTCGACCTTCGCCACAACCCCGGCGGCCTGCTCGAGCAGGCGGTCCTGGCCGCGAGCATCTTCCTTCCCAAGGGCGAAGTCGTGGTAACGACCAAATCCCGCACCCAGGGCGACAGCACCCACGAAACGGTTGGCGGCAACCTGCCGGCGAAGCCGCTGGTGGTGCTGGTGGACGGCGGCACCGCCTCGGCGGCGGAGATCCTGACCGCGGCCCTGGCCGATGACGGCAACGCGACCACGGTCGGCGAAACGACCTACGGCAAGGGCGTGTTTCAGGAGGAGCACTCGCTCGCAAACGGCGGCGCGCTGAAGATGACGGTTGGCGAATACTTCACGCCGGACGGCGAAAACCTGGCGAAAACGCACGGAATCCACCCTGATGTGCGCGTCCCCTTCAACCCCCACAGCAAGGCGGATAACCAGAAGGCACGAGCCCTGCAGGTGCTGCGGGGCAAGGTCGGGGCTTGAGCGGGCGGCGCCAGCGGGCGCGCCCCCGGGAGCCGCGGCGACGCCAGCGACCCACCGCCCGCGAGGCCGCCGCCGACCTGCTTGCCGAGCAGCTCGGCTTCCGCGGTTTCCGACCGGCGCTCGAGGACGAAGCGCGGCGCGCGGCCAGCGCCGCCGAGCGGCTCTCGGTGGCCCGGCGAGACCTGACCGAGCTGGCGACCTTCACCGTCGACCCGGCGAGCGCGCGCGACTTCGACGACGCGGTCTCCGCCCAGCGCGAGGGCGAGGGCTTCCGGCTCTGGGTCCACATCGCCGACGTCGCCGCCCACGTGCGGCCCGGCTCGCCGCTCGACCTCGAGGCGCGGCGGCGTGCCAACAGCACCTACGTCCCGGGCGCGGTCGAGCCGATGCTGCCCGATGCGCTCTCGAGCGATGCCTGCAGCCTCGCGCCCGGGGCCGAGCGGCTGGCGGTGACCACCGAGATCGAGCTGGGAGCCGATGCCCGGCCGCTCTCGACCCGCTTCTACCGCAGCCTGATCCGCTCGGACGCCCGCCTCGACTACGACCAGCTCGACGCGATCTTCGCCGCCCGCGCGCCGGCGCCCGCCGCGGTCGACGAACCGCTGGCGGCGGCACGCGAGCTCGCCGCCGAGCTCGGCGAGTGGCGCCGCGGCAGCGAGCTCGAAGTCGAATCGGCCGAGCCCGAGTTCAGCTTCGACGCCGAGGGGGACGTGACCGCGGCGCGGCGGGTCGAGCAGACCGAGTCGCACCGGTTGATCGAGCGGCTGATGATCCTCACCAACGAGGAGGTCGCCCAGTTCCTGGTGGCGCGGCGGGTGCCGGCGATCTACCGCGTCCACCCCCAGCCCGACCCGCCGCGGATCGAACGCCTGCTGGAGCAGCTGGCGGCGCTCGGGATCCCGACCCCGCCGCTCGGCCAGGGGCTCTCGCCGCGCAGCGCCGGGGCGGTCGCGGCCGAGGCGAGCCGGCTGGTGCTGCGCGAGGCGCGGCGCCGCGGACACGGTCGCGAGGCCTACATGTCGCTGGTCCTGAGGTCGCTCAAACAGGCCTCCTACAGCGAGCGCAACAGCGGCCACGCAGGTCTCGGCAGCGAGGCCTACGCCCACTTCACCTCGCCGATCCGCCGCTACCCCGACCTCGTCGCCCACCGGGCGCTGCTGGCGGCGCTGGGGGAGGGGGAGGAGGCGCCGTCGCTGCGGACCGCGCGCGAGGCCGCCGCCCATTCCTCCGCCCGCGAGCGCGAGTCGGCGAAGATCGAGCGCACCGCCGACGACGTCTGCGCCGCCCACCTGCTCGAACGCGAGCTCGGCCAGCGCGGGCTCGACGCGGTCTTTGCGGGGGAGGTGTCCGGCGTGATCCGGGCCGGAGCCTTCGTCGCCTTCGGCGGCGAGCTCGGCGACGTCTACGAGGGGATGCTGCCGGCGCGGGCCCTGCCCGGCGACCGCTACGAGCTCGACCGCGCCGAGGTGGCGCTGGTCGGCCGCGGCGACGGCGCCCGGGCGATCCGGCTCGGCGACCCGCTGCGGTTGCGGGTAGCCGGGGTCGACTCCGGTCGCGGCCGCGCCGACCTCGAGCTCGCCGGGTAGGGTCAACTGTGGCCCTGAGATGAGCTCCAAAGCGAAGAAGAAGCGCGCGCCGGCCTCTGGCGACGTCGTCACGAACCGCCGCGCCCGCCACAAATTCGAGCTGGTCGAGAAGATCGAGGCGGGGATCGTCCTCACCGGCTCCGAGGTGAAGGCGCTGCGCGGCGGCAAAGCGCAGATGACCGATGCCTACGCGGTGGTCGACCGCGGCGAGGTCTGGTTGCGCAACCTTCACATCCCCCCCTACGAGTTCGCGACCGCCGACGCGCACGAGGCGACGCGGCCGCGCAAGCTGCTCCTGCATCGGGGGGAGATCGAGCGGCTGATCGGCAAAACGGCGCAGAAAGGGCTGACCCTGGTGCCGGTGCGGATCTACTTCAAGGGGTCCCGGGCGAAGGTCGAGCTGGCCCTGGCGCGGGGCAAGGAGGGGCGCGATCGGCGCCGTGAGATCGCCGATCGGGAGGTTCGCCGCGAGCTCGAACGCGAGTTCAAGGACCGGGTGCGTTGACCCGCGGCCGAGCCGGCCGGAAGTTCGAACGTCAGTCCACTTGCAGCGCCGCGCGTCGCTTGCAACGGCCGCAGAGCATGTAAGGATGCAGGGAAATGCTGCCCAGCGCCCTGCTTCCGATCGCTGACTCCGTGCCGGAAAACGTCAGCAACTACGTCAGCGACCACACGATCTACTTCGTCGCTGCGCTGGTCGTGGCGATCCTCGTCCTGCTGCTCGTGGTCAGCATGACGCGGCGCCGCGCGGAGGAGAAGGCGAAAAAGGAAAAAGCGGCGGCTGCGGGCGCGACCGGTGCGGCGCCGGCCGCACCCGCTGCCGCCGCGCCTCCGCCTGCCGCCGCCGCGACCCGAGGAACGGCCGCCGGCATGCCTTCGCCGGAGGCGGGAGCGCCGCCGGTGCCGGGGCCACCGCCCGGACCTGAGCCACCGCCGGGACCTGGAGGGCCCCCCGTGCCGCCAACTCCCACTCCGGAGGCGCCGCCCGTGCCGCCAACGCCCTCGGCAGCTTCGGCGCCGGAGCCGCCGGCCAACGAGACGCGGCAGGCGAAACGCCAGCGGGTGCGCGAGGAGCAGCGCGCCCAGCGCGAGCAGGTGCGGCAGCAACGCCGGGACGAGGTCGCTCGCCGCAAACAGCAGCGGCTCGAGCAGCGGGCGGCAAAGCGCGGCGAAACACCGCCGCCGGCGCCGGATCCGACCGCTTCCGCCGCCGCCGCGGCCGGCGGCGCCGCGCTCGGAGCCGCGGCAGCCGGTGCCGGCTCGAGCGGGGCGACGGCGCCACCCGAGCAGAAGACCTTCTTCGGGATCAAGTACGGCGGCGGCAAGCGCAAGCGCGAAGCGGCCCTCGCAGAGCAGCGCCTGGCGGCGGCGCGGGCGGCGATGGAGCGCGAGGCCGCCCACGCCCAGGCGAACGCCGGCACCGCCGATGCGGCTGCTGCCGCCGCCGTTCCGGTGGCCGGCGAAGCCGAGGTTCCGCCGCCGCCGTCCGAGCCGGCGCCGCCCAGCCTCGAATCCGTTCCGCCGCCAGTCGAGGAGCCCCCGACGATCGGCTCGGTGCCGCCCCCTCCGGTCGGGGAGGCCGTCGCCCCGGCGCCGGAGGAGTACGACACGGTCGCCGCGCAGCAACGGGTCCGCGACAAGGTCGCCGAAGTGCACTTCGAGGAGCAGCGGATCCGGGCCGAGGCCGACCGCCGGATGCGCGAGGCCGAGCGCCTGCAATCGCCGCCGGCTGACGTGGGGGCGAGCGCGCCGCCGCCCCCGGCCGAGGCGCCCGCTGGCGCGCCCGTGCCCCAGGGGCCGCCGGAACCACCGCCGGCCGTCGACCTCGTCACCGCCGAACAGCAGCTGCGGGAACAGCGCGAGGCGCGCGAGCGCTCGATGTCGGAGGCGGAGGCGCGCATGCGGGAGATCGAGGAGCGGACCAAGGCGGCCGAACGGCGTGCCGAGGAGGCGAAGCGGCTGGAAGGGCTGAAAGTCGAGGAAGACGCGCACGCGCAGCGGCTGGCCGAGATGCAGCGCAGCGTCGCCGAAGCCGAGGAGCGCGCCCGCGAGGCAGAGCGCCGCGCGGTCGAGGCCGAGCAGGCGGTCGTCCGCGCCGTCCAGGGCGGGGCGCCGCCGGCAGGCGGCGCAGATCTCGCTCCGCCGCCGGCTGACGCGGCGGATTTCTCGCAGCCGACTGCGGAATTCGCGCCGCCGCCCGTACCGGGGCCGTCCGCGCCACCGCCGGCTGCAGTCGACGCCCCGCCACCGCCCAGCGCCTTTGCTCCGCCGACGCCGGCTCCGCCGCCTCCGGTTGAGCCGCCGGCCGCTGCGCCGGTGCAACCAGCCGCTGCGCCCGAGCCGCCGCTTTCGCCGAGCCTCGAGCCGCCCGCACCGGAGGTCCCGACGCCGCCCCTGGGCACCACCCCCGGACCGGCGCCCGTTCCCGGGGCGCCGTCCGCCCCTGGCGGCGATGCTCCGCTCAACCTCAACGCCGTCACCTTCGAGCAGCTCCGGGCTCAGAACCTCTCGGTGACCCAGGCTACCCGCCTGCTCGCCCACCGCGAGCGGCTCGGCGGCTTCCGCTCGGTCGACGACCTCGATCAGGTCCCGGGCTTCCCCCAGGATCTGCTCGCCTCGATCAAGTCGCGCGCGACCGTCTGACGGGCCCAGCGGGGGCGCTGGGCGGCGTCCTCGGTCGCTCGCGTGCAGGGCACGCTTCGCTCCCTGCGTCCTTGTCCAGCGGTCGCTGAGCCCGTCAGCCCCGTTCCCACGCCTCCAGCAGCTTCAGCCAGATCTCGCTGCGGGTCGGGAACGGCGCCACCGCGTGGCGGAGGCGGGTGAGCGGCACCGCGCCGACGATCGCGACGGTCGCGGCCTGGAGCAGGTCGGCGGTCTCGAAGCCGCTGAAGGTCGCGCCGACGATCGTCCCAGCGCGCTCGTCGACGACGATCCGCGAGGTGCCGCCCGTGCCCTTGCCCTGGAAGCTGGCGCCGGGGGTGCCGTCGGTTGGGACGTCGACGGCGCGGACGGCGAGGCCCACGGCCTGGGCCTGAGCAAGGGTCCTGCCGACGGCGGCGACCATCGGGTCGGTGAAGGTGACGCGGGGTGGGCCGATCTCCTCGGCGATCGCCTCGACCGGGTGGCCGAGCAGGTTCTCGCTGGCGACCCAGGCCTGGTACTTGCCGACGTGGGTGAAGAGGGCCCGCCCGTTGACGTCGCCGATCGCATAGAGCCAGGCGCTGCCGCCAACTCGCAGCCGGTCGTCGGTGGTGAGGAAGCCGTGCTCGTCGGCCTCGACCCGGATCGCGCCGAGGTCGAGCGTCTCGGTCTGCGGCTTGCGGCCGACCGCGACCAGGATCTCCTCGGCCTCGAGCTTGCCGCCACTCGCCAGCGTCGCCACCAACCCGGCGCCACCGGCGCGGACCGACTCGACCGTCGCCCCGATCCGGACGTCGACGCCGTAGCGCCCGCGCAGGCTCTGGGCGACTTCTTCGCCGGCGAAAGGCTCATCGCGGCCGAGCAGGTGCTTGCCGCCCTCGACCAGGGTGACCTCGGTGCCGAGGCTCGCCCAGGCCTGCGAGAGCTCGCTGCCGACCGGGCCGCCGCCAAGCACGATCATGCTCGCCGGGACCCGCTCGGCGGTGGTCGCGTCGCGGTTGTTCCAGGCGCGGACGCCGCCGAGGCCGTCGATCGGCGGCATCGCGGCACCGCTCCCGGTCGCGACGACGACCGCCTTCTCGGCGCTGACCGTGTCCGCGCCGACCTGCACCCGGCGCTCGCCGACGAACCGAGCCTCGCCGCGGATCAGCTCGATCCCGCGTTCTTCGAGCCAGGGCAGCTGCGAGGAGTCGTCGCGGTCGTGGATCACCTCGTCGCGGCGGGCGAGGACGGCTGTTGGGTCGAGTTCGGCGTTGGCGCCGACCGGGACGCCCGGCACCCGCTGCGCCTCGGCCAGCACGGCGGCGGGGCGGAGGAGGGCCTTCGACGGCATGCAGGCGTAGTAGGAGCACTCGCCGCCGACCAGGTGGGGCTCGACGATCGCGACTCGCCAGCCGGCGTCCGCGAGCCGGCCCGCGCAGACCTCGCCGGCGGGGCCGGCGCCGAGGACGATCGCGTCGAAGCTCTTATCGCTCATCGCCGACCACTCCCCGACAAACTACAATTCGATGCGCACCAAGCACGGGGGCGACAGGCTTCGACGTGGTCGACTCGTGCGAACGGTTGCAGGTCGAGGTTGTCGGAGGCCTCGTTAAACCCCGGCACAAACCAATACGTGCGGACCATGAGTTCGCCCTCGCCGCTTAGCTAGAAACTAAGCGATGAGAGTCGGTCCTCCCTCGCCCGCGGGGAGGGTCACCGGCTTCAGAAAGCGGGCTCACCCGAGCGGACCGCCCCGGCCGCGCGGGAACACCGAAGGGGCTCTATCTCCCGTAGTGCCCGCCGGCGCGGACCCCGGGAGACGAGAATCAAGCGCCGGCTAAACCTGTAGAGACCCTCGCACCACTTCCGCGGATCCGAGTTCGAATCTCGGCGCCTCCATCAACGGAAACCCGCTCCCAGAGCGGGTTTCCTGCGTTCTGGGGAGCAGCCGCGGGGGCGGGGTTGATCTCAGGCCGCCGCCTTGCCGTGATCGAAATCAAGACCGCGACCGAGCTGCTGTTCGGCGTAGAAGGCGGAGACGCGGTAGTGGCCCGGCTCGGTGAGGAAGAAGGAGTCGGCGATCGAGACTCGGCTCGCGTAGACGCCGTGACGACCCTTTTTCAGCCTCCACCAGCCGCATTCGCGGTCGTGGGAGGGGGATTTCAGGCAGAGCTTGTACTGGCCGGCGAAGGCGAAGCTGCGCAAGACGAATTCCGGCTGGCGCTTGCTGCCGGCGATCGCGATACAGAAGTCGCCGCTCGGGCTGCAGTAGGAATCGAGCGCTCGCTCCGCGCTGGCGGAGGCCGGCGCCAACGCTGCCGCGGCGACCGCGAGCGCGAGGATGGAGAGACACCGCTTCACAGGGGCGGTAATCCTGATCACCTGTCCGCCCGAGGTCAAGTCGGATATCCGCTGGCAGCCGTCCAGCCCGGGCGGATACCGTGCGCGTCGTGGAACCCTACGTCGCCTTCCTGCGCGGGATCAATCTCGGCAACCGCCGGGTCAAGAGTCCGGAGCTGGTCTCCCACTTCGAGGCGATGGGCCTCGGCGAGGTCGCCACCTTCCGTGCCAGCGGCAACGTTATCTTCGCCGACCCGTCGGGCGACCCCGAGGCTCGCCTGCGGCAACGGGTCGAAGCCGAGCTCGAGGCGCGGCTCGGCTACGACGTCACGGTCTTCCTCCGCGGCTTCGAGGAGGTCGCCGAGATCGCCGCTCGCGAGCCCTTCGACGCCGCCGCGATCGCCCGTTCGAAAGGCAAGCCCCAGGTCCTGCTGCTGGCGACCCCGCCTGCCGCCGCTGCCAGGAAGACGGTGCTCGCCCTCGCCGGCCCCGACGACGAGATGTCCTTCGCCGGCCGCGAGCTGCACTGGCTCCCCAGCACCGGCCTCTCCGAAACCGAGGTCGACATGAAGGCGATCGATCGCGCCCTCGGCCGGGGCACGATGCGTACCGCGGGCACGATCGAGCAGATCGCCGCCAAGTACTGCGGCAGCTAACGGCCGCGGGGGTCTTCGTCGAACGGGTAGCGGCGGATCAGGTAAGCAACGAGCATCAGCTCGCCCAGTATCACGCCGGCAACCGTGACCGGCGGCGCTCCGAAGACGACAACGGCGACGAACATGGCGATCGCGATCGTCCAACTGAGCCCAGACTGCCACCTGTAATCGCGGACAAAACGTTCCATTAGAATAGGACGAGGATAGCAGCGACCAGACCGGCAGCCGGCAATCCGAAATTGAACCCGTAGGCAAGTCCACAGTTGACCCGGTGCGCGGCCCGGTCGGGTGCATCCTGAGCCCGTACCGATAGCGAGGATTCGAAGCCGCTGCAAAAAGCCATGAAGCCGCCGAGGATCGATACGGCCGTAACGGCGACTTCGACCAGATCACGGAAGCTGCTGATCGCAGCGAGCGCCATGGATGAGTCGACCCTAGGTATCGAACCCGCAAGGGTGGCGCGCAAAACGCCAATTCTTGGGGGCGACTTCGTCGCGTAAGGCGGACGGGTCGCCGCTAAGCCGTCACCGTCAGCTCCGGCGGGGTCCGCAGGGTCTGGAGGACGACGCAATAGCGTTCGGTCAGCTTCAGCAGCGTCGCCAACTCCTCCTCACTCACCTCGGTGTCGAGGTCGAAGGAGAGGCGGATCGCCTGGAAGCCGACCGCGGCCTCGCGGTCGACGGCGAGGGTGCCGCGGAAGTCGAGATCGCCCTCGGCGTGGACGCGGCCACCCGCCACCGCGATCCCGAGCGAGGTCGCGACCGCCTTCAGGGTGACGCCGGCGCAGGCGGCGAGCGCCTCGAGCAACATGTCGCCGGAGCAGAGCTGGGTCCCATCGCCGCCGCTGGCGGGGTGGGGGCCGGCCTCGGCCAGGGCCCGGCCGGTCTGGACCGAGCAGGCGAGGCCCTCGCCGAGCTCGCCGTCGGCGCTGAGGGTGACGATCGCCGCCTCCGGCTCGGCCGCGTAGCGCGCCTTCAGGGGAGCCTGGATCTCCTTCAGGCGCGCAGTCTCCATACTCGGAGTATGGCCATCGCGACCGCAACCTCGCTCGACGTCTACGTCGGCGGCAAGCTGCTGTTCGAGGAGGTCGGCTTCAAGCTCGAGGCCGGCGACCGAATGACCCTGTCCGGCCGCAACGGTGCCGGCAAGTCGACCCTGCTGCGGGTGCTCGCGGGGCAGTTGGCGCCCGACGCGGGAAGGGTCTCGATCCAGCAGGGCGCCAAGGTCGCCCTCCACGACCAGCGGCCGCCGCGCGAATCGGACCGCCAGCTCGGCGAGTACGTCTTCTCCGGCCGCACCGAGATGCTCGCCACCGAGGCCGAGCTGGCCCGGCTCGAGGAAGCGATGTCGGGGGGCGACTCCTCGGAGGAGACGCTCGCCGCCTACGCAGCCGCCCAGGGCCGGCTCGAAGCCGGCGGCGGCTACCGCTGGCGCGACGACGTCCTCGCGGTCCTCCGTGGCCTCGGCTTCGGCCCCGAGCAGGCAGAGCGCCCGCTCTCGACCTTCTCCGGCGGCGAGCTGACCCGCGCCTCGCTCGCCCGCGTGCTGGCGGCCCGGCCCGACCTGCTTCTGCTCGACGAGCCCACCAACCACCTCGACATTCCCTCCCTCGAGTGGCTCGAGAAGTACCTCGTCGGGCTCGACGCCGCGGTCGTCCTCGTCGCCCACGATCGCTGGTTCCTGGAGGCGGTCGGCACCTCGGTGCTGGAGCTGGAGGCCGGCCGGGCCCGCTTCTTCGCCGGCCCCTGGCACGCCTGGCGCACCGAGCAGGCCGCCCGCGAGATCGCCCTCGGCAAGGCGATCGAGCGCCAGCAGGCGGAGATCGCGCGGATGGAGCGGTTCGTCGAGCGCTTCCGCTACAAGGCGACCAAGGCGCGGCAGGCCCAGTCCCGGATCAAACAGATCGAGAAGAAGAAGGCGAGCGGCCCGGTCGCCACCAGGCGCGACACCCGCAACCTGCGCTTCCACTTCAAGTCGCCGGAGCGCCCTGGCCGGGTGGTGCTGAAAATGAGCGACCTCAAGCTCGAGGTTCCCGGCCGGACTCTGCTCGCGGACGCCGGGCTGGAAGTCGAGCGCGGCGAGCACGTCGTCCTCGTCGGCCCCAACGGCAGCGGCAAGACGACCCTGATCGAGACCCTCGCCGGCCGCCGCGAGCCCGCCGCCGGCGAGATCCGCAGGGGTCACAACGTCCAGCTCGGCTACCTCTCCCAGCACGCCGAGACCGCCGCCGGGACCGGCACCGTGCTCGACGCCGCCCAGCGCGAGACCGGCCTCACCGGGCCCCAGGCGCGGGCGCTGCTCGGCGGCTTCCTCTTCTCCGGAGGCGAGGTCGAAAAGAAGCTCTCCGACATCTCCGGCGGCGAGCAGCGCCGGCTCTCACTCGCCATCCTGGTCGCCTCCGGCGCCAATGTCCTGATCCTCGACGAGCCGACCAACCACCTCGACATCGAGAGCCGCGAGGCGCTCGAGGACGCCTTGGTCGAGTTCGAGGGCGCGCTCCTGCTCGTCTCCCACGACCGGGCGCTGTTGGAGGCGGTCGGCAGTCGCACCATGGTCTGCGAG
The DNA here is from genome assembly GCA_018268655.1 of Actinomycetota bacterium. Taxonomy (GTDB): domain Bacteria; phylum Actinomycetota; class Thermoleophilia; order Solirubrobacterales; family 70-9; genus VAYN01. The sequence goes on from JAFDWC010000038.1 coordinate 20,005, forward strand.
AACGGCGAGCTGACCAGCCACCCGAGCGGCTGGGCCGAGTACCAGCGCCGCCACGACGAACGCGAGGAAGAGCAGCAGGAGGCCGGCCCCAAGCGGCCCGCCTCCGGCAGCGGCAAGCGCCGCGCCGGCTCCCGCAAGCCAGCCCAGCAGGCGGCCCGCAAGGCGGCGAAGCTGGAGGAGCGGATCGCCAGGGCGGAGGCTGAGCTGGCGGCGCTCGAGGAGGAGCTCTCCGACCCCGCCGCCTGGTCGAGCCCGGGCCGCTCCGAGCGGGCGAGCGAGCGCCACGCGGCCGCCAAGGCCATGGTCGAAGACCTCTACGCCAAGTGGGAGGCCGCCCAGGCGAGCGCTGAGGCGGCTGAGGCGGCGACCGCCTGAGCGTCGGCGGCTGCCGCGGAAGAGGTCAAAAGACGACGGTGCGCTCGCCGTCGAGCAGGACCCGGTCGTCGAGGTGGGCGATCACCGCCCGGGCCAGGACCAGCCGCTCGATGTCGCGGCCGATCCGCATCAGGTCGGCGACCTCGTCGGAATGGCTGACCCGGGTCACGTCCTGGTCGATGATCGGGCCGGCGTCGAGCTCGGGCGTCACGTAGTGGGCGGTCGCTCCGATCAGCTTGACGCCGCGCTCATGGGCACGGCGGTAGGGATCGGCGCCGACGAAGGCCGGCAGGAAGCTGTGGTGGATGTTGATCGCGGGCGCGCCGAGGGCGTCGAGGAAGTCCTGGGAGAGGATCTGCATGTAGCGGGCGAGGACCAGGAGGTCGATCTCGCCGAGCAGCTCCAGCACCTGCCGCTCCGCCTCGGCCCGCGCTTGCGGCTCGACTGGGACGAAGTGGAACGGGAGGCCGAGCGCGGCCACCTGGTCGGCGTGGTCGGGGTGGTTGGAGACGACCGCGATGACGTCGCCGCCGAGCTCGCCGCTGCGCCACCGCCAGAGCAGGTCGGAGAGGCAGTGGTCTTCCCGTGAGACCATGATCGCGACCCGCTTGTGCCGCTCGGAGTCGGCAAAGCGGTGCTCCATCCCGCAGGGCGCGCCGACCTCGGTGGCGAAGCGCCGCTCGAGCTCGGCCTGCTCGGCCGGCGGCACCGCGTCGAAGACCATCCGCATGAAGAAGCGGCCCTCCGCAGTCGAGTGCTGGTCGGCGTCGACGATGTTGAGCCCCGAGTCGGCGAGGAAGCCGCTGACCCGGGCGATCAGCCCCGGCCGGTCCGGGCAGGCGAGGAGCAGGCGCGAGGTGGGCTGGTCGGGCACGACGGGATTCTCGCGGTTGGCGCTCCCCCGTCGAGGCCGACCGCCGTACTCCTCGCTTTGCAACGAATTTCCCAGAGGGGTCGGGACGCGGGCGCGCCGGACGAATTGCAAGTATTCGTTCCGCGCTTGCTCATCAAACGCAAACACTCGCTGCCGATCGCGGTCGGAGCGGTGGCGGCGATGCTCCTCGTCCTGCTCGCCACCGGCGCCGCGGCCCACACCGGTCCCCGGGTCTCGGTCGCCGAATCGGTGCCGGTCGAGCTGCTGCCCCTGCAGCAGCCGGTCGCCCGCTTCCAGCACGTCGTCCACACGATCGCAAGGGAGATCCGGGTCGCCGAACACGAACGCGAGCTCCGCGCCGAGGAAGCCGCCGCCCGCAAGCGGCGGCAGCGGTTCGCGCAGCTGCCGGGCGGGGTGACGATGGCGACGCTCGATGCGATCGCCGCCTGCGAGTCCGGGGGAGACCCGACCGCGGTCTCCGCCGACGGCACCTACCGCGGCCTCTACCAGTTCGACCAGGGCACCTGGGAATCGGTCGGCGGCCATGGCGATCCGGCGCAGGCCTCGCCAGCCGAGCAGAGCTACCGCGCGGCGCTGCTCTACAGCCGCTCCGGCTCCAGCCCCTGGCCCGTCTGCGGCTGAGCCCCCTACAGTTCTCGGCGATGGCGACCGAGGAGCGAGCCGAGCCGCAGCAGGTGCCGGCGCCCGACGCCGGCGGGCCGAGCCGCAAACCGCCGCGTGAGGCGATCGCCGAGGCCCACGTCCGCGCCCCGACCCGCGGCAACCGCCGCCTCGAGAGCTTCCTCGAGGCGGTCAACGCCGACGAGCAGGTGCGGACCTGGTGGTACATGGCCCAGGTCAACGCCGAACGGCTGGGGATGTCGGACCACTCCTGGGTCCACGTCCAGATCGTCCTCAACATCGCTCTGCGGCTGCAGCGGCTGCTGGTCAAGGCGGGGGTCGAGCCGGCGCTGGTGAGCGATCATGGGATGCGCGCCCGCGACGCCGAGGTGGTTGTCGCCGGCGGCGCCCTGCTCCACGACGTCGGCATGTCGATCCATCGCGCCGACCACGAGGAGTTCTCGCTGCTGCTCGCCTCCGGCGTCCTCGACCGCCTCCTCGCCGGGTCCTACAAGGAGCCGGAGCGGACGATCGTCGCCGCCGAGATCCTGCACGCGATCATCGGCCACCGCCGCCGCGGCGAGCCTTACACGGTCGAGGCCGGCGTCGTGCGCGTCGCCGACGCGCTCGACATGGCTCAGGGCCGGACCCGGATCCCGATCGAGGCCGGCCACGAGGGCATCCACTCGATCTCCGCCGCCGCGATCGACGAGGTCCGGATCGAGGCGGGGGAGGAGCGACCGCTGCGGATCGAAGTCCAGCTCAACAACTCCGCCGGGATCTTCCAGGTCGACGACCTGCTGGCGACGAAGATCCGCGATACGCCGTTGGAGGGCAGGGTTGAAGTGATCGCGAAGGTGGAGGGGGAGACGGAGAAACGGTTGCTGAGTGGGTTCCGGTTGTCCTGAGATTGGCCTGGGACGGCCAGGGATCAGGGTCTTGCGGGGAGGGTCCTCGGGGTCCCCTCCCAAAACGCTCCGCCTCCGGCTCCGCTGGAGTGTTTTGGGAGGGGACCCCGAGGACCCTCCCAC
>JAFDWC010000039.1 GCA_018268655.1 Actinomycetota bacterium
TCGCGGACGACGACGGTCGACAGCGTGGTGAGGAGATCCGCGACCTCGTCCACCGCGTCCAGAAACGGTGCATCGACGATCAGGACGCGAGATCCAGTCAGATTGATGATGTCAGCCAGTGCCTGGCCACGAGCGGTGTTATTGAGTCCCGCGACGGGGGCGCCGAGCTTGGCCAAGGCGAGCCAGCTGATCACGTACTCGCGGCAATTCGGCAGCATGATGGCCGCCGGCTCGCCGGCGCGAACGCCGACCCTCGAGAGCCCGCGAGCGACGCGGTTGCACGCTTCGTCGACCATCGAGAAGGTCAGGTCAGATTCACCGAACCTGAGGAACACCTCATCGGGCACGTCGTCGGCCCGATTCTCGAGAACCCCGCCAAGGGTTCTGGTCACGACGAGTCCTCTCCTCCGCCCTCCCCGCGGGCGGCCAGAGCGTCGGCAAATCGACCGGCGATCCTGACCGGATCTTCGAGCAGGAGCTGGACGTCGGGCGCGTTCCCGGGCTCGATCTCGACGACCAGCACAGACATCGCCGTGTCATCTCGGTGGCGCTCGAGCGCCTGCTCGAGCCGCGCGGCGTCGGCGATGACCTCGGTCTTCAGGCCGGCCCCCTTGCAGAGCTCGGCAATACTCACGCGCTGCGACTGGCTCGGCATCCCCGCGGCTGACGCGTGCTGATGGTTGTCCAGCACGATCAGGGTCAGTTTCGGCGGGTCGAGGTAAGCCAGCGTGGGCAGGACCGACAAGCCCATCAGCAAAGATCCATCGCCCTCGACCACTGCGATCGGACCCTGGTCGGCCAGGGCCAGGCCCGCGCCCACGGCGGGAGCGAGCCCCATGGAGTCGAGCAGGTAGAGGTGCGAGGGTCGCTGCCCGAGCGAGGCCATCTCCCTCGACGTCGCCCCCAGCGTCACGACGACCGGATGGTCCCCGAATACCCGATCGACGATCTCCAGCGCTTCCAGCCGTCTCACCCGTCCAAGCTCCCCGGGTGCATCACGTCGACCAGGAGGACGACGGGCCTGTGGGTCATCACCGCGTGCTCGGCGACGGCGCAGGCCGTACTCCGCCACAGCGCCGGCGACTCAGCGGCGCCGAGCCGCTCCGTCTTGATGCCGGCGGCGGCCAGGAGAGACGGGACCGCCTCGCCGAAAGTGTGAATCATCGAGTTGTACTCACCGAGACCGCCGCGTGTATTGGCGATGATCGGCAGTCCGACGTGGTAGGCAACCGCGAAGGTCGTCAGTGCCGTCAGAGCATTGCCGAAGCCGTTGTCCTGCATCACCACCGCGGCTCGCCGTCCTCCCAACACCATGCCGCCGGCAATGCCGACGGCTTCGTCCTCGCGATTCGCCATGAAGCCCGGTTGCCCGGATTCGTCCAGCCCCCGGATCACCGGGGCGACGTGCGACGAGGGCACGTAGACGAACGCCTCGAGTTGCCAGTCACGAAGACCCTGAACCAGCGCCTCGTACCTCTTGCCGGCGGTTGTCATTCTCGACTCATCCTCACGTTGATAAAATATAACATCCTCACGGCATGCATGCCGCAATGAGTAGCGCAAGGCACGGTTGCCGCGCGGTCGTCTCATCGTCACGGCGCCCTAGCGGGCCGTGCACTATTTTGCACCGATGGTGCAGAGCACTGTCACGCTCGCCTCGGCGATCGGCCTCCGCGTGAAGGAGGGCCGGCGGTCGCGCGGCTGGACGCTCGACCAGCTGGCGGAGGCTGCCGGGGTGAGTCGTCGGATGATCGTCAACGTCGAGCAGGGCGAGGCCAACCCGAGCATCACCACCTTGCTCAGCTTGAGCGACGCTCTCGGGGTCGGGCTGCCGGCGCTGGTGGAACCGCCGGAGCCGTGGCAGGTCAGGGTCACCCGGACCGGCGAGGGCGCCGTTCTCTGGCGCGGCGAGCACGGCGGGAGGGCGATCCTCGTGGCGGGCAGCGGGCCGCCGCACGTGGTTGAGCTCTGGGACTGGACCCTCGGCTCCGGCGATGAGCACGCCAGCGAGGCCCACTCACGAGGGACCACCGAGCTCATTCAGGTCCGGGAGGGAACGCTGGAGCTCCTCGTCGCCGGCGAGCCGATCGTCCTCGAGCCGGGCGACGCCGCCTCTTTCCCGGGCGACGTAGCCCACTCCTACTCCAATCCGGGCACCCGGCAGACGCGGTTCTCGCTCGCCGTCCTCGAGCCGGATGTCGGGACGGGAGCCTCGCGTGGCTGAGCGGAAGCTCCAAGAGTTCCTCGACAGAGCCGAGATCGACGCCGCGGTCTTCGCCCTGCGGCCCGACTACCGGGCAATGCTCGTGGCCGTCGATGGGCTCCACTCAGCCCCGAGCGACGATGCTGGCGACAACGAGCTGCTCCGGGAGGCCGAGACCGCTGCCCGGGAGGCGCTCGGGGACCGCCCGCCCGAGGAGCTACCGCACGTGGCGGCATGGCGGCAGGCCTACCGGTCCTTCGGCGCCAAGCCGCAGCGCACCCGCAACAGCCTCGAGTCACTGCTGCGCCGCGCCGGGACGGGGCTCCCCCGGATCAACCGCCTCACCGACACCTACAACGCCATCTCGGTCCTCCACCGGGTGCCGGTCGGCGGCGAGGATCTCGACCGCTACGTCGGTCCGCCGCGGCTCGTCCGGGCAGGCGGCGAGGAGCCCTTCGACACCGTGGCCGACGGCGCCCCGGCGGTCGAGCACCCCGACCCCGGCGAGGTGGTGTGGCGCGACGAGGCCGGCGTCACCTGCCGCCGCTGGAACTGGCGCCAGGCAAGACGTACGCAGCTCGGCGAGGAGACCACCGCGGCGCTCTTCGTCCTCGACGCGCTTGACCCGATGACCACCGCGGAGCTCGAGGCGGCTGCCGAGGATCTCGTCGGCCGACTCACCGGCCTCGCACCCGACGCCCAGGTGGCGCGGCGCCTGATCGGCGCCGAACCGACCCTCGAACAAGGAGACCTGAATGCTGATCCATGAGTGGGATGCCGCCCTGGACGGGGCCGAGTGGAAGGAGTGGCTCGCCACGACGGACCGTTTCGGCATCCTCGCCGTGGCAAATGCGGACCCTGCCCATGCCCCGGTACTTGTGCCGACCCATTTCACCCGCGCCGGCGAGGAGCTGCTGCTCCACCTGGCTCGGCCGAACCCGGTCTGGCCGCTCCTGGAGGCGGCGAACGAGGTTCGGCTGGCGGTGATCGGCGACTACGCCTACATCCCGACCTACTGGCGGGCCAAGGCGGGTGGGCCCGAAGAGGACGGCGTGCCGACCAGCTACTACGCCGCCGTCCAGTTCCTCTGCCGGCCTCGGGTCGTGGACGACCCCGAGGGCAAGGTCGAGATCCTCAAGGCCCAGTTGTCCGACTTCCAGCCGGAGGGCCGACACGCGGAGGTCGACGTGGACGAGCCTCCCTACGGACGGATGCTGCCCGGCATCCGGGGCATCCGGCTGACGGTGCTCCGGGTCGACGCCAAGTTCAAGTACGACGACGCCAACCCGGTCGAGCACCGCGAGCGCGTGGCCCGGAACCTCGAGGAGCGCGGCCGCGGGCTCGACGCCGGGGCCGCGGCCCAGCAGCGGCGGCGCCTAGCGGCGATCGGCGACTGGCGGAGTCGCTCGGAGCGGCCTGGGAGAGGGACCTCCTAGTCGATCGGCGCCCAAGCCGAGCGCCGATCGACTTCGTCGCCTGATCCGGGAACTACTCATCTAGTTGAAAACGACGTAGAAGGGGTGGTTTTCGAGGGCGCCGCTCCCGTTACGGATCGCGACCCACACCGGAGTCGAGCAGGCGAGGGTGATGGGGTCGCCGTTGGCAATGATGTTTCCCTGCGTGAGGGTCCCGGTGTCGCCGCCGACGTGGGGGGTCGTGACCTCGATCGAGTGCACCGTTACCGACGGAGTGATGCAGTAGACCCCGGTGATGCTCGAGAGGGAGGCGGAGGTGATGTTCTTCGATGCGCCGGCGTCGAGGGTTCCGTTTGCTTCGATCCGGGCATAGGCGACCGCGCTGCCCGCAGGCCCCTGCGGACCGGTTGCACCCGCCGCGCCCTGGGGGCCGGCTGGCCCGGTCAACGTCGATTTCGCCTTCTTGCTGAGCTTGGCCGGAGTGACGGCTTCCTTCTTCAGCTGGCGGGTGCCGACGCTTTCCTTTCCGAGTTGCGACGCGGCGTATGCGGTGCCGCCACCGAGCACGACGACAGCCAGGATCGTGACCATCACGTTCGAGTAGGTCAGCTTGGCGCTCAAGCGATTCATCTTTTGCCCTCCGATTGCGGGGTTGGGAGGGACGAGACAAGCGGCAGCCTCTCAGGCGGGTCCACTCGGCGCAATGGCGCCGCATGGCCTGCCGCCTCGGTCCGCAGTCAGTGCCAGGTCGATCTGCGGATCCCCGACTCCCGTCGCCTCGCGCTCGGCGAAGGTCACAGGATCACCGTGGGACCGGCGGGCCTAAAGAGGACGTTTAGGTCCGTCCGCTAAAGCCCGATCCGCGATGAGACTCGACCTCACCTGGGACCTCAGCCTCCAGTGGAGCACGATCACCTCGATCACCCTCCCCATCCTGATCGGGGTCGCCTACTTCTCCCGCGTCGGTCGGCTCCGCGAGCGGCACCGCCAGCCGCGCCTCTGGCGCCAGGCCAGCTTCACCGTCGGCCTGGCGGCGATCGTGCTGGTCACCGTCGGCCCGATCGACGACCTCGCCGACAACCTCGTCTTCGGCCACATGGTCCAGCACATCCTCCTGCTGGAGGAGATCTCGCTGCTGCTCGCGCTCGGTCTGACCGGTCCGATCCTCGGACCGATCCTCACCAAGCCCGGCTTCCGGCAGCTTCGGGGCCTGACCCACCCGGTCGCCGCCTTCGCGATCTGGGCCGTCGTCATGTTCGGGTGGCACGCGCCTCCCGCCTACCAGCTCGCCGCCGAGAACGAGGTCGTACACCTCTTCGAGCACGCCAGCTTCGTCGCCGCCGGGGTGCTGATGTGGCTGGCGATGCTGGGGCCATTTCCGAAGCCGGAATGGTTCGGCAACGGGGCGAAGGCGGTCTACGTCGCCGCCATCCACTTCACCAGCATGGTTCTCGCCAACGTCCTGATGTGGTCGGGGACGGTCATCTATCCCCTCTACCTGGCGAGCGATCGCGCCCACCGAATCAGCCCGATCACCGACCAGAGCCTCGCTGGGGTCGTCCTGATGGCCCAGAGCGCGCTGCTGATGTTCGGGATGCTCGCCTGGCTCCTCCTGCGCTGGGCCCAGCAGGACACCGAACGCCAGGAGCTGATCGACCTCGCCTACGAACACGGGATCGAGCTCGACGAGCGGCGTGCCCGCCGCGCGGTCGCGGCCGGGCGGACCGCGGAACTGCGCAACCGGCTCCTCTCGTCCTCGACCGGCCGGACGCCGAAGCCGAGCTGAGACGCCGAGGTCAGTTGCCGTTTTCTTATCGCGAGCTCGAGGGATCGAGGTAGAGGCTCAGCGCCGACCCTCGGAAGCGGTCGACCCGGTCCCCTACCTGAGCCAGTGGGAAGCCGAAGGCAGAGCCGCCGCCCGGCGCCGGCAGCCGCGCTGCCCCAGCACCAGCCGAGCAACGCCGCTCAGGCGTCCATCAGGCCGTGGTCGAGCGCGTAGCGGGTCAGTTCGGGGCGGCTGTTGAGGCCGAGCTTCTGCTGGATGTGGGCGCGGTGGGTCTCGACCGTGCGGACGCTGAGGTCGAGCTGCTCGGCGATCTCGCGGTTGGTGTGGCCGAGCGCCATCAGCTTCAGGACCTCGGTCTCGCGCGGAGACAGCCCTGACTCCTCCCCCCTCCCGCCGGCGCCGGAGAGGCCGGCCGCCACCGCCGGCGGCAGGTGACGCTGACCGGCCGCCGCGGCGCGAACCGCCGCGATCAGCTCGAGGTGGGCCGAGTCCTTGAACAGATAGCCGAGCGCACCCGCGTCGAGGGCGCGGCGGGCGAGGCTGAGGTCGCGTTCCATCGTCAGCAGCACGATCTGCGTCCCCGGCGCGCGCTCCCGCAGCCCCGCCACGGCGTCGACGCCGAGCCCGTCGGGCATGTTCACGTCGAGGACCAGGACCCGTGGCGCCAGTGCGGCGACCGCCTCGCCGGTGGCCGCGAGGTCGCCCGCCTCGCCGACCACCTCGAGGTCCTCCTCCGCTTCGAGCAGCGAGCGGAGGGCGCCGCGGACGACCGCGTGATCGTCGGCGAGGACGACGGTTACCGGCCCTTCGGCGCTTCCCTCGGCCACCGGATCAGGGTAAACCGCGGCGGCGGCCGGCCTCGCGACCGGGCTGCGCGCCCTGGCAGACTGAACCCACGCCGGATGCCGGATCGAGAGCAGATAACGGTGGTGATCGCCGACGACCACAACGTGATCCGCGCCGGCCTCCGCAAACTGCTCGAAGCCGACACTCGGATGCGGGTTATCGGCGACGCCGCGGACGCCGCGGCAGCGGCCAGGTTGGTCGCCGACCGCCGCCCAGACGTGCTCGTCCTCGACCTCCACATGCCCGGCGCCGACCCGCGCCGCGACGTGCCGCGGTTGCGCCGGGAGCATCCGGAGACCGCGATCGTCGTGCTGACCATGCAGAGCGACCCGCGCCTGGCCCGCGACCTGCTGCGCGCCGGCGCCAGTGGCTACGTCCTCAAGCAGGCGGCGGAGCGCCAGCTCACCGAGGCGATACTCGCCGCCGCCCGCGGCGGCTCCTACGTCGATCCCGAGCTCGGCGGCGCGATGGCAAAGCTCGCAGCCGACCCGCTGGAGTCGCTGAGCGAGCGCGAGATCGAGCTGCTGCGGCTGATCGCGCTCGGCCACACCAACCGCGAGATCGGCGAGCGGCTCTTCCTCAGCGTCAGGGCGATCGAGGTCAACCGGGCCAAGCTCCTGGAGAAGCTGGGGATCGAGTCCCGGCCGGAGCTGGTCCGCTTCGCGATCGCCAACGGCGTGATCGAACCAAGCTCCGATTAGATGGCGCGGTCAGCCGCTTCGGCCGCCGGCAGGCGGACCTCGACCCGGCAGCCGCCGCCGGGCTGTGAGGAGACGGCGAGCTCGCCGCCGAGAACCTTCACCCGCTCGCGCATCCCGTTCAGCCCGCGGCCCTCGCGCTGAGCAGCCGGATCGAAGCCGGCGCCGTCGTCCTCGACCCGGACCTCGACGTCACCGTCGACGACGCGGGCCCGGAGCGAGACGTGATCGGCGCCGGCGTGCTTGACGACGTTGTTGAGCGCCTCCTGGACGAGGCGGTAGACGGCGCGCTCGCGATCGCCGCGCAGGCCCTGGTCGAAGTCGACGTCCGCCTCGAGCTCGAAATCGGCGCGGTTGGCGCACTCCGCGGCCAGCGACTCGATCGCCCCCGCGAGCCCGAGCCGCTCCAGCGGGGCCGGGCGCAGGTCGTCGATCAGCCGGCTCAGCTCGGTGATCTGCGCCTCGAGTTCCGCGACGGCGGCATCGGCCGCCTGCTCGAGGCGCTCACCGCGCTCCGGGCCGCGGTCCTGGAGGGCGCCGGCGATGGAGATGCGAATCGCCGCGAGGCCCTGCAGGGCGCCATCGTGGAGCTCCTGTGCCCAGCGCCGGCGCTCCTCGTCGGCGACCGCAACCTGCTGCTGGAGGCGCTCGGCCCGGACCATCTGCGCGGTGCCGACGGCGGTCGCGGCGGACCCCGCGAAGGCCTGCAGCAGGCGCATGTCCTCCTCGTCGAAGTCGGTCCCACCCGCTTCGCGGTCGAGCGCAACCAGGGCGCCGACGGCGCGGCCGCGGAACAGCAGCGGCACCACCAGGGCCGCTTCGGCGCCGACCCGCTCGCGCAGGCGCGCCTCCGACGGCGGGGCCCCGGGCCGCAGGTGCTGAGCCGTCCGCTCCTCCATCGCCGCCCGGAAGGCGGCGTCGTCGATCGGGATCGTCAGCCCGCCGAGGTCGCGCCCGGCGTCGCCGGCGCGCGCCAGCACCTCGAGCCGCTCGCCGCGGCGCATCAGGACCAGCAGCGTCCGCGCCTCGACCAGCGCCCGGGCCCGCTTCACGATCAGCTCGAGGACGCGACCGACATCGGTCTCGCCTCCGACTGCGCGGGCGATGTCGGCTGAGGTCTCGGCCTGGCGCAGCGCCCGCGCCAACTCCTCCTCGCGCTCGCGCAGGGAGGTGTACAGGCGGGCGTTGTGGATCGCGATCCCAGCCCAGGCGGCAAGCGTCGTCGCCGCCTCCTCGTCATCGAGGTCGAACTCACCCCCACCGCGCTTATCGGTCATGTAGAGATTGCCGTAGACCTCGCCCCGGATCCGAATCGGAACACCGAGGAAGGTGCGCATCGGCGGGTGCCCCGGCGGAAAGCCGTAGGCGTGCGGGTGCTCCTCGACCTCGGCCAGCCGCAGCGGCTCGGGGTGCCGGATCAGCTCGCCGAGGACGCCGCGGCCACGCGGCAGCGAGCCGATGACCCGCCGCGTCTCCTCGTCGATGCCGCGGTAGATGAATCGCTCCAGCTCCTCGCCGTCGCGATCGAGGACGCCGAGCGCCGCGTACTCGGCCCCGGTCAGCTCACGAGCGGCATCGACGACCGACGGCAGCACCGTCTCCAGGTCGAGCTCGGCGACGATTTCGTTGCCGACCGCGAGCAGGCGCTGGAACCTTGCCTGCTGAGGGGGATTGCCGGCTTCGTCGGGAACCGCCATCGCTCCTTATGAATAGCGATCGCTGTCCGGCGGCGTCGTACTCGGATCCAAAGGTTGCGGCGTTCCACCGATGGCGGCAGCGCGGCGCTGGCCTAGATTGACGAGGGTGCGCACGCTGCGGATGACAATCGGCGCGGCAGCGGTCGCGGCGCTCCTCGCGACCGGCACGACGGCGGCGGGCGCGGCCGCCCCCTCCTTCTACCGGAACGCCGCCCGGCTCGAAGGCGCCCTGCGCGACGCGGTCGAACGCGAACCGGAAGCGCTGCTGAAGAGCCTCTCCGCCTCGGAACGGATCTGCGAGCTCGGCGAAGGCGCCGCGGCGCGGGGAGAAACGGCGCTCGCCGAAGCCGACTGGAGCGCCCTCGACCAGGCGATCACCGTGCTCGACGAACCGCAGCTGGCGGCGGTCCGCCGCGCCCTCGCCGCCGCGAGGGCGGAGCTGTCCGCGTTTGCCGGCACCTACCGCCGGGCCTGGCGCGGTCAGGGCCTCCTGGTCCGCCGCCTGACCGGCGCGACGGCACAGGTGCGGCACGGGGCCGAAGCGGTCGCTGCCTCGCTCGCCGTGCTCGACACCGCCTTCCCGGCCTGGCACGAACATCGCTGCGAAGCGGCGCTTGCCGCAACCGCGGCCGCGAACCAGGGCGCCGCGGCCGGCGTCGCCCGGATCGCCGCCGGGATGGAACGGGTCTGGGCCCTCGGCCGCGCGGCGAGCCCGGCCCGCCGCGCGGCCACCTAGATCGTTGGCAAAGGCAAGGCGGAGGACGCAGGGATGCGAAGTGCGTTTGGGCGCCTTTCTCTCGCATGCCGAAAGAAAGGCGCCCCAACGCTGCCGGGTGGTCGTCCAGGTGGGCCTGGTCGTGAAATCAACCGTCCAATGGCCTCGAGCCGTCAGGCGCGGACGGCGACGTCGTGCTCGGCATCGATGGCGGCCAGGAACGGGGCCAGGCGGCGGGCGACGATCTTGTCCTCGCCCTCGTCCCACGGCGGCGCCTCCGAGAGCGTCGAGGTTTCGCCGTGGCCGCCGCCGAGCCAGCCCTGCAGGAAGAGGGCCTCATGGCCCGTCCAGAGGACGCCGCGGAGGATCGGGTCGAAGCGGCGGGGCTCGATCGGCACCCCGAGCTCAGCGGCGATCGCTTCGGCCGCGACGTCGGCCTGCTGGGCGGCGATGCCGCCCTGCTTGACCGGGAAGGTGGTGGTGTCGCCGGCCGCGTACACGCGCTCGCGATTCAGGACCCGGCAGTGGTCGTCGATGCGGACGAACCCCTTGGAGTCGTGGAGGAGGCCGCGAACGGCCCTGCCCTCGAGCCGCGGCAGGCTGATCACCGCGTCGAAGCGAAGGCTGTCGCCCGGCGCGACCTGGAGTCGGCCGCCGTGGAAGCGGACCGGGTGGGTGCCGGAGATCACCTCGACCCCACGCTCCGCCAGCAGCGTCGCCACCGCCTCGCTGGCGCCGCGGCCGAAGACCTGCAGCGGCGCGTCCTCGGGGGTGACGACGGTCAGCTCGGCGTTCTCGACGCCGGCCCGCGAGAGCTCGGCCTCGGCCAGCAGCGCCAGCTCGTACATCGGCAGCGGCCAGCTCTCGACGCCGGGCATGGTGAAGGCGACACGGCGGATCTCGCCCGCCTCGAAGCGGGCCATCACCTCCTCGACGTCGCTCACCTCGGCGATCCCCCAGAAGGTCGTGGCGCCGGGAATCGGCCACTGCCTCGAGGCGCCGGCGGCGAAGATCAGGTAGTCGTAGGCGATCGAGACGCCGTCGTAGGTGGACGCGAGGCGGGCGCCGGCGTCGACGGCGACGATGCTGTCGGTGTGGAGCTCGGCACCGCAGCGCTGCACCAGCGCCGGCAGGTCGTAGGTTTTCAGCACCGCGCTCCCGAACGGCTTGCCGACGGCGTACGGGCGGTAGACGAAATCGCTCCGGGCCGAGTAGATCTCGACCGCGGCGCGGTCGCCCGCGAGCTCGCGCAGGGTGAGCGCCGCCTCCAGCGACGCGACCCCGCCTCCGACGATTACGACTCTTGCCTTCATCTCACTGCCTTCCCTCGCGGATGCTCTTGCGCTCCAGCCTCGCCGTGCTCGGCCTCGCCGCCATCCGTTCTGCTCCCTCGACCGCGGTGCGGATTAACCCCGATGAGGTCGCCCCGAAGGGCGCCACCACACGCGACGGTGTGGCGCTGCCCGGGTGTGCGGGCGGGCGGGCCGCGGTTTGATCGGGGCATGAACTCAGCGACCGCGCCACCACCAAGTCACCCCCTTCACCAGCGGGTCTGCGGCTCGCCGGCGGCGATCGACGCGATCCTCCACCTCCGCGGCCAGCGCGGCGAGCTGACCCTGCACCACGTCGGCGGCGACGAATGCGAGGTCGAGGCCCACGGCGTCGAGCGGCCGCTGACCGCCGGTCGCACCGCGGTCTGCGCCGGCATCGTCGGCGGCGCCCCGTTCCTGGTCGACCGCAAGCGCGACGCCGCGCTCGGCTTCCCGGAGTACGAGGTGGACGTCATTGCCCCTTCGGCAGACGAGGGGCCCGACGAGGCCCTCGAGCCGCGCCTGGTCAGCCGCGTCGTCACCGCACCCGGAAGCGGAGATTGACCCGGGTCCGCGGCGAGATCGCCGCCGCGCTCGCCAGTCAACCGGCGCTGGGCACCCGGGCCCGCTGACCCTCGTCGCCGACCGCCGCCGCGGCGCTGGTTTCGCCACCGTGGCCGAAGCGAACGTCCGGCAGGATCCGGCCGAGCCAGCCCGGGAGCCACCAGGCGGCACGGCCGCTGAGGCGGAGGAAGACGGGAAGCAGCAGCAGGCGGACCAGGAACGCGTCGAAGAGGACGGCGATCCCGAGGATCGTCCCCATCTCCTTCGGCGGCAGCGGCCCGGAGAGGGCGAAGGTGAAGAAGACGGCGACCATCACCGCGCCGGCGGCGAGGATGACGCGGCCCGAGTGGGCGAGCGCCCCGACCATCGCCTGCCTCGGGTCCCTCGAGGCTTCCCAGTGCTCGCGCGCCGAGGCGAGCAGGAAGACCGTGTAGTCCATCGCGATCGCGAAGATCATCGCGAAGAAGAAGATCGGCCCCCAGGAGTCGAGGAATCCCTGCGGTTCGAAGCCGAGCAGACCGGTCAGGTGGCCGTCCTGGAAGATCAGCTTGGCGATGCCGAAGGCGGCGCCGACCGAGAGCAGGTTGGCGAGCACCCCGATCGCCGCCAGCAGCGGCGCCTGGAAGGCGACCAGCAGGAGCAGGAAGCCGAGCCCGAGCACGACCCCGATCGCCAGCGGCGTCTTCGCCGCCAGCGCCGCTTCGAGGTCGTGGTTTTCGACCGAGGGGCCGCCGACGAGCGCTGCCGGCGGCAGCTCGCCGCGCAGCCGGTCGACGGTGGCGCCGGCGGCTTCCGTCGAGGGCCCGCTGGTCGGCACGGCCTCGATCAGCACCAGGCCTTGGCGACCGGGGATCGGCCTGCCGACCGCGGCAATGCCCGGATCGGAGCGCAGCGCCGCCACCGTCGCCGCTCGCTCCGCGCGGGGCGCGGTTACCTGCAGGGTGCCCGGCATGCCCGGGCCGAAGGCTGCGCTCAGCTGGCGGTAGCCGACCCGCGAAGGATCGTCCTTCGGCACCACCTTGATCGACGGCATCCCGGTCTTCAGGTTCAGCAGCGGCAGGGCCAGCGCCAGCAGGACGATCAGGCCGAGGCCGCCGAAGAGGAGCGGCCGCCGCCACAGCAGCTCGCCCCAGCGGGCGAAGCGAGCCGAGCGGTGCTCGCCCGAGTGTGCCCAGGGCAGCGCCAGCCTGTCGATCCGGGGGCCGAGCTTGGCCAGCACCGCCGGCAGCAGGGTCAGGGTCGCCGCGAGGACGAAGATCACCGAGATCATGATCCCGAGCGCCATCGAGCGGAAGGCCGGGCTCGGCACCAGCATCACCGCCGAGAGCGAGATCAGCACCGTGAGGCCGGAGAAGAGGACGGCCTTACCGGCGGTGTCCATCGTCTCGCCGACCGCCGCGGCCACGTCCTCACGCTGGCCGAACAGGCCGTTGCGGAAGCGCATGACGATGAACAGCGCGTAGTCGATGCCGAGCGCGAGGGCGAACATCAGCGCGAAGTTCATCGCCCAGATCGAGATCGGCGCGACCAGCGTGCCGAGGTAGAGGACGCCGGCCGAGGCGATCAGGCCGACGATCGTCAGCAGCAGCGGCAGCCCAGCGGCGACCAGCGAGCCGAAGGCGAGGACCAGGATCGCCAGCGTCACCGGCCACGAGAACAGCTCCGACTTCATCATCGCTTCGCGGTTCGCTTGGTTGAAGTCCGACCACATCCCGGCGGCGCCGGTCAGGTTGGCTTCGACGCCGGGGGCGGCGACCGCGCCGACCTCGCCCTTGAGGTCGTTTGCGGCGGCGACCATCTCGTTCGGCCCGCTGGCCGCGGTGCCGACGACGATCGCCGTCCGCCCGTCTGCCGAGATCGTCGAGCCCGGTCGCGGCGGCACCACTGCCCGCACCGCCGAGCTGCCGCGGAGGATGCGCTCGACGCCGGCGAGCGTGCGGCGGAAGGCGGGATCGGCGGCGGTCAGCTCGTTCGAGTGGACGGCGACCTGGATCGAGTAGGCGCCGCCACCGCCGACGCCGCGTTCGGCCTCTTCGCGCACCGCCACCGACTCGGACCCGTTGGCCTGCCAGCCGGCGCCCGAGAGCGCCGTCTCGACCCGCGGCGCGAAGAACCCGAGGGCGACGGCGAGAGCAGCCCAGGCGAGGAAGACGCCGCGGCGGTGGGCCGCCGCGAAGCGACCGAGCCTCCCGACCGGCCCCAGCGCGGTCATCGCGCGCAGCCTCGCTCGAAGCCGAGGTGGCGCTGCAGCAGCCAGGAGCTCGGGCAGTTGCCGAAGGCGGCGAAGGCCAGCTGGTTGAGGCCGACGAACGCGGTCAGCAGCAGGAACCAGGGGCTGAGGAGGGCGGTGAGCACGACGCTCAGCAGGGTCACCGTCGCCGCCATCAGGAACAGCAGCCGCTCCAGCGGCCAGCGCCGAGGCGCCGCTTCCACCGGCTGTGCCGCCTCCCCCCCACCGTCTGTCGTCTGCGCCGTGACCATCGCGCTATCCTTTCTCAGATGCACAAGTTAACAACTTAACAGTTGTGCAAGAGAAGATAGCAAACCGATGAAGAGCCCCCTGACGCCCGAAGCCGCCGAGCTGATCGCCCGCCGCTTCCTCGCCCTCTCCGACCCGACCCGGCTGCGGATCGTCGACCTGCTTCGGGACAGCGGCGGCGCCTCCGTGCGGGAGCTGACCGCCGCACTCGGCAGCTCCCAGCAGAACATCTCCAAGCACCTGGCGACGCTCCACGCCGAGGGGTTCGTCTCCCGCCGCAAGCAGGGCACCAGCTCGATCTACGCGATCGCCGACCCCTCGGTGTTCGACCTCTGCGAGCAGGTCTGCGGCGGGATCGAAGCCCAGCTCGAGGAGCTGGGCGCCATGCTCAAGGCCTGAGCAGCCCCACTCGAGATCCGGTCCCGCGGAGCGACGGGCGACGCGCGGTGTCGAGCTGCCCTCAAGCCCCGGCCTCGGCGTGCCGATCAACGCGAGAGACTTTCAACGACTGGGGAGAACGATGGACTCGTCCTGCGAGTATCGAACCGGCGCGTCGCGGCGCGCCTTGGCAGCCGGCCGCCGTCGCTGGGTCGGGGCCCTGCTGATCGTCGGCGCGACGTTGGCCCTGGGGACGGCGCCGGCGCAGGCCGCTCGGCTGAATCTCGGCTGGGCTCCGGGCACCGTGCCGCTGGACATCGCCTCGGGGACGGCGCAATACGTGCCGACCCTGGGCTGTGGCACCGGCGCCTGCCGCGCCGAAACGACGACGGTGGTCACGGTCACCGCGCTCGCTGGCGCTACCTTCACCGAAGTGCCGGGGACGACAGTGAACTGGGTGACGGGTGCGGGTGTCATCCAGGGCTCGTGCGCGGTGACCAACACGACGACGGTCACCTGCCAGCTCTCCGGGACGCCCGGCATGACCACGAGCGACCACTCGACCTTCCTGCGTGCGGCGGCGCCATTCGCGGTCTCGGTGCCGGGCTCGATCGCCCCCCTCGCGCCGGTCCTGAGCGCCACCTGGACCGACAGCGTCCAGATCGGGACGAACAACCCAGCCGACGACACCCTCTCGATCGTCCGCAACGGCGCCACCGACTGGCAGGCGCTCTCGGCGACCGTCGGGGTGCCGACCGGAAAGACCGTGCTGCCCCCGATCCGCTTCACCTGCGTGTCGGCGGCGTGCGGGGTCACCCCCACCTCGCCCTTCCGAGTCGACGCGAGCGGGAGCACGACGTTCACCAACCCGGTCGGCAGCACCTTCCCCTTCGGCTCCGGCGCCTTCGTCGGGCTCTGTACGGTGCAGTCGGCGACCGCGCTGCGCTGCTTGCCCAACTTCCCAGCGTTCGCAGCGGTCGGGACGAACATCGACCTCCCCCGACTCGACTTCGACGCCGGGGGCGCAGCGGTCGGCGCCCAGCTCGCCACGGCGCAGGCGCCGGCTGACGACGAACCGGCGAACAACGCGATGGACTTCCTCCTGCAGGCTCCCGGGCCAGCCGACAACGGCAACTGGGCCGCCGCGCCGAGAAGGCTGTGGATCACCCCGACCTCCGCCCAGGCTCCGCAGCCGTCCTTCCAGTGCATGACGCCGCTCTGCGAAACCGGACCGGCGGCCGGCTTCCGCGTCGACGCCCTCGCCGGCGCGGCGTTCACGGCGAGCGTCGGCAGCACCTTCCCCTTGGGCACCTCGTCGGTGACCGGTACCTGCACCGTCGCGTCTGCGACGGCCGTCCTGTGCGTCCCCGCCGCGGCCGCGGAAGTGACGGCCGGGACGGTGGTGACCCTGCCCCGGCTCGACATATCGTTGCCCGCCGGAGCGAGCGCCGGCACGACGTTCCTGCGGGCCGGCCTGATCGGTCAGGACGCCGACGGTGCCGACGACACGGCCGCCTACGTCATCTACACCCGCGGCATGCTCGGGGGTCGGCTGGCGTTCTTCGAGGGCTTCGAGCAGGGCCAGGGCCTCGGCGCGACGTCACTGACCAGCTACGTCGGCGCGGCGCCGTGGAACCAGACCTACACCGCCGACGCCGCCTGGCTGAAGGACTGCAACGGCACGATCCAGTCCTTCGGGCTGACCGAAACGACGCTGCCGACCTGTCCGAACGCCCCGGCCGTGGGCGGCCTCAGGGACCTGTCCTCGAAACTCGGCGCCTTCGGCTCCGACCTCAACGGCGGGATCGACCCCCTCGACAATCACGCGCTGGGTGCCTACACCAACGCCACCATCACCGCCGGCCAGACGCTCGTGCTCGCCAGCGTCGGCGGCTTCGGCGTCACACCCGGTCACTACTACTCCGCGTCCTTCGACTACGCCATTCATGCGTGCACGGTGACGGGCGCGAGCTACGTCATCTCGCTCGGCGCCCCGGGTGGTCCCCCCACCGCGCTGCACAACGGCGTCGTCGACCCGTGCCTCCTTTACCAGGACGCCAACCAGGCCGGCCGCTACTTCAGCGGCGCCTACCGAGCGAACAGCTCCAAGCTGGCGTTCCGGATCGACAACCTTCAGGAAACCGGCACCGGCAACGACAGCGCCATCGACAACCTCGCCGTCTACGACGTCAGCCCGACCCTCGAGAAGTCGTTCTCGCCCTCCGGCGGCCTGACCGCGGGAGAGCTCAGCCGGCTCACCTTCACGATCAGCAACAGCGAAGAGCGGGGCGCCAAGGCCGGCTGGAAGATCGACGATGCGCTGCCCGCCGGGATGGTGGTCGCCAGCGATCCAGCCGTCAGCAGCGACTGCACCTCGCCGAGCGTCACCGCGACCCCAGGAGCGAGAACCATCGCCGCTGTCGGATCGCTCGCCGAAGGGTCGAGCGGCTGCGCGATCAGCGTCTCGGTCGTCGCCTCCAACACCGGCACCTTCTCCAACTGCGCGGCGAACCTCGCCGCCAGCAGCGGCCTGATCCTGCCCATCGCCTGCGCGCAGGTGACCTACGGCGCCACCGGCTCTTCGACTTCGACGAAGCACCACAAGCAAAGGCCCGCCAAGCCGAAGCTCGCGATCGAGAAGACGGCAAGCACCGCCTTCGCCCGCCCGAGCTCGGTCGTCTCCTTCACGATCACGGTCCGAAACAAGGGCAATGGCGCAGCGCAGGGCGTCAAGGTCTGCGATCAGCCGCGGAGCGGCCTGACGATCCTGCGCAGCGAACCGGCGGCCTCCGGCAAGGGGCAGACCTGTTGGAGGGCCAAGCGCCTTGCGGCCGGCGGCATGCGGACCTTCCGCCTCACCGCCCAGATCACCTCCGGCTTCAGCGGCGTGGCCCGCAACGTCGCCACGGTCAGCGCCGCCAACGTCAGGGGAACGCGGAGCGACGGCGCCAAGGTCAGGGTCGAGCCGCTGCCAAACACCGCCTGCGGCTCGAGCCTGCTTCGAGCGCCGGGACCGCGGGTCGAGCCTCGCTGCTGAGCGGACTCGAGGCGGGATCGCTCGAGTCTCGCTCAGCCGTCAGGAATCAGCCCGAGCTGGCGCAGGACGCTGACGCCGTCGTCGAGGCCGACCTCCTCGGTGATCAGGCCGTCCTGAATACGGAGGACGGTGGTGCCGGTGAAGCGCATCGTCCTGCCGGTGTTCGCCTGCGGCAGGCCGCCGAGCGGCAGGTCGGTCATCGGCGTGCCGGTGTGGGTGCCGCCGCCGATCCACTGTCCGACGACGTATTCGCCCTCGGCGATCAGGTCGGCGGTGCCGCTGAAGCCGAGGTCCGGGAATGCCTCGCGAAAGCCGATGGCGAACTCGCGCACAGCGTCGCGGCCTCGCAGCGGCTGGTGCAGGGAGTACTCGAAGCGGATGTCGGGATGGGCGAGCTCGTCGATGACGTCGGGGTTGAACTCGGTGCCCCAGAAGTCGGTGAACCAGCGGCCGACGATCGCCTTGTTGTCTTCGATTGACATTTCCACCTTTCGGTCATGTGACGTTTCAGAGGGGTAAACGCCGACAGGGTGGGTTTCGTGAGAGGAAGGCAGGCTCACGTCGCGTCGTGGAAGATGATCCCGAGCGCGGTCCGCGAGCCCCGCGTCAGCGTGCTCACCCCGTGGCGCATGCCGGCGCGGTGCCAGCCGCGCCTGCCGGCGCCGGGACGGTGGTGGGTCGGGAAGATCACGAACGCGCCCTGGGCCGGGCTGAGGACGTGGGCGCGGCTCTGCGCCCGCGGCCGCTGTTCGAGCAGGACGAACTCGCCGCCCTCGAAGTCGACGCCGGGACGGGAGAGGATCGTCAGCACCTGGAACGGGAAGAAGACCTCGCCGTAGAGGTCCTGGTGCAGGGCGTTCCAGTCGCCCTCGCCGTAGCGGAGGATCAGCGGCGTCGGGCGCTCCTGGCCGGCGGCCGCGCAGCGCTCGAGCAGCTCCTCGTGGGAGGCCGGGTAGCGCTCCTCCTCCCCCAGCCGCTCCGCCCACTGGTTCGCGATCGGGGCGAGATGCGCGTAGAGGGCGGCGCGGAGCTCGCCGATCGGGGTCGGCAACGGGTGGTCGAAGTAGCGGTAGCGGCCGTCGCCAAAGCGGTGGCGCGCCATCTCGACGGTCGAGCGGAAGCGGCCGTCGTCGAACAGCGCCGCCAGCTCGGCGCACTCCGCCGCGCCCAGGATCGGCTCGGTGACGGCGAAGCCGTGCTCGTCGAGCTCGGCGGCGAAGCCGCCCCAGTCGAGCGCGTCGACCCGCTCCCACGGCGCCGCCGCGAGCACCTTCGTCTTCATCTACTGCTCCTCTCGCTCGGGGTCTTCCCGGGGTAAGACGCCCGCGGGGCCGGGAACGTGAGATCAGCCCCCAGGGTGGCCTCACATCCGCCCGGCCGAGCGGGCTTCACCCCGAGTTCACCTCGCTTCCGCAACCTCCGGCTGCACTCGAAAGCAACGAAAGGAGTCGTGATGTTCAAGCAGGGAAGGAAGGTCCTCCTGGTCGGCGCCGCCGTGGCGGCGATCGGGCTCGGCGGGTCCGCGCTGGCGGTCGCCGGGGCGTCGACCAGGTCGACGACCGACACCAGTGCGCTGACCGCCCCGAGCACGGCGAGCCCGACCACCAACGGCGACAACGACAACGTTCAGTCCGGCGCCCAGAGCGGCTCCGACCACGACCGCGACAAGGCCGGCGACACCGAGACCAACGACAGCACCGAGCAGCCCGGCGGCGAGGATCACGACGCCCAGGGGCAGCAAGGCTCCGCGACCTCGGACGAAGACGGTCCCAGCGGCCACGCCGACCAGCCGGGCAACGCCAACGAAGACGGCGGGGACTAGCCCGCCCGGGACGAGCCGGGGTTGAATGAAACGTTCGTTACGCTACCAGGTGGGTAGCGTTACAGGTGGATCCCAGAGCGCTCCGGAGAAAGAGGCGGAAATGGCCATCAGCGAAACCCTGAAAGGGCTGACGAACAAGGCCCGCGAGCAGGCGGCAGAGCACAAGGACGACCTCAAGAAGGCGATCGACAAAGCTCAGGACGCCGCCGACAAACGGACCGGCGGCAAGTACCACGACAAGCTCGAGAAGGCGGGTAGAACCGCCGACCGCTACCTCGACGAACTGCAGCCCGACGGAGAACGGGCCGAGAAAAGTGCCGAATCCGAGTCAGGATCGAATTCCGATACAGAGGTGAAATGAGATGACCGCGATTCGCGGGCGAGGACTCCTCGCCCTGGCCACGGCGGCCTGTGCCGGGGCAGCCATCGTTCCCGTGTCCGCCGCGACCGCCGGCGCGGCGGGCCCATCGGCCGCGAAGGGCGCGACCGCGTCCCGCACCGACACGAAGGCCGAGGCAACCCAGGAGTGCAAGGCGAAGCTTCGCAAGAACAAGAAGGCCTTCGTCGAGCGCTATGGCGGCACCGGGACCAAGGCGATGAACCGCTGCGTCAAAGCGGAGATGCACGACACCAACGGAGACTGAGCCTGGCGCCCGACGTATATGCGAAGTCACGGCAGCTCGATCCAGACGTCATCTCCGGAAGACGAGTGTGAGATGAAACGACCGCGCGCGGGCTCATCTACTCGTCCCGGCCGGTACCGATCTCGCTGTTGATCGCCTCGCTCTCGAACTCGGCGAGCGCCTGCTCGCAGCGCTCGACGGCCACCTCCGCCTCTCCGCGGCCGGGCGCGTCGAAGTAGTCGCGGGCCTCGATCGCCGCCAGCCAGCGCTTGAGCCGGGCGAGGTCGGCGTCGGACTCCTCGAGCTCGGTATAGGTGGCGCGGCCGCGGCCCAGCTCCTTGGCGAGCTCGCCGTGGAACTCGCCGGTGCGCTCGACCACCTCGCCGTACTCGTCGCTGCGCTCGCCCTGGAAGGCCTCGATCACCGCCGCCTCCTGCTCGGCGCCGACCAGCGCGATCTCCAGAGCCCTGCCCTGTCCGCCCTCCTCGGCGAGCCGGGCCACCACCCGGTTGACGGCCCGCCGCGTCTCGGCCGTCGCCGGCAGCAGGCAGACCGACTGCTGCAGGTAGTGGGCGCCGAGGGCCCGCAGCCGCCGCCAGGCCCAGACCCGCAGCGTCGAGGAGCCGCCCGGGGTCGAGATGGTGATCAGAAGCCAGTTCCGGTCCATCGCTGATCAGATCGTAGGCGGAGGACGGCCGCGACGAGGGTCGCGCGGGGTGGCGGCAACCCTGACCCGCGACGGCTCGATGAAACGCTCGCTACATTACGTTGAACGGCAGGTTGGTACCAGATGGACATCGCCACCACGACGCCAGGCACGACGACGGCGACCGAGCCAACGCCGCTGCGCTACGCGCTGGCGCTCGGGCTGGTCGGCTTCGTCACCTCCTTCGGCGCCCACGTCGTCGCCGTCAACCTCCCCCTCTACGCGAGCCAGGTCGGCGTCGGGGTGGCGGTGATCGGCCTCCTGATCGCCGTCTACGACCTCGCCGAGGTCTTCGCCAAGCCGCTCTTCGGCTGGCTCGCCGACCGCGAGGGGATGAAGCGGACGATGCTGGCGGGGATCGTCGTCTTCGTCGCCGCCTCGCTCCTCTACCTGGTGGTGCCACCGCAGCTGCTGTTCGCGGTCCGCTTCCTGCAGGGGGTCGGCGCCGCCGCCCTCTCCGCCGTCTCGCTCGCCCTCGTCGCCGTCTATTACAGGGAGCAGCGCGGCCGCGCCTACGGCGCCTACAACACGGTCAAGGGAGCGGGCTACGTCCTCAGCCCGCTGGTCGGCGGCCTGATCGTCGCCGGCGCCAGCTTCGCGGCGATCTTCCTCGCCGCGGCGGCGGTCGGCGCGGTCGCCCTCGGCGTCGCCCTCTGGCTGCCGCGCGAGCCGCCGCGGGAGCGCTCCCGGGTTGCGGTCGACGATAACGACGACCTCTCGCTGGCCGGCCTCCGCGACGTCCTCGCCGACCGCGAGCTGCGGCGCTGGTTCGCGGTGATCGTCGTCAACATGTTCTTCGTCGGGATCATCTTCGGCTTCCTGCCGGTGCGGATCGCCGCCCTCGGCTACGACCCGACCGCGGCCGGCGTCCTCCTCGCCCTGGTCGCCCTCGGCTACCTACTGGTGCAGCCGCTCGCCGGCCGCGCCGCCGACTGTCTCGGGGCGGCGCCGACGATCCGCTTCGGCCTCGGACTCGCCGCCCTTGCGACGATCGCCCTCGCCCTGCTCGGCGGCGGCGCCTTCCTCGCCGCCTCGCTCCTCGCCGGGGTCGGGGTCGGGATCGTCTGGACCAACACCGACGCCCTCGTCAGCGAGCTCGCCGAGCCCGACCGGCTGGGAGCGACGATGGGCACCGCCGGCTCCGTCAAGGAGCTCGGCGACATGGTCGGGCCGATCACGATCGGCCTCCTCGCCCAGGGGCTCGGCGTCTCCGTCGGGCTCGCGCTCTGCGGCGGCCTCGGCCTGCTCGCGCTGCTGCTGCTCTCACGGCGGCCGTTGTTAGGGTACCCTAAGTCACGCGCAGCGCCCGTTGCACCCCCACTCAACTGACGGTCCGTCTTCAAGGAGGTAGTCGATGTCGTTCGCCGAAACCGCGCTGCTGGGCGCGCTGGCCGGGTTGACGATCTATCTCGGCCTTCCCTTCGGGCGGCTGCAGACGATGAGCGACCGCGCCCGGGTGGCGCTGGCGATGTTCGCCGTCGGCGTCCTCGCCTTTCTCTTCATGGACGTCAGCGGGCACGCGATGGCGATCGTCGAGGAGCCGGTCGTCGGCCTGAAGGAAGGGACCGAGGGCGCCGGCAAGGCGATCGGGCTGCTGGCCCTGCTCGGCGCCGGCTTCGCCGCCGGCACCGCGGGGCTGGCGAGCGTCGAGCGCCGGATGCGCCCCCCGGGGCCGGTGCAGCCGCCGATCGCCGGCGGCGCGGTCGATGCACTTGCGCCCGAGGACGCCGCTCGCCTCGAGCTGCGAGGACAGCAGGCGCGCGGACGGGTGCTGCGGACCGGGCTCGCCGTCGCCGTCGCGATCGGGCTCCACAACTTCGCCGAGGGGCTGGCGATCGGCGTCTCGGCCGGGACCGGCGAGATCGCCCTGGCGACGGTCCTGATCATCGGCTTCGCCCTCCACAACGCGACCGAGGGGTTCGGGATCGTCGGCCCGCTCGGCGAGGTGCGGCCCTCCTGGCGCTGGCTCGGGCTGGTCGGGCTGATCGGCGGCGGGCCGGTCTTCCTCGGCGCGATGCTCGGCTACAACGTCAGCTCCGAACCCCTCGAACTCGCCTTCTACGCGCTCTCGGGTGGGGCGATCCTCTATGTGATCGGCGAGGTCTGGGGAGCGATGCGGCGCTTCGGCCACCGCGAGCTCGGCCTCTGGATGCTCTCGGCGGGCTTCATGGCGGGGATCGTGACCGACCTGGTCGTCGTCTACGGCGGCGGCTGAGGGGCGGGCGGCAGCGGCCGCCCCGGCATCATCGTTCGGCTTGGCGCGCCGCTCGGTTGGCGGCCGGGCCCTGGGGCGGCGGCGATTCCCCTTCGGGCTCCTTGCCGAAGTGGATGCGGCTGGTGACCGGCCTCGCGACCTTGAGGACGTCGCGGTAGGGGGTCAGCCAGTCGGCCGCGAGGCTGATGCCGACGAAGAGGACGATGGCGATCAGCGCCAGGCTCACGGTCGCGAAGACGGCAGAGCTGCGCAGCTTCCAAACCGGCTGCGGCCGCACCCGCTGGCGCGCCGCCAGGACCCGGGCGGAGATCGGCGGCAGCGAGGCAAAGGAGGAGTCGGGGGAGCG